>NZ_JBKGFP010000011.1:0-68100 GCF_046557535.1 Pseudomonas sp. S1(2024)
AGGGGTTCTCCCTTCCCATAGGAGTCCCTGTGGTTCAAAGCGCGGTGGGGCCCCTGGGGGAGCGGGCAAGCCCGCGAAGGGGCCAGAACAGACAACATCAATTCATGGGCTGCGACTCAATCCCATCCAGCAATGCCTCAACCAATCCTTCTGCCATTTCGAGCGCATTCAGGTTGCTCCAGAACAGGCTCTTGCCGGTTTCATCCAGGTGTTCCAGGGCTTTGTAGCCACAGTCGTAGGCGCCGCGCAGGTACTGGGCGACATGCACCAGGGCGTCGTGGGCAGAGACGCCTGGGTTTACTGTGAACAAAGGTGGATGGCCGGCATCGCAGCGGCTGAAAGCGCGTTGTGTGGTGCTGGGGAGGGGTGGATTGGGGACGATTCTTTTCATGGCAATTCCTTCTCTCGGGTTGAACTGCAACCACCCGTTTCCACGCAGAAGGCGGCAGTTGTGCGCGGGGTGGAAAACCGGTGAGAAGGCAAGCCGGTAGGCCAAAAGGCCTCACGCGCACAACTGCCATAACGGCAGCCCTTCATCACATCCGGGTTTCCACACCCGATCGCTGAACCGACAGCGACCCGGCAAGCCTAGAGAGCAGGCTTTCCCCGGACAATCAGACGGGCTTCGACACGGTGCGTAGGATAATTCGTCAGATGGTATGGCTGAGTAGGAAATGGCTCGCAACGAAGTAGGATGCTGCTGATATTTTTGTGCACTGGGTCCGCTGCGCGGCCCTTCGCGGGCACGCCCGCTCCCACAGGTACTGCACCGCTTGCCAGGCTTGCGCTATTCCTGTGGGAGCGGGCGTGCCCGCGAAGGGCCGCGCAGCGGACCCAGACAATCTCAAGCCAAAAATACAAAAGAGGGCCTGAGCCCTCTTCCTGAATCGATGCGCCAACCCTCAATCCGCATCCGAATCAAACAACCGCTCCAACTCCGCCCGGGCCTCCTTGGCCGTCTGCATCACCTTGGCCCGGTCATCACGCACCTGCCCCTGGGCCACCAGCACCTCTTCGTCATGCTGGGTAAACCGCGCAATCCGGTCCGCCGCCTGCGCGTCGCTCAACCCCAATCCCACCAATGCCCGGCGGGTCATCTCCAGGCTGGAGTAGAACGTCTCGCGAATCGGCTCGGCGCCGACATCCGCCAACTTGTGCACATGCTGGCGGTTACGCGCGCGGGCCAGCACTTTCAGGTGCGGGTACAGGCGTTTCACCCGTTCCGCCGTGTGAATGGCAGCTTCCGGGTCATCGATGGTGATGATGAAGTATTCCGCCTCGCCCACCTTGGCGGCATGCAGCACCTCGGGGCGCAGCGGGTCGCCGTAGAACACGGGTACCTGTTCGAACATACGGGTCATCTCGATGGTGTCCACCGAGGTTTCCAGGGCAATGAACGGAATCTTCTGTGCCCGCAGGATGCGCGCGACGATCTGGCCCATGCGGCCCATGCCGACGATCACCACCCGTGGCGTGTCAGCCTGGATCTGCTTGTAATGCTCCGGCACCTCACGCACAGGTTGCGGGCGCTTGAGGGCGTGGGCGCAGCCAATCATCAGCAGCGGGGTAATGGCCATCGACAGGGTGATGGTCATCAGCAGCAGGTCGTAGGTCTGGGTGTCGAACAAGCCTTGGTCCTTGCCCAGCTTGAACACCACGAAGGCAAATTCGCCACCGGCAGCCAGCACCATGCCCAGGCGCAGGGCGCTGGCGCTGTTCAGGCCACCGGCCAGGCGCCCGACGCCGATCAGCAGTACCAGCTTCACCGCCACCAGCAGCAGGGTCAGGCCCAGCACCACCAAAGGCATTTCAATCAGCAGGCGCAGGTTGGCGCCCATGCCGACGCTGATGAAGAACAGCCCCAGCAGCAGGCCTTTGAACGGTTCGATCTGCGATTCCAGCTCGTGGCGGTATTCCGAGTCGGCCAGCAGCAGGCCGGCGAGGAAGGCACCCAGGGCCATGGAAATGCCGGCTTCTTCCATCAGCCAGGCCGTGCCGATCACAACCAGCAGCGCGGTGGCGGTGGATACTTCCGGCAGGCCGGTGCGGGCCACGGTGCGGAACACCGGGCGCAGCAGGTAGCGGCCACCGACGATGACCACGGCGATGCTGGCGAATACCTTCAGGCCATGCTCCAGGCTGTCGCCGTGGCTGGTGTCCGGGCCACTGGCGGCCAGCAGTGGAACCAATGCGATCAGTGGGATGGCGGCGATGTCCTGGAACAGCAGGATGGCGAACGCCAGGCGGCCGTGCGGGGCGTTGAGCTGCTTGCTTTCGGCCAGGCTCTGCAGGCCAAGGGCGGTGGACGACAGCGCCAGGCCCAGACCGAGCACGATGGCCGCCGGTAGCGTCTGGCTGAAGCCGAACAGGGCGATGGCGCCGATCAGCGCACCGGTCAGCAGCACCTGGGCGGTGCCGACGCCGAATACGGACTTGCGCATCAGCCACAGGCGCTTGGGCGAAAGCTCGAGGCCGATGATGAACAGCAGCAGGACCACGCCCAGCTCGGAAATGTGCGCCACGCTTTCGGTATCGCGGATCAGGCCCAGCGCCTGCGGGCCGATGATCACGCCGGCAAGCAGGTAGCCGAGCACGGCCCCCAGTTTCAGTCGCTTGGCCAGCGGGACGGCGAGAACAGCGGCAAGCAGAAAGATCACCGCGGTTTGCAGAAGGCTGCCTTCGTGTGGCATTGGCTCGTACTCCATGAGCTGCCGGGGCAGCGTTAGATCAGTTTGGCGGACAATTCTGGGGGTTGAGATGGAGTCAGACAATCTGCTATCGGGGAGAAACATTGTCCCGCTACAGGTGACAACCTGTGATGGCCTCTTCGCGGGCACGCCCGCTCCCACAGGTACAACACTGCCCCTGAGGCCGGTGTTATCTCTGTGGGAGCGGGCGTGCCCGCGAAGAAGGCAGCGCAGATCTGACTATTCACCGCCACCAAACTGCGCCCGATACTGCGCCGGCGTCATGCCAATCCGCTCGCAGAAAACCTTGCGCAAATGCCGGTCACTGCCAAAACCGCACTGCGTCGCCACCATTTTCAATGGCAGGTCGCTGCTTTCCAGCAGCTTGCGCGCGCGGTCGATGCGTGCGTTCTGCAAGTATTGCAGCGGCGTGATGCCCACCTCGCGTTGAAAGGTGCGGGCGAAGTTGCGCCCGCTCATGGCCACCAGGTCGGCCATCTTCTGCACGGTGAAGGCTTGCTCGATATGGTCGACGATATACGCCTGCACCCGGGCAATCGGCGAATCATCCCGCGGTACAGCCGCCAGCAGTGGCCCGTAGGGTATCTGCCCGCCCTGGCGATGGCGGGCGACCAGCAGCACCTTGGCCACTTCCAGGGCCAGCGCCTTGCCGTGGTCTTCGGCCACCACCGCCAGTGCCAGGTCGATGCCAGCGGTGATGCCGCCCGAGGTAATCAGGCAGCGGTCGATCACGTAGATCTGTTCGGTCTCGACCTTCGCCTCGGGGAACGCCTGTGCCAGGCGCTCCACGTAGTTCCAGTGGGTGGTGCAGCGATAGCCGTCCAGCAGCCCGGCCCGGCCCAGCAGGAATACCCCGGTGCAAATGGCACCAAAGCGTTTGGCCTGGCGCACGGCCTGGGGCAGCCAGCGCTCGATGCCTGGCAGGGCGATGTCATAGGCCCCCGGGCCGCCTGGCACCAGCAACAGGTCGACGGCTTCCGGCAAGTCCTCCAGACGCAGGTCGGCTACCACTTTCAACCCGCAGGAGCCGCGCACCGCTGCCTGCCCTTCGGCCAGGGTCAGCAGCCGGTACTTCCGCTCGGCAGGAAGGAAGCGGTTAGCAATGGCAAACGCGTCCATGGGCCCGGTCACGTCCAGCAACAACACATCATTGAACAACACCATGGCCACGGTGCGGTGGGCGGGTTTTTCCTGCATCGCTCTTTTGCCTTGAATGCCGGCCGCCACCAGCGGCCCGAAGCTGAATACGAAACGCATCTTAAGGTATCGGCAAAACCGTCAGGGCCAGCAGCGCGCAATTAACAACAATTCAGGTTTGGCTCAGGACTTTGTCATGTGCCGGAGGCGAGACTTTCTGCATTGAACAGGAGAGCCGCCATGCACCCCGGGACGCCCCAAGCGCCGCTGCAAACCCCCGGCGCACTGACGCCGGCGCGCTTGCGCCGGGCCAAGGAACTGATGTTGCACAGCCCGTTGTCGATCATCGAAATCGCCGGGTTATGCAACCTCACCCGCAGCCACTTCTCGCGTGCGTTCAAGGTCAACACCGGCCTCTCGCCCCAGGCGTGGCGCCTGCTGGCACGCATGGAAAAGGCCAAGCGTCTGCTCGCCACCGAGGCGCCGATCACCCACGTGAGCCTGGAATGCGGCTTCTGCGACCAGGCCCATTTCACCCGCGCCTTCAGCCGCCTGGTCGGCCAGCCACCCAAGGCCTGGCGCCAGGCGCAGGCCCATCCTTAAGCCGAACCTATCCGCCGGTATAGCCCCTTGTGGACAGTGCCGGCCTGTTTTCCCAACCCAAGGAGTCACCCCGATGAGCCAACCCGATTACAAGCGCCTGAACAAAGACGACGCCGTGGTGCTGCTGGTCGACCACCAGACCGGCCTGATTTCGCTGGTGCAGGACTTCTCGCCCAACGAGTTCAAGAACAACGTGCTGGCCCTGGGCGACCTGGCCAAGTTCTTCGGCCTGCCGACCATCCTCACCACCAGCTTCGAGCAAGGCCCGAACGGCCCGCTGGTGCCCGAGCTGAAAGAGATGTTCCCGGATGCGCCGTACATTGCCCGCCCTGGCCAGATCAACGCCTGGGACAACGAAGATTTCGTCAAGGCGATCAAGGCCACTGGCCGCAAGCAGCTGATCATCGCAGGCGTGGTGACCGATGTGTGCGTGGCGTTCCCGACCCTGTCGGCGCTGGCGGAAGGTTTTGAAGTGTTCGTGGTGACCGATGCTTCGGGCACCTTCAACGAAACCGTGCAGCAGGCGGCCTGGGTGCGCATGACCCAGGCGGGTGCACAGATGATGAACTGGTTCTCGGTGGCCTGTGAGCTGCACCGCGACTGGCGCAATGACATCGAAGGGCTGGGTAACCTGCTGTCGCAGCGCATTCCCAACTACCGCAACCTGATGAACAGCTATGCGGCCCTGAGCGCCCGTTGATGTAAACCTGTACCGGCCCCTTCGCGGGCACGCCCGCTCCCACAGGGATAGCGCACAGCTTGAGAGCTGTACGGTTCCTGTGGGAGCGGGCGTGCCCGCGAAGAGGCCGGAACAGGCTAAGAATGATTCACAGGCAGAGTGAGGCGAATCCGGCACCCCCCCAGCTCTGACACCAGCGCCTGCAACTGCCCACCATGGGCCTGCACCACCGAGTTGCAGATCGCCAAGCCCATCCCCATGCCGCCGATCTTGGTGGTATGAAACGCATTGAACACTCGCTCGCGCTCATCCGCTGCAATCCCCGGCCCGTTGTCGTCCACGCAGATTTCCACCCCATCCCCGACCACCGCCGACGCAATCCGCAGCACCCCATCGCTGCGATACCCCGCCAGCGCCTCCAGGCCATTGGTAATCAGGTTGAACACCAACTGCTGCAACTGCACCGGGTCGGCCATCACGCTCACTCCCGCCTGCAAGCGCATCTGCACGTCCACCGGGCCCTTGGCGGCATCGGCCGATGTAAGGCGCACCACTTCGCGGATCAACTCGTCCAGCTTCACCACCTTGAGTTGCATCGGCGACTGTTTGGCCAGCGAGCGTAGCGCACGCACGATGTTGGCGGCCCGTTCGCTGTCGTTGCGTATATCTTCCAGGCCGGCAATCGCCTCTTCCAGGTCGGGCTTGGCGCGTTTCAACCAGCGCAGGCTGGCAGCGGCGTTGGAGGCTATGCCCAGCAGCGGCTGGCTGATCTCGTGGGCGATGGACGCGGACAGCTCGTTCATCACCTGCAGGTGCGCCGTGCGCGCCAACTCCGCGCGGGAGCGGCGCAACTCGGCCTCCATCTGGGCGCGGGTCTGGTTGTCTTCGGCCAGGCGTGTGTAGAACTTGGCGGTTTGCAGCGACACCGCTGCCTGCGAGGCGAGGATTTCCAGCATGGCCAGGCGCTGGCTGCCGAACAGGTTCGGTACCAGGCGGTTTTCCAGGTACACCAGGCCGATCAGCACGCCCTGGATCACCAGCGGCAGGCACAGTACCGAACGGGCCTTGCGCGCCTGCAACTGCTGGCGGAAGGCCTCGGGGCAATCGCTCTGGGCATCGTTGAGCACCAGGGGCTTCTTGGTGCGCATGGTGGCGTTGATGATCGACAGCGGTGCCTGGGTCAAGAACTTCTGGCAGTCGTCCATGCTCACGTGCAGCCCGGCGTCGTCGATGTAGGCGAGGGCAGCCATCTGGAATTCGGCACCGCTGACGATCAGCAGCGCACCGTGGTCGGCCCCGGAATGCTGGGTCAGGTGGCCCATCAGGGTTTCGATAAGGCCTTCGAGCAGTACTTCCTCGGACAGCGCCCGTGCTGCCTCGATGCCGGCTTCCAGGTCGAGCTTGGCCTGGTTGGTTGCGCGTTGGCTTTCCTGGATTGGCTGGGTGCGCAGGAACGGGTGCAACGCCTCCAGCTGGTGCACCTTGCCGGTCGCGCCCCAGATATGGAAACAGTCGCGGGCGATGCGCAGGTGCAGGTTGGCGCCAGAGATCAGGCCGCTGGGGATACATACTTCGGCCAACTGCTCGTGGGCCAGCGCCTGCTCGTGGATGAAACCGGCTGCGGTGGCGGCGATCTGTGCCTGGTCGAAGCAGCGGATGGCGGCCAGGCCGTCGCCTTCGAGCTTGGCGATCACGCCTTCGATCAGCAACAGCTTGTTGCGGAAGGTGGCCGGGTTGAAGCCGGCCCAGCGGCCGAAGCGCTCCCGCAGGGCCTGCAGCTCGCGCAGCTTGTCGGCAAGGCTGCCAATGGCCTCGGGGCTGCCCAGGGCCAGGCCGTGGAACAGGTGATAGTCGGCCAGGTTGATGTGCGCCGGTACCGCCCAGGTGTTGTCGCCGGCCAGTGCCAGGTTACGCATGGCCTGCGGGATATTGCCCAGGTAGAAGTCGCACATGCCGGCCATCAGGTACTGGAAGAACCGCGTGGTAGGCGATTTCGAGGCTGTGGCCGAGGCCGGGCAGGGCGTGCCGCTCAATTTGGCGACGAACGCTTGCTGGGCCTGCAGGATCTGCTCGATGTCGCGGTAACCGTAGCGACGCACGGTGGCCAGGCCTTGCGCCAGTTCCTCCACCACGTCCGGCAGGTAGCGGCCCATGAACAGCGAATCGGAAACCAGGTGGTTGCAGGCATAGCAGCTCATCGCCAGGTCGCCGCTCAGGCGCCCCGAGTCGACCGCATCCAGTGCGGTACGGCGGGCGAACTCCATGGGCGAGGTCCAGGCGCTGACCTGGTCCAGGGCCAGCAGCGCGCTGGTCAAGTCAGCGTCGAAACCGTGCCGCTCTATCAGCTTGAGCGCAGCCAGGCAGCAAGCGTGGCCATCATGGTAGGCGCCGAAGCGCTCGGCAATCATCACCCCGTACCAGGCCATGCCGTAGGTGCTGCCCGGGGCGACGCCGTGCAGCAGTGACAGCTCCATGAGCTTGGCCAGGTGCAGGAAGCAGATGTCGTCCTTCACGAAAAACGATGACGACAGGGTGGCCAGCAGGCTGATGGCAACTGTCACTTCCTCCGAATCGGTGCGCTGCAGCGATTCCAGGCAGTGTCGGCCTTTCTGTTCGACCAAGGTCTGTACATGGGCATGACTGGCTTCGACCTGTTGCCAGTCGACACCTCGCACCGGGCTCATACCCAGCAAGTCCAGGCCGGAAATGGCGCTGTCGATGGCCGCCTGATAGTCGCCGCGCAAGGTGTACAGCAGCGCCTGCAGGCGGCATACCCGCGCCTGGTCCAACGCCGAGCGCGCGCGCAGGCGGCATTCAGTGATGCGGGCCTCGGCCGCGACCATTCGCGACAGTTGCATGTCGCACTCGGTGGCCATGCAGGCGATGGCAAAGCCATGCGTGGCGCGGCTTTCCAGCGTTGCGCCGCGTTGCAGCAACTGCTCGGCCGTGTGCAGGTAGCCAGCCGATTGTTCGAACGCGCCGCCATCGCGTGCGCGTGCTGCTGCCTCGCGTAAAAGCTGCAGAAAAGCTTCGCAGTCATCCGCTGCAAACCCGCATGGGCTGGCGCGTTGCAGCTGGTTGGCAAGCTCGAACAGTACCTCGTGCAGGCGCCCCGGCCAGGCCTGGCGCATGGCCTGGGCAATACGTGCATGCAGTTGGGCACGTGCGCGCGCTGGCGTGAGAGCGTACGCAGCTTCCATCACCCGTTCATGGGCGAAGCCCAGGCCGTTCTGGCCCGGTTGCAGGAAACCCGCGCCAATCAAGGCTTTCAACGGCTCGCCGGGCGCTTGAGAGAGTACCTGGTGAAGCAGGCGTTCATCACAGCGGCTGCCAGCCGCACTGACCACCCGCAGCAGGTCGCGCTGCGGCTCGGGCAGGCGCACCAGGCGGTGGATCATCAGGTCGGCGACATTGTCGGAATAGCGGTGGCGGGCCACGGCCTGCAGGCACCATGACCAGCGCATGGCCTGGGTATCGAAGGTGAACAGCTGGTCCTCGACCATGGCCCGGAGGATCTGATTGATGAAGAACGGATTGCCCGCAGTCTTGTCGTGTACCAGTTCGGCCACCTGCAATGCGTCCTCGGGGCCGACGTGGTAGCGCTCGCCGATCAACTCGGTCACCGCGCTCACCGCCAGGGGCCGCAGGTTCAGCGTGGTGCTGCGCACCGCTGCGGGCAGGGCAAGGGGTGTACTGCTGGCTGGCGCATCACTGCGCCGGGCGAAGATCAGCAACAGGTTGCCGGGCGAGTGAGCCAGAAGTTGCGCCAGCAGTTGCTGGCTGGAGTCGTCGACCCAATGCATGTCATCGAAGAACAGCACCAGCGGCTGGTCGGGGCGGCTGAATACCTGCAGGAATTCGACGATCGCCCGCAGCTCCTTCTGCAGCGCCAGACGCGTGGGCTTGGCCGGCAACTCGGGCAAGGGGCCGAGGATCAGTTGCAGGTCTGGTGCCAGCTTGCCGAGCAGCCGGCCGTGGCCTTTGATACGGCGCAGAATCTCGCAGCGCAAGGCGTCGAGGTCCCGGCTGTTCTTGGCCAGCAACTGGGTGGTCAGCGCGCCGAGAATTTCGACCCAGGGCGCGTAGGGCACGGCCTGGGCAACGCCGTTGCACTTGCCGATGGCCCAGTAACCCTGGGCGTTGGCCCTGAGCGCTGCCTCGACCAGGCTCGACTTGCCCATGCCCGTAGCCCCATTGATGAACAGGGCTTGTGGCTTGCTGTCACGGCGCTGTGCCTTGAGCAGCAGGGCGATGGCCTTCTGTTCGGCACTGCGGCCATATAGGCGTGCGCGGTCGGGCGTCATCGGGTCGGCACAGCCTGGTTCGAAGGCCTCCATGGACTTGCTGGCGGCCCACTGTCGCTGGCAATAGGCCAAGTCCACCGCCAGGGCGCGAGCACTCTGGTAGCGGGCGTCCGGCTCTTTGGCCAAGGCCTTGGCCAGGATCCGGCTGAGAGGTTGCGGCACATTGCTGTCCACTTCGCAGGCCGCTCGTGGCTGCACGCCGGCATGCAGCTGGCGCCAGTGTTGGGTGTCGCGCCCGGCCAGAGGCAATTCGCCCAGCAGTAGCTGGTAAAGGATCGCGCCCAGGGCATAGATGTCGGTGCGTCGGTCGCTGCTGCTGCCGTGCGGGCAGACCTGTTCAGGCGCCAGGTAAGCCCAGTTGCCGAGCGGGGTGCCCTGTTCGCTGATCAGTTCCGCCGGGTCGGCGCGAAAGCAGCCCAGTCGCACTCGCTGGTCCGCGCGCAGGCACACATGTTCGGGCTGCAGCGCGCCGTGCAGCACATTGCGTTCGTGTGCCTGGGCCAAGGCAGTGGCTGCATTCACTGCAATCTCGAGAAACGGCGCCAGGGCGGCAGGGCCTTCTGCGATAAGGTCGGCGATGGAGCGGCCGGCCGGGTACACCAGCAGGGGGCCTTCGGCCGAGCGCACGAACGCCGAGGGGATCACCGCCCATTGCGGGTCGAGTTGCAGGCGGTAGTCGCGTTCCAGGCGCTGGCAGGCGGCGGGGACCTCGCGCGGGGCGCGCACGGCGATCCATGCCTGGTCGGTGGCTGGATCGCGAAGGCGGAAGTAACTGAGTTCACCTTCCTGGCCCAGCGCGTTGATGTCGCACCGGTTCAGCCAACCCTCGTCGACGGACTGGTCGTAATCGATGGGCCTGTGGGCAAGGCGTTCATCGAGCATAAGGCACCCCTGCTAGCGACATCCTGACGCACGAGTATACGCAGCGGACCCAGCAGGGATGCGGGCTGCAGGCTGCTTGGCAGGAAAGGGTACGCTGTTGTCCGTTATCGTCCCCTGGGGGCTGGCGGGCTTTTGTATAGTCCTCAGGCCAACCTATCCCTCGGGATAATTGTCTGAAGGCGTACCCTGGCCTAGGCTGCCCTGGGCTGGGAAACGCCCGTGCCCGCGCGAGGAAGCCATGATCCGAATAGGTAATGCCCAGGTGTCGCTGGAGCGGCGCGAAGCCTTTGTTGACGGTAAGCCTGTCCTGTTGGGGGGGCGGGCATTCGAAGTGCTGGCGACGCTGATCAAGGCCAAGGGGCGGGTGGTCGACAAGGACGAGCTGTTCAGCCAGGTGTGGGCCGGCACGGTAGTCGAGGACAACAACCTGCAGGTGCAGGTGTCCTTGCTGCGCAAGGCCTTTGGCGACCGTGGCCTGATCCAGACCGTGCCACGCCGGGGCTACCGCCTGGCCGCCGAGATCAGCCTCGAGTTGCCTGGCAAGGCGGCGGGCAAATCGCCGCTGTGCGCCGCGGCCGAAACTGTCGAGTTGTTCGATGAGCACTTGAACGTGCCGGTGCTGGTGGTGGATGACGACCCGTCGGTGCGCACGGCGTTGGGCCGCCTGCTGCGCTCGCAGGACATTCCGCATCATTTGTTCGCCAGTGCCGAGGCGTTGTTCGAGGCCCGCCTGGAAACCCCCTATGCCTGCCTGTTGCTGGACATGCACCTGCCCGATACCAGCGGCCTGGAGGTCCAAGATGCGCTGCGCCGACTGGCGCTGCCCTGGCCGATCGTGTTCATGACCGGCTTCGGCACCATCCCGATGACCGTCCAGGCCATGCGTGCCGGGGCCGTGGAGTTCCTGACCAAACCGTTCGACGAAGACCAGATGCTGACACTGCTGCAGGCGGTGCGCACGCGTGCCGTGGCCGAAGGGCGCAAGTGGCACCATGCGCGGCAGGTCGAGGAAAAGTACCAGCGCCTGACCCAGCGCGAGCGCCAGGTGTTCTCGCTGGTGGTCGGTGGCCTGTCGCACAAGCAGATCGCCAGGCAGATCGGCACCAGCGAGGTGACGACCAAGGTGCACAAGAAAAACATCATGAACAAGATGCAGTCCCGCTCGCTGCTTGAACTGGTGGCCATGCACAACGTTATCGGGGCGCAGACTGAGGGCCTGGGCGGCGCATGAGCAGCACGGTGTGCATCGTTGACGACGATGCTTCGGTGCGCAAAAGCCTGGCCAACCTGCTACGTTCGGCAGGTTTCGAGACCTTGTCTTTTGCTGCCGGGGACCTGTTCCTGGCCTCGGCACTGGCGCGGCAAGCGGGGTGTGTGCTGCTCGACCTGAGGATGCCCGGAATGAGCGGGCTGGCGGTGCAGCGCGAGCTGGCCAGGCTGGGGTGGCGGTTGCCGGTGATCTGCATGTCGGCGCACTGGGATGAAGGGGCGGTGCGGGCTGCGATGGCGCTTGGGGCGCTGGTCTGCCTGGGCAAGCCATTTTCTGAAGAGGTGCTGCTGAAGGTGGTTGAAGATGCTTTGCTGGGCAGCCAGTGAGGTATTCCTGCCCCGGCCCCTTCGCGGGCTTGCCCGCTCCTACAGGGACTGCACAGGCTTTGGGCCGATGTATTCGGTGTGGGAGCAACTGTCTTGCACTGGCTGTACTGGCCTCATCGCTGGCAAGCCAGGCTCCTACAGGGACTGCGCATGGTTTGAGGCCGATGCGGTCGGGGTGGGAGCTGGCTTGCCTGCGATGGGCTGCAAAGCAGCCCTGGCAATCTAACTGCTCCCCGGCCGGTACTGGAGGGCCTCGGCCAGATGCGCCCGGCCAATTGCCTGGCTACCTTCCAGATCCGCCAGCGTCCGCGCCACCTTCAGTAACCGGTGAGCCGCACGTAACGACAGGGTCAGCCGCTCACAGGCCCCCTCCAACCAGGCCTGGTCCGCCGCCGCCAACCCACAATGGCAGCGCAACCCCTCAAGGTCGAGAAATGCATTCGCACACCCTTGCCGCCGCTGTTGCAGTTCACGTGCCTCGGCTACCTTGGCCGCCACATCGGCACTGGTCTCGCCGCAGGGCTGGTTGTTCAGCGTGGTGCTCTCCCGGGCCACGGTCAGGTGCAGGTCGATACGGTCCAGCAATGGCCCGGACAGCTTGTTGCGATACCGCGCGATTTGCTCGGTGCTACAGCGGCAGCGGCCGGTGGGGTCGCCCAGGTAGCCGCAAGGGCAGGGGTTCATTGCCGCCACCAGCTGGAAACGTGCGGGGAAGCGCACCTTGTCGCGGGCCCGGGCAATCACGATCTCGCCCGACTCCAGCGGTTCGCGCAACACTTCCAGCACGCGACGCTCGAACTCAGGTAGTTCATCCAGAAACAGCACGCCATGGTGGGCGAGGGTGATTTCGCCCGGTTGCGGCCGGCTGCTGCTGGGACAAAAAGAAATCACTGAGACTTTTCGCCGCTGAAACCATGATTATTCCATTAATTCTTAACTTAATGGCTGAGACAATGCCTCGCATTAGGTGGGAAGAAGACCAAAATTGGATGAATATGATGAGTCGTTCCTCACTGGTCATGGTGTCACGCTTCGAGCGGAGGGCAGCTTTAGATCAATAGCTCCCTTCGGAAAGGCAATATTTACCCTAGCAATCGGTCGAAGATGACCTTGCGACACAAAGCTGCCTGTGGAGAGCGGCAGCAATCGGCTAACTGCGGACATTCAGCTGAACAATAATCCCGCCACCAGCCTTTTAGCCTTGGACATCCCGTACTCTTCAAAAGCAGAATCTACATACTTTAAATGGCTTGGAACCTTCTGAATATGGAGGATTCAGGCTACAGCGATAGAGAGCCGGGAGACCGCGCAAAGGGAGGTCAGTGAGCGCTGCCAGGACCCAGGCAAGCCTCGATCATTTCCGCGACGTCAAGCAAGCGCTCGCGCAAAGCGGGAAGCCAGACCACTGCGACGGACGAGTTCCGCTGTGCCAATTCAAGCACTGCCTGAAGCGCATGGTCTGAATGCCGCATTAATTCAACTAAATGAACGCCGCTGGGACCATGGCTGCCCGCCAGCCAGTGCTTAGCGGTGCGTTCACTGGCATCGGTCCAATGGCGCAGCGTCTTGATTGCTCGATGTGACGTACCTAATTCGGTGCATAGGGCAGCGGCTACGGCGCTGGCGTAGATTTCTGCATTGATTGGAAATGGATTGCCCATTTTCGCGATCATCTTTCCGTATCTCCTCTTTATATTCGTGAGTAGCGCATCTGATGTTGGCCGGTAGGTGTGGTGCGGTCTACGGCTTGGCATAGGTGTAGACCCCGAGTAGCTGAGGGGGCATCGATCAAGAAATGAGACAATCACCTCTATCCACGACCGAGGGCGGCAATAGAGCTGCTGCCTATGTCCGCATGTCGACGGAGCACCAGCAGTACTCCACTGAAAATCAGCTGGATGCCATTCGCGTTTATGCGGCAGCACATGAGCTGGAGATCGTCCGGGTGTACACCGATGCGGGTAAAAGTGGCTTGAGCCTGGATGGTCGGGAAGCTCTCCAGCAGCTACTTCGAGATGTCGACGCGGGTCAGTCCGAGTTCTCTGTAATTCTGGTCTATGACGTAAGTCGCTGGGGGCGCTTTCAGGACCCTGATGTGAGCGCCAGCTACGAAGTTCGATGTCGGCAGGCGGGTGTCAGAGTCGAATATTGCGCCGAACAGTTCGTTAACGATGGCTCACCGGTATCCAGCATCATCAAGAGTGTTAAACGCATGATGGCTGGTGAGTACAGCCGTGAGCTGTCCGTCAAGGTATTTGCGGGGCAGTCGCGCTTGATCCAGCTGGGATACCGACAAGGTGGCCCGGCTGGATATGGATTGCGTCGTCAACTTATCGATCAGGCAGGGCAGCCTAAAGCAATCTTGGATCGGGGAGAGTACAAAAGCCTTCAGACGGATCGGGTGATTCTCACGCCTGGTCCGGAGTCCGAACAACAGGTCGTTCAAGACATTTACCAGGCCTTTGTCAGGGAAGGTCGAACCGAAGCTGAAATTGCAACTCAACTGAATCGGCGTGGACTGCTTACAGACTTCCAGCGACCGTGGTCACGGGGGGTAGTGCATCAGGTCCTGATCAACGAAAAGTACATCGGTAATAACGTCTGGAATCGCACGTCTGGCAAGCTGAAACAGCCACGAACATCCAATCCGGTTGATCAGTTGGTGCGGGCCGACGGAGCCTTCTCCTCTGTGGTCGACCACGCTTTGTTTCTTGCGGCGCAGGCCATTATCCGAGCGCGGTCACGGCACTGGACTGACGAGCAAATGCTGGCGACGCTGAAGCAACTATTTGCGGAGCGAGGTTGTCTGTCTGGGTTGATCATTGATGAGCAAGAGGATTGCCCCTCCAGCAGTTGTTATCGCCAGCGCTTTGGTAGTCTGCTACGCAGCTACAGTCTGATTGGCTATTCACCCGCACGGGACTACAGCTTTCTGGAGGCCAATCGTCGCCTGCGAGAGCTGTATCCGCACATCTTGGTCGACACGCAGGAGCGCATTCGTCTTGTCGGTGGACACATCTCGGTCGATCCCCAGACCCAACTGGTTTGGGTTAATGATGAGTTCTCGATCTCGGTGGTGCTTTGCCGCTGTCAATGCTCAGAGTCGCCGCGCAGACGTTGGCAGCTACGCTTCGACTTCGGTTTGTTACCTGACCTGACGGTCGCTGTTCGCATGCTCCCTGGTGAGCAGGAGGTGCTTGATTACTACCTCTTTCCCATGATCGATTTGGCGGCCCCTCACCTGCGTCTGGGAGATACTAATCCGCGTGAATTGGAACTCTATCGGTTCGACAGTTTGGACATCCTGGCGGCCCTGAGTCGACGTTTACCCTTGTGGAGCGCAGCGTAATGGCTGCATCGGGAGATCATCTTGCACTTCATGTGGCTCAGGCGGCGCCTATTGCGCATATCCCACTCGCGGATATTCGCGTGCTCAACCCGCGTAGTCGCAATCAACAAGTGTTTGCACGCCTAGTAGAAAACATTGCGAGTCTGGGGTTGAAACGACCGATCACGGTTACCCGCAACGGTTCGAGTTTCGACCTGATCTGTGGGCAGGGACGCTTCGAGGCCTTCAAGGTCCTGGGGGAGTCGGCCATTCCGGCGGTCGTGGTGACGGCGGCTGAGGCGGACCGCTATCTCATCAGCTTGGTAGAGAATCTGGCGCGACGCAAGCACTCGAACCGCGACTTGCTGATGGCGATAAACGTACTGCACGAGCGTGGCTACTCCATTAGGCAGATTGCACAGAAAACCTGCTTGGACCGTGCCTATGTCGGCGGCATTCTGATCTTGTTGAGGCAGGGAGAGGAGCGCTTGATCGCTGCCGTCGAAAAGGGCTGGCTACCGATTAAAGTCGCGATCCATGTGGCACGGTCTGACGATGCCCAGGTCCAGGCCGCCATGGTCGAGGCCTATGAAAGTGGGCTGCTGAAAGGAGATGAACTCATCAAGGTGCGCCGTCTGATCGACCGTCGACGAGTTCTTGGGAAAGATTACGGTAAGCATCAGGGAGGCGAGCGCATGACCACTCCTCGCCAGTTGCTGACCGCCTATCAGACTGAGGTTCGCCGTCAGCGCCTAATGGTGAAGAAGGCAGACATCAGCGAGCAGCGATTGCTATTCGTCGTGACTGCATTACGTCGGTTACTAGCCGATGAATTTTTTCGGTCAATGTTACACAGCGAAGGCATTGATGATATGCCGCAGGTATTGGCCGAGCGTATTCAGGGGGACGCATGACTATCGTCAAGCGTGCCTTTGAGCCTGATTTGATTATCGTCCGCCTACCGCTGATCCTGCCCTCTCGCCAAGTCACCCACGATATGCTGACCTCCGTCAAGTATGCGGCGATTTTAGCTTCCATCCGCGAGCTGGGGGTGGTCGAACCGCTCGCGGTGCATCCCGAGCCGGTTCACGGTGTGGGAGAGGAGCCCCATTATCTGTTGCTGGATGGTCATTTGCGACTGGCTGCGCTCGTACAGCTGGGAGCAAAAGACGCGTTGTGCCTGTTGGCGACAGATGACGAAGGCTTTACCTACAACCGGCAGATCAACCGACTTACCCCAATTCAAGAGCACAAGATGATTCTGGAGGCCATTCGCAAAGGAACGACCGCCGAGCGGATTGCCGAAGTCTTGAGCGTCAACGTTGGACGCATCCGTGAGCGCCAGCATTTGCTGCGGGGGATTGCGCCGGAAGTCGCTGAGATGCTGAAAACGCGAATGGTCAGTCAGGCAGTCTTTCGCGTGCTGCGCAAGATGAAGCCAATGCGCCAGATAGAATTAGTCGAGATGATGATTTCGGCCAACTGTTTCACTGGCCGCTACGCCGAAATGGTCTTGGCCGCGACGCGTCCTGAACAGCTGGTCGAGGCAAAGAAAGTCAGTGAGGGTGTGACTGCTGAAGACATTGCACGCATGGAGCGGGAGATGGAAAAGCTCTACCATGATTACCGGTTGGTCGAGGACACCCTCGGCGAAACAATGCTAGTACTCGTGGTAGCCAAGGGCTATGTATCTCGCATGCTGCGCAATCAGACTATCGCAGCTTACCTAGAGCGCTTCGAGCCTGACCTGGTGCGGGAGCTGGCGGGGGTTGTGGAGGCGGTCACCGCAGATGCACGTAGTCTGGAGCGTGAATAGACCTATCTGCTGTGTTGAGTGGGAGGTCATCATTCGTTTTTGGGACAGATCGTCAGTGCTACTTTGGTGAGGGCATGGGCTCTGGCTGAAATCGCGGTTTCGTCCCACGCAGAGGTAGCAATCAGTGGGACATTGAGACCGAGGCTGGCATTGGCATTAGCTTGTCGCGTTTCGCCGCAAAATCGCAGTGTTGCGCCGTCCTATTGACGCTGAGGTTCAGCAGCATCAATTTGGCTAACATTGGGATGCTCTCATGTGCTCACGAATCAGGAACTGCCAGAGCGTCAATGTGTCGCAAGGGCGCACTATCACTTCAATATCCGACTCATGGCTGTCGGCTGCCACGCTGCCATCTTTCAGTGGCCAGTGGGACGTTCCAACTGCGCGGCAAAATATGGTCTATATCAAGCGCTGATAGGTTTGGTACTTCTGGCTCTTCGCTTTTAACGGTTGGCCGTAAACCGCCCTCGAGTTCCGTTAGCAGCGTACAGGTTCTTGCGGTATCCAGCCGGCCTCGGTGCAACGGTGCAACGGTGCAACGGTGCAACGGTGCGCTGACACAGCCGGTAAGGAATTCACTGATCAGCGTCAGCTGTATTCAAATGTGATGAAGGATTGCGTTGGGTCGAAGGCAGCGTTCGTGACTCGCAGCTTACCGATTGCGGCCCTTTGCGAAGAGCCGCTTTGCGTCGATAGCAGCCATCTCTGACTGGCCGCTAACGACCCTCAGCTAAGGTTCGATACGCTGTATTCGGCCTGATTGCTTCGACTAGAAGGTGTCTACAAAGCGAATCAGAAATGATTAGCATCGACAGTAATGTTGGTATGGCATAGCGTCAGGACCGATGGGGTACTACCCTGTAACCCTAATTTTTTAGCTGTAACCTACTGAGGGTTACAACTAAAAAAATAGGGTTACAAATCCATTAAGCGACCCTACGTGTCGCTAAAGGCCCAAAGCGATAGGGGGGGCGCTAAATCTAAGTGCAACGCCCCCTGCTGAAGCGGAGTAAGACGCTTGGGCTAAGGCATGGACTGGCCTGGGCATCATCTGCTATCGACCCCAAAAAGGTGGGTACGGGGCTTAGCAGGTCTTCCTGGAGTGTGGAGGCGTCTACAAAACTAGGGGGCGATTCAGCTTGTTAAAACCAGTGAGCCACTGTCGACTATTCACTGAGGCACAGTCACGAGATGAAAAAAAAAGAATCTGTTCTTTACCCCGATCACCCCATGTATCACGACGCTGTGGAAGCGATGAAGCAGTACCATGAGGCGCAGGCTCGTGGCTGTCCCTTTGAAGAAATCGAACGACTGCGTCAAATTGCAGAGTCACAGTTCCGGGCTGTGAACGAGTACCAGCTGAGGGCCCTGGGCTGCCATTCTCGAAGATCCCACTGATAGCTACGTGTTTGGACCAACGGTAGGTGCAGGGTTTGCAGATCGGTCTACTCTTTAATCCCCCCCTCTCCGTAACCTCATATCGAGCCCATGCGACTTAGCCACAGCGCGGTGCACAAGGGCATGAAGCTCACAGCGATCCTGTGTCCCTCCTAAAGGGTCAGATAGCCGATTCTGTTGATGTGAAGGCTGAGTAGCATCGTTGGCATCTAAGCCAAAAGGTGCCCCTATGTCTTCTACCGTTTACAAGGGTCAGATCATCTCCCAAGCCCGCAAAAGCCGATCTATGAATCGTAGCCTCTCGGGTGTGTTTCCTTTTCGAGGCCAAGGTGTTTCGTACGAGTCCGGCCTTGAGCGCGACTTCATCAGGATCTGGTCGCTAGCCCCAGAAGTCGTGGCGATCATTGCGCAGCCTGTCCAGATTCCTTTCGTTGGCCACAACGGAAATCGATACATCCATACGCCTGATTTCTTCGTCCAGTTTGACGACTTGCTCGAGCTGAAACCCCTCCTGGTGGAAGTGAAGCCGCGTGAAGCCTGGACAGAAAACTGGCGTGAGTGGCTGCCCAAATGGAAAGCTGCATGGCGGTACGCCCAATCTCAAGGGTGGACCTTTCACATCTTCGACGAGTCGCGAATTCGCGGAGTGAGGCTGAAGAATGTCGAGTTCCTTCAGCGCTACCGCAACATGGACCTGGACCCGACACGAATTACTGCAGTCCTCAATAGTTTGGACCGGATGCGACATGCGCCCTTCCACATCTTGCTGGCATTGCATTTTCACGGTCATGAGGCGGTGGGCCGATCTTACCTGCTGCACCTCCTCGCGGTTGGAAAGGTCTGGACGGACCTTGATGAAGAGATCGATCAGTTTTCGATCCTGAGGTGCCACGATGAGCGTTACTGACGAGGGGTTGGTGCTCAATCGAGGGACATTGAGCATTCAGGTGGGCGAGTTCGTTAAGCATCTGAAATGTGTTTACAGAATCTTGGTCCTGGTCGACTTTCACCATGTCCTTGGACAGGACGTCGAGTCGGGTTTGTCCAAAATGCTCCCCATTGCTGGCCTGCAGAAGCCGGAGCCTGATGGTGGACGACTGCGTTCGTGTGGCATCGACCTTCAGCGGATCGCTGATAAGGACTGGGCAGTCGCAGAGCGGCGATACGCAGTTATCGCTCCATTGCTGGCCAAAGACATGCACGTGCAGAGCGCAGTGCTCAAGCGTGCCGAAGAATGCGGCGTTAGTAGGGCAACGATCTATCGGTGGCTGTACGCCTACAGTGAAGGCAGTCAGTTCTTGAGCTTGTTGCCCCATACACCAGGGTGGAAGAAAGGAAATAGCCGGGTAGCTGAAGCTGTCGAAGACATCATAGGTGAAGTGATTCAGACCCTTTACCTCTCCACGCGCAGGGCCACTATCAAAGATGTTTCTGAGGAGGTGGAAAAACGATGTAAGGAGAAGGGCTTCAGGACCCCGTCCATTCCTACTATCACACGGCGGATTCGCAAAATACCGCG
The DNA here is from genome assembly GCF_046557535.1 of Pseudomonas sp. S1(2024). Taxonomy (NCBI): domain Bacteria; kingdom Pseudomonadati; phylum Pseudomonadota; class Gammaproteobacteria; order Pseudomonadales; family Pseudomonadaceae; genus Pseudomonas; species Pseudomonas sp. S1(2024). The sequence continues at coordinate 19,971 of NZ_JBKGFP010000011.1, forward strand.
GAAGAAAATTCTCAGAGCCAGAGGCTACTCGGAGCTCGCCTCCAATACCTACGACGCGCGGCCTGGGAAGTATTCTGCGGATTACCCCCTGCATCGCATCCAGATTGATCACAGTCCAGCTGACGTCATCATTGTCGATGACATCCATCGAAATTCCATTGGCCGGCCGTGGGTGACGATGGCCATCGATATGTACTCGCGCATGGTCGTCGGTTACTACATCTCGCTTGAGGCGCCATCGGCAGTTTCGGTCGCCATGTGTCTGATTCAGGCCATGCTGCCAAAACACGAGTGGCTGAACCACCACTCGGTCGTGGGTGAGTGGCCCGTATGGGGGAAACCCCACGAAATTCACAGCGATAACGGTCCAGATTTTAAAGCGAAGGCATTGATTCAGTCCTGCACTGCGCACGGCATTGATCGACAGTTCCGGCCTCGTAAGAAACCGCATTGGGGCGGGCATATCGAATCGCTCATGGAAGGTAACGCCAAGGTGTTCAGCAAGCTTGCAGGGGCTACTCAGCGCAATCCGGAGGATCGAGGCGATGTTAACTCCGACAAAGAGGCGACCATGAGCTTCGACGCGCTGGAAGCCTGGTTAATTCACACGATTCTGATCTACAACAACAAACCGCACAGCGGTCTTGAATTCAAACCGCCGATCAAAATGTGGAACGAGGCCTTCTGGGGGCCGAAAGCGATCTGTGGGATGCCGCCCATGCCTGAAGACCCGCTGACCTTGCAGATCGACTTTCTGCCGGCGGATTACCGAACGATTCATCCCTACGGCGTTGAATGGAGCGCGATCTACTATGCCGAGGCCTTGCGCCCTTGGATCAGCCATGTAGATCCGGCCACCGGTAAAAAGTCTAAATTCCTCTTCCGGCGCGATACGCGCGACATCAACTTCATCTGGTTCTTCGATCCGGGCTTGGAGCGCTACTTCAAAATTCCGCTGGCCAATCATCGCTTCGAGGGCGTATCCGTCGCGGAGTACGTCGCGACCAAGCGGGAGAGGAAGAAGAACAATTTAGGCTCGGTGGATGATGAGGCCATCGCACGCAGCATTGAAGCTCAGCGGCAGATCGAGCAAGCAGAGGCTGTGCGAACCAAGGACGCGCGGCGGCAAGCACAAAGGAAGAAGAACAAATCGAGTGGTAAGACTCCAGCAACGGTGCTCATGGGGCAACCCTCTGCACCAAAATCTACTCCGGCGGTGGACGATGCCTGGGGTGACGACGATGTGGCCCTATACGGAGGCGTGGCATGAGCAATTGTTCCCATCTCCTCCCACAGTTCCGCTCTGCACTTGAGTTGTCAGACGCTGAGCGCCTGGCTTCAATCAAGTCGCGCTGGATCGATTACGAACTCTCGCAGGATCTGTTCGATCGACTGTACGCCAAGCTATGTGGTCATCGAGATATTCCGGACTTCCTCATCCTGGGGGAATCCCGGATGGGTAAGTCATCGTTGATTAACCGTTTTGAGTCCCTTCATGGGACTTCGTATGTCAACGAGGATGGTTGCAGGGTACGGCCCATCGTCTCCATTGAGGTCAGCAAGCCGAGTCTGCGGATGTTCTATTGCGAGATTCTCAGATGCTCTAGCTCGCCTTTCAATCCAGATGCGACCGAGACCAAGCTGCGCTTCCAGGTGGAAGAGTTGCTCACTTCCTGTCACACCAAGATGTTGATCATCGATGAGATCCAGACCATTGCAAACGGTACCTCCCGCCAGGTGGCCGATTTCATGAATGAGATCAAACGCCTGACCAATACGTTGAAGCTTGCAATCGTGGGAGTGGGTATGCCGAGTGCTCACAGATTGTTGACGCTTGAGCGGCAATACGCCGCTCGATTCGTCACCTACGAATTACCGGTATGGGGGCCAAGCCTGGCGTTTCGCCAACTGCTGAAAGGCTTTGAGTCCTGGCTCCCCCTCAAGCAGCCATCGAGCCTGACGAACAAGGAGATTGCCGCCTTGATCCTCAAGCGCAGCCAAGGAATCACTGGCTACGTCGAAGAAATTCTGTTTCACAGTGCCCGGAAGGCAATCGAAACCGGCAAGGAGAAGATCGACCTCGAGCTTCTGGAGAAATACAAATGGGCTCCCGATGCTTTTGGCATGAGAAAGTATGCCCCGTAGAGCCGTTGTGGCCATGCGTGCCTGCTCTGCAGCGTGATGAACTGTTTTCCTCTTGGCTCATCCGCTGCTCGCTTCATCATGCGTGTGATGCTGTGGAATTTGCCCATTGGCTTTGGCCAAAAAGACGAGCCTGGACCAGCGATATCGATCAGAACATCTGTTCGCTCCAGCTGGACGCCTTGCACATGAAAAGCGGCATTTCAACTGGCTCGCTGATGGCGTCGTCATTGGTACCGTTGTGCAGGCACCTAGGGCTGACGTGCCCAGCCAAAGGCATCATGCCTTGGGTACTATCTTTAGGCGGCAGATACCTTAGGCGTGCAGGTGGTCTGCAGTACTGTCCCCTCTGTTTCGCCGAAGGCGTACCGTTTTATCGGCAACAATGGCGTATGGCTTGGTGCACCTGCTGTCCTGATCATGGGGTAATGCTGTGCGATCACTGTCCACACTGCCTGGCCGTGTTGGCTCCCCATCGCCTGACTTATCGAATGCGTAATCTAGGGCAATGCCATCAGTGCGGGCAGAACTTAACTGAGACTGATACTCAAGCTGCTGGCATTGACGTTTTGACATGGGAGCGCTGCGCTGACGCTTTTTTCCATGGGCGACCGATGCAGTGGGGATGGCCGCTGATGAGCGTGCCAGAAGGTTTTGTATTTCTTCGGGAGATTCTTCGGCTCCTGCGGGTCTTAGTCAGCCACCCGCATGCGAATGCCGAAAGGTTTCTTGCAGAGTACGGTGTAGATGTAGGTATGGTGTCGCGATCAGATGCCGGTTTGACGTTGGAGTGCCTGCCCACAGAAATAAGAGCGGCCTACTTGGCGGCGGTGGGAAAGATTGTGACAGCAGGCCGGCAGCGGTTCATGGCAACTATAGAGCTCGCCCGACTTTGTCCGTGGCTACGAGAGGCCGTTTCGAAGTCTGAGCAGTCCTATCTGCGCCATTTGATACCGGTCAGCTCAGTCAAACCCCAAACCGAAATCCGAGCCCCACGAAGCCGGCGATCGAAACCCCATAGCCCTCGGTCAGTACTCAAAGCCTGGTTGCGCTTCAAGAGAAGAGCTCATCGAGCCGGAGTTCTCACATGAGCCGTTGCAATTTCATGGAGTCGAGTCGTTTTGACCAGTGAAGTATCCCCAGGGAGCACCTGTCATGAATGCCAGCGCTCAATGCAAAAGGCGAAGAAGGTGCACCGCGGTAAGCGATTCTGCGAAACCTGCTACGCACGTGTCTTCAAGCGGAAAATGTGTTCCGGCTGCGGCAATTTCGCCCGACTGCCATTGTTTGATGCTGCTGCAGAATGCAGTTCCTGCGAGGTCAGGAAACCGTGTGTGCGCTGCCATCGTTCTGGACGCAAGGTTGGGAAATTAACTGCAGACGGACCTGCCTGTGTTTCCTGTGCGCATTACTTCCGACAGCCTGTACCGTGTGAGCGTTGCACTGCTCCCTCAACCAGGCTGGTCCTAACTAAAGCCGGTAATCAAAAGCTCAGATGCTGTCCGGCCTGTGTGTCACAACTGACAACCAGTTGCTGCTCTGCCTGCCGTCGCCCTCGGGTTATTGTCTCAAAGGTAGGGCCAGCGCTTTGCAAGAAATGCTTCGAATATGGAGAGGTGCCTTGTCAGGGCTGTGGGAAAACCATGGCAGCAGGAAACGGGAAAAGGTGCCCCTCTTGCTTCTGGCTTGCGTCATTCGAAGCGCGCCGGGCCGGGTTGCTCGACACTATGGGCAATGCGGATGCGAAGAGGGCTATGGGGCGATTCACACGTTGGCTGTGTGATCGTCGGGGGGCTCATTTCGCCGCTCTCAACATGCATCGCTATCAGCCTTTTCTGGAGGCCATCTATCGGCAATGGAACGCCGCGCCGGCGTACGCTGAGTTGGTCAGCCATTTTGGTGCACAGACCTTAAGGCGATCTTTGTCGATTGTGCGGTGGATGGAAGATGAGTCGATGCTGGTGGTTGACGCTGATTTGCGTGCGCAGTCTAGTGAGCAACGGCGTATCCAGCAGTCGCTGCGGTTCTTTGATGATGGTATAGCCAAAGCAGTGTTATTGCGGTTTTACGATGAGATGAGTTCGAGAACCGTGACATTGCGAACTGTTAGATTGTCCTTGGGAAGTGCCTTGAGGCTGCTCTATCAATGCGACCGGTCAGGGCAGCAGCTTCCCACCCAGACTGACTTAAAACAGCTGCTTTCAAAGCGTCCAGGGCTGTACTGCTCGCTATATGGTTTCGTCATTTTTCTCAACCGGCAGTACGCTCTCTCCCTCGAAGCTCGTATTGACCCCGAATGGTTCGCTAATGCTACGCACCTTGCACGGGAGCGCCGTTTCAGACGCGTGTATGCAGCTCTGCTTAATGGGGATGCCAACGAACAGCAATGGATCAGGGCCGCGATGGAGTACCTTCATGGTGCCAAACGCCTACCCAGGATGCTTGTCTACAGAGAGCAGGCGGAACGTGAACAACCTGGCTTCATCGTGACTTACCGAGGTGTTGATTTTTGGGTGCCCGATGCTCGCCCTTCATGCTGAAAGCCTACTCATAATCCCCGCTAGCAGTGATACGCTCAATGATCGGCTCAGGCCAGCGCAAACTGCCAATACGAAAAGTAGCCGAGATCAAATACGACCGGGTCGAATTAGCAAGGAAACGTACCAATAGCGCCCCCTGTAACCCTATTTTTTTCACTGTAAACCATGGTGGGTTACAGTGAAAAAAATAGGGTTACAAGGACGATCAGCCTGATGGGCGCTCTTGCGCAAGAGGTAATGCTTGATCGTCAATGAAGTGCCCCAGCTTAGGCTCTCCCACTCCTGGCGGTCATCACTTCAGTGAGTGCTCAATAAGGTCTTTTCTAGGTGTGGGTGTAGTGACGATACCCATTCGCCTAAGGGCATTTACTGCAGCTGCATCCAGCCAAGCGTTGCTGTCTTTCTGAGCTCGATGGGGGTAGATGGCGTAAGGTCCATCCAAGGGCCATATAGATTTCTTGACCAGATTTGCGAAGACGCCCTTGTGGCTTGGCAGCCCGTTATCAAGGAATCGGTGCACCTTTCGGATATCCTCAGTGTTCTCGATCTGACAGATCAAGCCACTGCAGCTTTCTTCCTTTAGATCACCATCTTTGCTTGTCCAGCGACGGCGCTCGGTCTCTATGACCAGGTACATCTGTTCGGAAGTCCACAGCACAAAGATCATCATGCCGCGGCATTGGCTGTCATGAAGGTACAGCCACTTTTTCAACTTCCCTTTGGGGTCTTCCTGTTCGTCGTAGCTTCGTTCTGAAAATGGGATGAGTTCTGGGGGGCGCGAGCCAATGGCCTGATGAGGTGCGTACCAACGCACATGTTTGAGCAGCCCCGCAGCGCGGAGTCGAAGAAAAGACTTCCACATTTCTTGAAGAGCACCGCTGAACTCTGCTTCTACCGCACTGGCCGTCACCGTGGCCTTTGCAGTACCGCTATCGCCGTGGCCCATTGTGTCACCTGTGGAGAGTTTGTCAGGCGGTGACTGGTCACTTGGTACCATGATGGTGCGGTCGTAAGGGGCATCTATGTAAGTTCTAATCTTTTTAGCGTCGAGGCCGGCGCTGAGCTCTCCGGCAGTGATGTCATACCGCGGGTAGGGACTACGTGGTTGATGGAGATCTGTCATGCAGAAATCCATCTCGTCCTCTGTCAGTTTGCGTTGGGTCGTGGTCGAGCGTAGTCGGTCATCTGGTGCACCTTCCGTTTGGGTCGGTCGAGAAAGACGACAGTCGATCCATTTACCTTGAGGAGCATCGAACGCAAGCAACTCGAGGCACAAGAAGTCATTACCCTCGTTGATCCAGGTGCCGCGGCACTGCAGGCGTGTTTTGCCTTTGAACCATGGCATAACCTGCAAGGTGTGGGGTTGACCATTTTTGTAGGCAGGGGTGTCGGCATCCGCAAAAATGTTTTGAGCAGCTTTGATGGTGTGACTATCGTTTGCGAGATAAGCAAGGAAGGTCTCATCTGCCTTTACCATATCCGGGTGGGGGTAGACGACTAGCCTGTCGCTAAAGCCCTTTTCGTCTGCAGGTGTAGACTTTGCTAAAAGCCGGTTTTTCGCAGGCTCCCAACGATAGGTGGTAAGAATTCGAGGTATTTCTGCTCGATGAGCATACCCGCGGACCAGATAGTCCATGCAGTTGAGGATGACAGTTCCCTTGGTCTGCTTGAAAGCGAGCGACCAATCACCGTTGCAGCTTTCAGGTAGTCGAAATTCGCTATCGGGGGAGCAAAATCCGAGTTCAGACGCTCTGAAAAAACTCCATCCGTTATAGCCGAACTCGACGTCGAACCAGTGCCTTTCAAAGGCAATGCGTTCGACAGGACGTCTGTCCTCGAGAATGAGACCACGTGGGTAAAATAGTAAGCGGCTAACAGCAATCCTGATGGTCTCGAATTCGCCTGTCAGCAGGTCGCCGTCAAGCTTTTGCAGGGTAACCTCCACCAAGGGAACCGTCTCGGCGGCAGCATTTTTGACTAGCCGGCCATACCACCAAACAACCCAGGTGCCCAAGGGTAAGGCGTTTTCATTCTCCCACACGTTTCTTCGTGTGCTGGGTGGATTGATCCTTGTGCGCGTAATCCTTTGCAACAGTGAAAACCCTCGTACTTGAGCGATCAGACGGTAACCTGGCGGTTCGATCATACGAGCGAGCAGTGGCTAAAAGGAAGCTTCAGACTCGCCGAGAAGGGAGATGTATCCAATGCGCTCTTGGATGATTCGGGCTTTGAATGGTGTTTTAGATGGGCACCATAGCCCTTATGGTTGGATTGAAGTGGGTGAGTTCGCCGGACGCTTACGGTGTTATCCCTTCAATGACGAATGAAGCTTGCGTCGAGCTTGCAGACTGAGCATTCTTGGCGAGTGGCCAGCACTGATGCTGCCAAGGTCACTCTGGATATCGGTTCTTTTCATGAGCCCGGAGTCACATCAGCAAAGGATGCTTCATGCCCTTCCATGTTCCCGATAGGCACTATTCACTCTACAGCGATGTTGCGCGTCGTTTTCGCAGCATGCTTCAACGAGGAGTGATCACCGGCACCGAGGAAAGCACTCTCGATCGCTGGCTGGATAACTTCCAGTCCGACGAAGAGCTGTATTTCGCAGCGCGCATCCTGGAGCGATTGATCTTCCGCTCCCAGGGAATGATTGAAAGCTCCATCGATCAGTTGCTGCACTGCGTGTTACCGGCTTATCTCCGCCAATGGCAGCTCTATCCTCATCCAAGCATTGAGGTTTTCCTTGAGGCATTGGGAGAGTCGAACGCGTCTTATCCTTTGCGGTTTGTCGGTGTGGATGGGAACAAGGCCTCCGACACGGGGAAGAGTGGTGTGGTCATCATCCGCCACTACAAGCGGCATGCCCGTATCAACAAATCCATCACCTGCCGACCAGACAGGCTGAATACGTTGCCTGAAGACGTTCGCTGCCTGGTGTTTGTCGACGACATGTTGGGTACCGGCAAACAATTCAAGGACTTTGTGCGTGACAACAAATTGGCGGAGATGGAGGGCATACACATGGTGTACTGCCCCTTCGTGGCCTTCCAAAAGGGAGTCGAAGAACTGAAGAAGTTTCCTTGGCTGACCGTGCTACCTATTGAGGTGTTGGACGCAAGGCATCAGTTTTTCAGTGAGTCGGCAAATACGCCTGGGTTGTGGGCGGTCGATGGAATCAATACCGCGGCAGATGCGAGGGAGTTTTACGATCAGCTAGCCAAGGACAAGGGGATTCCGGGAACGACGAGGCATGGCCTGGATCTTGTGCTCGGATTTGAGCATTCCACACCTAACAACTCGTTGTCCCTTCTCTGGGCGGAATCGGAGAACTGGACCCCACTTTTCAGGAGATGACCTCTATGCCAGCACTAGCAGACGCGTTTCTGAAGAACCGAGCTGACAATCTGCCGCCCGACGTTTTCCAGGAATTCATAGTCCCACCATTCTTTCAGCACATCAGCATTTTCAAAGACAGCAAGTCGGTAAGGATTCTTGGTGGTCGTGGCTGTGGAAAGACGATGTTCCTTAGGTTCTTCTGCCACGGTTCAACCTTCAGTGCCCACCGTGAGGACATCGGTGATGAGGAGTTCTCGAACCTCGGCCTCTATTTTCGGCCAGATACCGGCTTCTGCTCCCTGATGACCGCAGAGTGGTTGCAGAAACCGAAGGATGGTTTTGCCTTCTCTCACTATCTGACGCTGAGTCTTGTTGCCGAGATATGCCAGGCGATCAAGAACATTGACGCTGCCGAAAACCTCGCGGGCGGGTCGCTGAACCTTTCGAAAGCCCGCCTGGGGCCGACGCTTGTCCGGCAATTGGAGCTGCCCGAGCCCACTATTGAGGCATTGCATCTGTTGATCGAGCAGCGCATGGCTGATTTCGATCTTTGGGTACGTAATCCCGATCAATGTGAAGTACCGCGGTTCGTCCATTTCTCCACTATTCTCACGGCGCTTGCAAATGACTTGGCCAAGCATTCCCCTCGCTTAGGCTCATTAGCGTTCCGCGTGTTCGTTGATGAGTTCGAGAACCTGCTGCCTCGGCAACAAGAAATTGTCTGTGATGCGATCAAGCATCCTAGCCAACGGATTGCAGTCCATATCGCTCACAAACGTGATGCAGTAACTGATCTCAAGACCAGTAGTGAGGAGCGAATCGTCGAGATTCATGACATCCGTACCATTGATCTTGAGTCCAATCTGGTCAAAGACAATGACTTCGAAGTCTTGGCTGCGGAGCTCTTCCTGTTCCGAATCTACCAAGCGAACGGGGTGGTCTCTTGTCCATCTTTCAAGCCTGAGTTGCTTCATGACCCCAGGCATTTGCCATACCGGCTGACGGAGGGTTACCGGCAGGATGTGATCAACTGTGTGAAGCAGATCCTGCCGGAACTCAATGCGCCCGAAATCGCGCGCTTGGCGCTGACGGACCTACCTCTTCGCCGGCGCATCGCAGAGATGATCAAGAAGGGTCTCGAGTTTCAAGGTTTAGATGGCAACACACGGGCAGAAGACCTGATCAATGATAAAGTCCCTGAAGCCAGCATCGTGCTCGGTGCGATCCTCAATCGCAAAACCCAGTCTGGCAAGGATGCGTTGAACCTGTTCAAGCAACTGCTGGAAAGCGGTCGGTCTAGGACGGATGTGTTTTACAAGCCGGGAGGCTGGGTGGACAACAACCTCTATGGTTGTCTATTCCATCTCTATGCTGGGCTCCCCCGAAGACCGAACATCCTCTATTCGGGCTTCTCGCGCTTTTGCAAGATCGCAGCACCGAACCTGCGCTTCTTCCAGGAGCTCTGTCACAGCACGCTACTTTTGGCCTATCAGCGAAAGTCAGCTGACGATATCGGTGAGCCTTTGTGCGTTGACCATGATAATCAGGCGATCGCTGCTAAGCAGGTCTCGGATGCCATGTTCGAAGACATCATGCAGCTAGGCCCACATGGTTATCGGCTGCTTGATTTTGCCCGACGTCTGGGTGGGCTTTTTGAGGCGTTCAACAGGCGTCGCAGCCAGAGTGAGCCGGAAATCAATCACTTCTCCATCAACGAGGCTGATGCAACGCGACTCGCTGAGCCGGCCAAGACGATTCTGCGTGAAGCGAAAATCTGGTCAGTGCTTTGGGAAACCAAGGATACCAAGAACAAAGCCGAGGTCGATGCGGCTCAATTTGAGCTGGTACTGAATGCCATCTATGCACCGCACTTCAAGATCAGCTACAGGAAGCGGCGTAAAATCACGCTAACAGCCGCACAGCTCGACATCATGCTCACTCAATCGGACTCGCAGTTCGAGTCTCTGGTAAAGCAGCTCGTCGATTCACAGGACGACGAGGCCACCGCCAAAATCACTGGCTCCCTGTTCTGAGGTTAACGTGCGCTTTATCAGACAAGACCTTATCGACGAGGCTGGGCTCGACGGCTTGGCCAAGATGGACATTGCGTTCACGGGCGTCGAGAAATTGGATGATCGTACGGAGTACTCCATGGCGCGTTCCAAGCTCTTGGCGCGCCGGAATGTTCAATTGCGTTACGATCCTGAGTCCCGGGTGCTGCACGCTGGCGAGAAGCAGTACCGTGCCAATGACTCTGGGCTGGAAGATTTCAGCCGAGACTTCAAGGCTGCATCAGTCGTTGTAGATGCTACGTCTTTGGACTTCTCGGAGATTGCTCTGCTGCTGTATGCCTACACGTTCACGAATAAGCGACCACGGGTTGGTTTCTTATACGTCGAGCCGCGGGAGTATGTGCGCCGGTCCCCTGAGGCGGGAGCAGTCAACGGTGCAGCGTTTGACCTAAGTACCGGCTTTTCACGGGAGCCAATTCCGCCATTCATGGGTATGCTCACCGCGAACGACGCTGTGCACCTAGTAGCTTTTTTGGGGTTCGAAGGCGGCAGGCTCACTCAGAAGCTCAATGATGATGATGGCCAGTTCGTTCGGAAGGTGACCATCATTTTCGGCATCCCGCCCTTCCAGGCAACCTGGGATCTTGAGGCCTTCATGGCTAACAGCCGGCTATTGGAAACGTCTGCCGCGACCGTTAAATACTGTGGTGCGAATAACCCCAAGGCCGCCTACGATTTGCTCATAACGGCCAATGCAGCATTGACCTCGAAAAGTGAATGCAATCGCTTGGCGATCTGCCCCTTTGGGACCAAACCGATGGCCATCGGGGCTGCTCTGTACTGCGCGGCCCAGCGCAAGGCTAGAGTCTTGTTTGACCATCCCAGGCGCAAACCGGGTCGAACTCAGGGTGTGCAATGCATGCACTGGTACGAGGTGGAAATGGACTAGGAGCGACGGCTCTTGAGGCGCTTCAAATCGTCGGGCGTTACTGGGAACCCAAAGTTTCCTTGCTTCTCTCTCTGCCGAGGGGCGCGGGTCGTTGGGTAGCTGTATTCATCCATGGTGCGTGCAGGGATGGGCATCAGCTCGGGGTATGTCTTGATCCGATGGGTGATCTCATCGGCGATGCGCAGATAGCAGTTGACGTAACTGTCTTCGACAATAGGCACAACTTCCACGTTGAGTGACTTCATCAGCGAGGTGACGGGCGTGTCTTCGCTAGGTGTGATACCTGCCTGGTAGTAGAAGACCTTGCCCGTTTGATGAAGTCGTCGACGTTTATGGAGCAGCAACCACCAAAGATCGATTTCGGTAAAGTCCATTCCCAGCCCTACGATGTGCAGGTGATCTCTGAGGAAATGGTCGACCCAGGAGTAGATCTCTCGATTAGAGGTGAAGTCGAGGTTGCCGTTTTTTACCGGGGAGGCCAGGCGGTAGCCAAGCTTCTTGATATCCACTCCTTCGGTGACGTAGTTGCGGATTTTTTGCAGGCTGCCCGCGTACTGGTCGTACCCCAAGACCATAGAACCGGGTCTGTCTGAGTCACCGTGAATGTGCCACACCTGTTTGGCGCCTGCTTGATAGCGGCGGAACAGGCTGTATCGGGACTCGGGGAAAATGAATGCCGGACTATAGAGCGGCCCAACGAAGGCTTCTTCGATGGTGAAATCATAATTCGTGGTGAGGATCACCTCGAATGGCTCGCAAATTTTCCGGTGAGCTTCGATGGGAGTGATCTGTTCGAGCAGCTTGGCAAATGCCACTTTTACGGCGTGTTCGTTATGCCGAAATACGCCCTCTGATCGAGCGCAGAGCTCTTCGATGATCATCGACAGGGGCTTATTGTTCAGATGGTGGATTAGCTCGTCAGCCTTAAACTGTGCGGCGAGCTCGCGCAGGATCTGCGTCCAGTCCTTCTGAAGGGCGGCCCTGTTAACACCATTCCCTAGCAACAGGGTATGCATGTGCTCTCGCTCCCAGTTCATTCTTACAGATAGAGCGCCCTGGTGAGCGCGCTCAGCAGCTTGCGTGACTTGCTCAGCTCACAGTGGAACGGGCATTTCCAGAAGCGTAGCGACTGTCAGATGTTTCGCGCAGGCTCCTCGGGCTGCGCCTCGACGCCAGATCGAGCACTCGGGACTGGTGATCCATCGCACAACGCGTTCCTGGTGTTCTGCCGGCGCTCTTACTCGAAACACTGAGTCAGAGTACGGACTCTCGCCACTCACCACTACAGCCTTGCGCTCAATGCAGCGTGTACCGACCCGCGGAAGAAGGATGTCGCCGGCAGTTGCATGTTGATAGCCAGGAAGCGACGTGCTTTCAAAGGCGATCTCCATGCCGGACTTGGGGAAGTCTGAGGTGTGAAAGTGCTGTACACCGAGCTGTGCGAATTGGTTGCGGGTTCGACTACCGCGAACGATGGATACGTTCAGATCCCTCATTGTGACGCACCCGCGGGCGCGTCTAAGCGCTGAGTCCATTTCACCAAATTCGTGGTGACCTGAATCCATGCTCTCAATCGCCTGCTCGGTGCTGATTTTGCGTTGAGCGATCAGTTGGAAGTTGTCATCGAGCTGGCCCAGCGAAACGTGGCGAGCACGCTTGCGGCCGAAGCGGATCAATAGGACATAGGCCTGAACCTCCACCTGCCAGCCGAAAGCGAATCGAGGTAACTCGTAGCATTCAATCTCGCTGGCGGTTTCGAGCAACTGCTTGCGGAAGGGGCGGCTTTGAACGGCACAAGGAATGTCGGCGCCCACGATGAAGGCGGCAGAGCCCACAGACTTGAGCCTCGCTAACGACTCCATGACAAAGTAAAGGTCGACCGGTGCCCATGCTTGCTGAATATCAAGGTCGGGGCAAAAACTCAGAAGGCGCTTGCGAGCCTTGGCCGGCAGATCCTGAACACCGTATGGGGGGTTGCCAATCACATGGTCAAACCGAGCATCACCCAGTGTTTTACCAAGCGCTGCGACAGAGAGCACATCGCGTTTGACGTAGCGGACACCGCTTAGTTGTGGACAGGCGTCGATCATTACTTGTTCGAGCTCGACACCCAAATAGCTTGCCGGCTGAACCGCGCTATGAACAGCCTGGGCCAGGCGTCCAGATCCCGAGCCAAGTTCCAGCCAATCACCACCACGAGCACCCAGCAGGCGTACCACCGCATCAGCCATAGGCTGAGGGGTCAGGATTTGACCTAATCGGGCTCGAGTATCGAGAACCGCGCGGTAGCGCTTCACTGATTCAGTCGTTCGCATCTCTCTTACACCTCCAAGTGACTGAGAGCTTGTTGCCGTGGCTTGTGCTTGATATCGTACTGACCTATGCCAAGAATCGCAATATCACCATCCGTCGAAGTGATCACTGCACGCAGTCAGCTACGGCGTTATATCACAGAGCTAGGGATCTCTGATAATGAGTATTCCAGGCGCTGTGGTGTGCCTCAATATACGATTTCCAAGTTTCTTAGCGGCCACATTAAGACCCTGACGCCTGCCGTCGAGAAAGCGTTGTCTTATGCCAATATTGGCATAATTCATGACATAGCAAATCTAACTCAGCATCCTGCGATTCGGCAGGCGCTTGGCCATGCTTGGGACGGCACGGAGGAAGGGGCACAGACTCTGGCGCTCATGATTGAAGCTATGGCACCGCTGATTCGGGCGTCACACGGCGGTGTATCTAGTAATCCTCGAGGATAAAGAAACACCGCCTGCTGAGCCCGATTTGCATTCAGATCGAGACCGTTATCAGCCCCAAACCGGTTGTTTGGCAATCGGGTGCCACAAGGTACCGCCTGGGCTTGTGTCTTTCACTTTTTGACAAAAATCGGGATCGAGAAGCGGACCGGGCGCATGTGTTGTTGCTCCATCGCATACGACAATTAGCTTGACTGGATATCCATTAAGGTTTTCCAGAGCGTCCTTGACGTAGGAGGGGATGGGTAGCGGCCCTTCAACCTCTAAGCAAACGGTGGTATTGGCAGTGAATCTGTCCGAAGCCTCAATTGCTTGCGCAAGAAGTTTGGCTGGCTCATCGGTGTCCGGAGTGCGTGGGCAGAGCAGGGTCGAAAGCACATGTGAAGGGTCAACGATATCCATCCCTGTAGTGCGGATACCTGCTTTTTGAGCCTCGTTGTGCGCCCGGACATCCCTCGATTCGTAAGCCATAGACCTTCCTCCTATTTAGTTAGTCTTAGTTCCCTATCGGCACCAAGTCTTGGAACTGGACCTTTCAGGAGTGGTTTTTAGGGGCTCAGGCGTCTCAGAATAATCGTTCGATTCTCACTGATTTCGTTTTGTCCCAGCTGCCGCCGACCAGTGCCGGGCCGGAGGCGGAGTGATGCGGATGGCGGAAGGGCCGCTGCGGCCAGCTGCTCAGTGGCGTATGGCCGCTGACCGACTGTATCGCCGCCACTTCCAGTGCTTCGTGCTCGTCCAGTGGTGGCAGCAGCCCCGGCAAGCGGCTGGCAAGCAAGGTCTTGCCGGTACCGGGAGGCCCGGTGAACAAAAGGTTGTGCGCCCCGGCCGCCGCTAGCAGCAGCGCACGCTTGGCCGCCAGTTGGCCCTGCACTTCGCTCAGGTCCGGGTACGGACGTTGCTGCAGGATCAGGCCGTTGGCGGCATACGGTGGCAATGGCACCTGGCCGTTCAGGTGGGCGACCAGTTCCAGCAGGTGCCCCACCGCATACACCACCAGCCCGCCTGCCAGGCTGGCTTCCTCGGCATTCTCCCGCGGCACCACCAGCGCCCGGCCTGCTTCGCGTGCCGCCAGTGCTGCGGGCAACACGCCCTGCACCGGGCGCAACTTGCCAGACAGCGCCAGTTCGCCCAGGCATTCGACCTCGGCAAGGGTGGCCGTTGGTACCTGGCCATCGGCGGCGAGGATACCCAGGGCAATTGCCAGGTCATAGCGCCCGCCATCCTTGGGCAGGTCGGCGGGGGCGAGGTTCTGGGTGATGCGCCGCTGCGGGTAGTTCAAACCGGAGTTGACGATGGCGCTGCGTACCCGGTCCTTGCTCTCTTTGACCGTGGTTTCCGGCAGACCGACCAGCGTGAGATGGGGCAAGCCGTTGGCCAGGTGGGTTTCGACGCTGACCGCCGGTGCCTGCACGCCCACCTGGGCGCGGCTGTGGACGAGGGCTAGGGACATGGACGCTCCGTTGTCGCTGAAGAGGGCCGCTTCCTGCGGCTTTGCAAGAATAGCGAGCACGGCCCGGGCCGGCGAAAGAAGTGTGCGTCCTGGTTTTTCAGGCAGGGGTTTCCCCTGCATTGTCAACCCGTCGGGTTCGTGCCTGCTGTGCGCCGGAAGGGCTCAGGCGCGTACATAAACCCAGGCGGTCAGGCCCGATGCGAGCGTTACGGCCACGCGCTTGTAGTCAGCGACTTCATAGCGATCCGCCGCTGCCAGCTCTTCTTCGCTGATCTGGAAGACCATGCCGGCCACGCTGTCGTCTGCCTGGCTGCTGGGAGCGACGATAGGGTGATGGGACTTGCCGCTGGCTGCCAGCACGGCCGGGTCGGTGATCTCGACCCAGTCCTGGCGGTAGCCCAGCATGCGGTCGGCCTGGCCGCTCAGTTCGCGGCCGAAGTTGGTGAGCTGCACGGCCTTGTCCTGCAAGGTGCCGTAGGAAAACAACAGTACCGGGTATGCGCTGGAGGGTTGCATTCACTCATCCTGTGGGGTCGGGTTCAGCCGGGCTTCCAGCTCGGCCACTTGTTTTTCCAAGGCCTCCAGGCGTGCGCGGGTGCGCGCCAGTACGACCATCTGGCTGTCGAATTCTTCGCGGCTGACCAGGTCCAGCTTGCTGAAGGCACCTTGCATCAGCACCTTGAACTGACTTTCCAGTTCGGCGCGGGGCTGGGCGGTATCGCTGCTGAACAGGCGCGATGCCTGGTCGCTCAGGGCATCGAGAAGGGCTTTGGGCGCGAGCATGGGGCTGTCCACTGATACTGGGAAATGGCCGGCAGTGTAGCACGCATGCATGAGCATCCGGCCTCGTCGCTGGCTCGTGTAGGAGCGGCCTTGTGTCGCGAAAGGGCCGCACAGCGGCCCCAGCGATATCAGTATCCAGGCACAAATCGTGGGGGCGCTTCGCTCCCCTATCGCGACACAAGGCCGCTCCTACAGAAAGCAGCGCTCATCTGAAACTGCACATTTTTCGAGCGATGCGGCAGGTCGAAGCGCACCGAAATTGTGCATGTTTCCCATGCTGGCGACTGGCCAATCCCGACTGATTCACATAACTCCCTGTTTTCCCGAGCTTTGACGGAACTGGCAAGGTTTCTGCAAAGACCAGTGCGAGCCATGCACTGATGCAGTTCCTTGTGACCAGGCAGTGCGCACGCGGAGCCGGATGCCGACGACGCGTTACAAAGCCAACCGCTGCGCTTAGACTTGAGACGGGTTTGTTTTCCTGGGGCAAGTCCACCAAATCGGGAGAGAGTTTCATGAAGCTAGTCACAGCCATCATCAAGCCGTTCAAGCTGGACGACGTGCGCGAGTCGCTGTCGGAAATCGGCGTGCAGGGCATCACCGTCACCGAAGTCAAAGGTTTCGGTCGGCAGAAGGGCCACACCGAGCTGTATCGCGGTGCTGAATATGTGGTCGATTTCCTGCCCAAGGTGAAGATCGATGTCGCCATCGATGACAAGGACCTTGATCGGGTAATCGAAGCCATCACCAAGGCAGCCAACACCGGCAAGATCGGTGACGGCAAGATTTTCGTGGTGAATCTGGAGCAGGCGATCCGTATCCGTACCGGCGAAACCGATACCGACGCGATCTAAGCAGCAACAAAGCCTCACCAAACCCAACGCCCCAGGAGAAAACAACATGACTCTGCGTAAGATCGCAGGGCTAGGAGCCCTATTGTCCCTCGTAATGCCCGGGCTTGCCCTGGCAGAGGAAGCTGCCCCAGCGCTGAATTCCGGCGACACCGCCTGGATGCTGACCGCAACGGCGCTGGTGCTGTTCATGACCATTCCGGGCCTGGCCCTGTTCTATGGCGGCATGGTGCGTTCCAAGAACGTGCTGTCGGTAATGATGCAGTGCTTTGCAATTACTGGCCTTATGAGCATTCTCTGGGTCGTCTATGGCTACAGCATGGCCTTCGATACCACCGGTATGGAAAAGGGCGTGCTCAACTTCAATTCCTTCGTCGGTGGCTTCTCCAAGGCGTTCCTCAGCGGCGTCACGCCCTCGAACCTGACCTCGGCTGCCGCGCTGTTCCCTGAAGCGGTATTCATCACCTTCCAGATGACCTTCGCCATCATCACCCCGGCGCTGATCGTTGGTGCGTTCGCCGAGCGCATGAAGTTCTCCGCGATGCTGGTGTTCATGGGCATCTGGTTCACCCTGGTCTACGCGCCGATCGCGCACATGGTCTGGAGCGGTGACGGTGCACTGATGTGGGACTGGGGCGTGCTTGACTTCGCTGGCGGCACCGTGGTGCACATCAACGCCGGTATCGCTGGCCTGGTCTGCTGCCTGGTGCTGGGCAAGCGCAAGGGCTACCCGACCACCCCGATGGCTCCGCACAACCTGGGCTATACCCTGATGGGCGCGGCCATGCTGTGGGTCGGCTGGTTCGGCTTCAACGCAGGCTCTGCCGCGGCTGCCAACGGCACCGCCGGCATGGCCATGCTGGTGACCCAGATCGCCACCGCCGCCGCGGCCCTGGGCTGGATGTTCGCCGAGTGGATCGGTCACGGAAAACCGAGTGCCCTGGGCATTGCTTCGGGTGTGGTCGCCGGCCTGGTCGCCATCACCCCGGCTGCCGGTACCGTAGGCCCCATGGGTGCCCTGGTGATCGGCCTGGTCTCGGGTGTGGTCTGCTACTTCTGCGCCACCAGCCTCAAGCGCAAGCTGGGCTATGACGACTCGCTGGACGCCTTCGGCGTGCACGGCATCGGCGGTATCGTCGGCGCCATCCTCACCGGTGTGTTCGCAGCTCCGGCGCTGGGCGGCTTCGGTACCGTCACCGACATCGGCATGCAAGTCTGGATCCAGGCCAAGGGCGTGATCTTCACCGTGGTCTACACCGCCATCGTCACCTACGTGATTCTCAAGGTGCTTGATGTGGTGATGGGCCTGCGGGCAAGCGAAGAAGAAGAGTCGGTCGGCCTCGACCTGGCTCAGCACAACGAGCGCGGCTACAACCTGTAACTGCGACGCGGTAAAAACTTGCCCGGCTTGCCGGGCATTTTTTTTGCCAGATTTTTAGCATTTCCCGCACGGCAAACGGTTTATCCGACACGTTCGCGACGTAGGCGGAAATCTTACAAAACGCAGAGCATTCATGGTGCTTTGCTTTTTCTGCTGGCGCGCTAGAATGCGCGCCGAAGGGTGTTTGACGAGTAGTCCACACGCTTCGCCAGCCTTTGCTAGGCTTGCCAATAGCGTGTGGCCAGCAGGGGCTAAAGGATTTGTCAGGTCCTGCCAGGAGCAGGGTCTGCTGGGTGCCGCCTCCCATCAGGAGCGCCGACCCTAGGGCAGTGGCCTAACCCACGGCCAGTTGAATTTTCACTGGTGGCTGCCGGTCTACGGCTGCACTGGTCTATAACTAACCTGCTTTTCGCAAGTCATGAGGTAGAACATGAGCGACGACGATCTGGAAAATGATGACCTCGAAGTAGGCGACGAAGACGAGGGCGATGAAGGCCTCGAAGCGGCAGCTGATGATGGTGCCGAAGACGCTGGCGATGACGACAGCAGCCCGGCACCCGCTGCCAAGGGCAAATCCAAGGCCGCGGTCTCGGTAGACGAGATGCCGAGCATGGAAGCCAAGCAGAAGGAGCGTGACGCCCTGGCCAAGGCCATGGAAGAGTTCCTTGCTCGCGGCGGCAAGGTTCAGGAAGTCGAGGCCAACGTGGTCGCCGATCCGCCCAAGAAGCCGGACAACAAGTACGGCAGCCGCCCTATCTGAGTGGCTGATCGAAAAAAAGCCCGCCGTCGCTGCGGGCTTTTTTGTGCCTGTCTGTTTTGTGTTGCCTGTACCGGCCTCTTCGCGGGCTCGCCCGCTCCCACTGGGATCGCGCAGAAGCTGAGAGGGCAGTAAACCTGTGGGAGCGGGCGTGCCCGCGAATGGGCCGCGAAGCGGCGCCTGTCAGCGCCAGCGCGCGAGGATGTCGGGTAACTGCGACAGGCGCTGGATCTCGGCATCAGGCGCCTGTTCGCCTACCCACGCCTTGCCCTGGGGGTTGAACCACACCGCCCGCAGCCCGGCGCGCTGGGCGCCGGCAATGTCATCGCCCGGGTGGTCACCGATGTGCACCGCTGCGCTGGCCTCCACGTCACCGCGGCGCAGGGCTTCGAGGAACGGCGCCGGGTCCGGCTTGCCGATGCCGAGGTCTTCGGCACACAGGGCAAAGCGGAAATAGTCCGCCAGCCCCAGCCGGCTTACGTCGGCATTGCCGTTGGTGACCACGCCCAAGGTGTAGTGATGGCGCAGGATCTCCAGCACCGGCTGCACCTCCGGGAAAATCTCCACCTGGTGGCGGGCATGCAGGAATACTTCGAAACCTTCGTTGGCCAGCTCCTGCGCATGTTTTTCGCTGTAGCCGACTTCTTCCAGGGCATGAAACAGCACCCGTCGACGCAGGGCGCTGATACGGTGCTTCAGGCCGGGTTCGGCTTGTACCAGGCGCTCGCGAATGGCGAACAGGTGCTCCACCGGTACGCCGCCAAGGATCGGGGCGTTGGCTTCGAGCCAGTCGCGCAGCACGACTTCCGCGCTGGCAATCACCGGCGCGGTATCCCACAGGGTGTCGTCGAGGTCGAAGGTGATCAGCTTGATGCTCATGAGTCTGTGCCTTTGCTGCGTTTGGCCCGAGGGTGGGCGCTGTCGTACACCGCGGCCAGGTGCTGGAAGTCCAGGTGGGTGTAGATCTGCGTGGTGCCGATGTCGGCGTGGCCGAGCATCTCCTGCACCGCGCGCAGGTCCTGGGACGATTCCAGCACGTGGCTGGCGAAGGAATGGCGAAGCATGTGCGGGTGCAGGTGCTGGCCCAGCTCGCGCTCACCGGCCGCCTTCACCCGTTGCTGAACGGCCCGTGGGCTGATGCGGTTGCCTTGGCGGGTGATGAAAACCGCGCGGTCGCGCGGGTTGCCGATGCCGCGCAGGCGGTACCAGGCCTGCAATGCCTCGCGGGCCTTGCGGCCGACCGGCAGCACGCGGGCCTTGCCGCCCTTGCCCAGCACCTGCACCAGGCCGGCGGCGAGGTCCAGGTGATCGAGGTCGAGGTTGGTCAGCTCGGACAGGCGCAGGCCCGACGAATAGAACAGTTCGAGGATGGCCTGGTCACGACGGGCGATGAAGTCATCGTCGACACCGCCATCCAGCAGTTGCAGGGCGCGGTCGGTGTCCAGCACCTTGGGCAGCCGGCGTTCGCCCTTGGGCGGGCTCAGGCCGCTGGCCGGGTCGTGCTGGCACAGGCCTTCGCGGTTCAGGTAGCGGTACAGGCCACGCACCGCCGACAGCAGCCGGGCCAGGCTGCGCGAGGACTGGCCGTGGTGGTGCTGGCGGGCGATCAGTTGGCGTAGCTGCTGGATCTGCAGCGCCTCCCAACCGGTAATGCCATGTTCTTTGCAGTAGGCGACCACCTTGTCGAGGTCGCGACGGTAGCCCAGCAGGGTGTGCTCGGACACCTGGCGCTCGTTGCGCAGGTGTGCGCAATAAGCCTCCAGCTGGCGTTCCATCAGCGTACCGGGCGCAGGGTCTGGGTAACGCGTGGCACAACGCGGCCAAGCACCTCGGCAATGTAGCCAAGGAACAAGGTGCCGACGCTGCTCTTGTAGTGTTGCGGGTCGCGGCTGCCGATCGCCAGCACCCCGTGCAGGCCCTGGTATTCCAGGGCAGCCACGGCGCTGGAGCCCACTTCCCGGCGCTGTTCTTCACCGAACAGGAAGGCCAGCTCGTGCTCGCGCAGGTTGCCGCTGACCGTCTTGCCGCCACCCAGCAGGGCACCGATGGCCTGCTGCGCCTCGGCGTTGCTCACCCAGCGCCCGACCGGCGCGACGTTTTCGCCGAACAGGATCAGGCTGACGAAGGGCACCTGGAATTCCTGGCGCAGGCTGTCTTCGACTGCCATCACCACTTCCTCCAGGCTGCCGGCGTCGAGCAGGTCGAGGATCAGCCGGCGGGTCTTGTCGAAAAGCCGATCGTTGTCGCGGGCCACGTCCATCAGTTGCGACAGGCGGTGGCGCATCTCGATGTTGCGGTCGCGCAGCAACTTGAGCTGGCGCTCCACCAGCGACACGCTGTCGCCACGCTGGTGAGGGATGCGTTGTTCGATCAGCAACTCGTCGTGCTCGGCGAAGAAGGTGGGGTGGGCGCGCAGGTAGGCGACCACCGCTTCGGCATCGAGCTCGGCGGACTGCTGGGGTACAACCTGGGGCTGATCGGTCATGGCGGTTACTCGCTTAGAGACGAACCTGTCCTTCGTAGACGCGTACGGCTGGGCCAGTCATCAGCACGGGCTTGCCGGGGCCGGCCCACTCGATGTGCAGGCGGCCACCGGGCAGGTCGAGGGATACCGGGGAGTCCATCCAGCCCTGGCTGATCGCCGCCACGGCGGCGGCGCAGGCGCCGGTGCCGCAGGCCTGGGTTTCGCCCGCACCACGTTCCCACACCCGCAGGTTGGCGCGGTGGCGGTCGATGACCTGGAGGAAGCCGGCATTTACCCGCTGCGGGAAGCGTGGGTGGTTTTCGATCTTCGGGCCCAGCTCATGCACAGGGGCGGTACGCACGTCGTCGACACGCAGCACGGCATGCGGGTTACCCATGGACACGGCGGCAATCGAATGCACCTGGCCGTCGACCTCCAGTGGGTAGTTCAGCGCCTGCTCGTCGGCGACGAAGGGGATTTCGGCAGGGATGAAGCGCGGTGGGCCCATGTCGACACTGATCTGGCCGTCGTTCTGCACGTCCAGCTCGATGATGCCGCTCTTGGTTTCCACGCGGATGCGCTTTTTCGCGGTCAGGCGCTTGTCCAGCACGAAGCGGGCGAAGCAGCGCGCACCGTTGCCGCACTGCTCGACCTCGGAGCCGTCGGCATTGAAAATGCGGTAGCGGAAGTCCACTTCCGGGTTGTTCGGCGCTTCGACGATCAGCAACTGGTCGAAGCCGATGCCGGTGTGGCGGTCACCCCATTGCTTGGCGTGCTTGGGCTGGATGTGCGCGTGCTGGCTGACCAGGTCGAGGACCATGAAGTCGTTGCCCAGCCCATGCATCTTGGTAAAACGCAGCAGCATGGGCTTACTCCGGCAGCAGGCTTTCGCCAGCGTACAATTCGGCGATGGTCTCGCGGCGGCGTACTTCGAAGGCCTGGTCGCCGTCGACCAGGATTTCAGCGCAACGGCCACGGGTGTTGTAGTTGGAGCTCATGACAAAACCATAGGCGCCCGCGGACTGTACGGCCAGCAGGTCACCTTCGGCCAGGTTCAGCACGCGGTCCTTGCCGAGGAAGTCGCCAGTCTCGCAGATAGGACCGACCAGGTCGTAGGCACGGCCTTCGCCTGCGCGTGGCTTGACCGCGCTGACACCCATCCAGGCCTGGTACAGGGCCGGGCGGATCAGGTCGTTCATCGCCGCATCGATGATGGCGAAGTCCTTGTGTTCGGTGTGCTTGAGGTATTCCACGCGGGTCAGCAGGACGCCGGCGTTGGCCACGATGTAGCGGCCCGGCTCGAACACCAGGGCTAGGTCGCGGTCGCCGACGCGCTCGCGGATCGCCTTGATGTAGTCGGCCACCAGCGGCGGCTCCTCATCGCGGTAACGCACGCCGACGCCGCCACCCAGGTCCAGGTGGCGCAGATGGATGCCGCACTCGGCCAGGCGGTCGACCAGCACCAGCAGGCGGTCAAGGGCATCGAGGAAAGGCTCGACGGTGGTCAGCTGCGAACCGATGTGGCAGTCGACGCCGACCACTTCCAGGTTCGGCAACTGCGCGGCCCGCACGTAGATGGCCTCGGCGTCGGCGATGGCGATGCCGAACTTGTTCTCTTTCAGGCCGGTGGAGATGTACGGGTGGGTACCGGCGTCGACGTCCGGGTTGACCCGCAGCGAGACCGGGGCAACCTTGCCCATCTCGGCGGCCACTACCTGCAGGCGCTCCAGTTCGTCGGTGGATTCGACGTTGAAGCAGTGCACGCCGACTTCCAGGGCACGGCGCATGTCCTCGCGGGTCTTGCCGACACCGGAGAACACCACGCGGTCGGCACGGCCGCCAGCGGCCAGCACGCGCTCCAGCTCACCGCCAGAGACGATGTCAAAGCCTGCGCCCAGGCGTGCCAGCACGTTCAGCACGCCAAGGTTGGAGTTGGCCTTGACCGCGAAACATACCAGGTGCTCGGTGCCTTGCAGTGCATCGGCGTAGCTACGGTACTGGGCCTCGATGTGGGCGCGCGAATACACGTAGGTAGGGGTGCCGTAGCGTTCGGCGATGGCCGACAGGCCCACGCCTTCCGCGAACAGCTCGCCGTCGCGGTAGTTGAAAGCGTTCATCTGGTTTCCTTACTGCGCTGGCGACTGCTCGGGCTCGAGCTCCGGCTGCTGCTCTTGTACCGGGGCCGGCTTGGCTTTTAACTGGTGCTGGTGCGACTTGTGCGCTTTGCCGTTATCGCCGTCTTCTGGCAGATACAGCGGGCCTTTCTGGCCGCAGGCCGAAACGAGGCAGGCAACAGCGACCAGCGCCGCGAGGGAGGAAATCAGGCGCTTCATGGGTGAAATCCTTAGAAATATGCAGTATTGCGCCCGAGTATACCGAGCGACCGACGGCTTGCCTATGCAAGGGCCGGCCCGCCGGGCGGGCTATTCTTACCGCCTGCAAGGGCCCTTTCGCAGTACCTGTGGGAGCGGGCGTGCCCGCGAACACCGGCAAAGCCGGTGCCACACACCGCGGCGCCTGATTCGCGGGCATGCCCGCTCCCACAGGTACTGCGCTGGCTTTGAGTTCATGCCAGTGAAGGTAGCGGCTAAACCTTTGCATTCGGCGGCAAGCGCCCGTATCTTGCCGGGCTTGCCTGTAACGCAGCCAATTTCGAGGTTCCTGCAATGAGTTTGAGTGAAGCGCGTTTCCATGATCTGGTCGACGCGACCCAACAGGCCCTGGAAGACCTGTTCGACGAGAGCGGCCTGGACCTGGACATGGAGAACTCCGCTGGTGTCCTGACCATCAAGTTCGACAATGGCAGCACGCTGATTTTCAGCCGCCAGGAGCCGCTGCGCCAGCTGTGGCTGGCCGACCGTTCCGGCGGTTTCCACTTCGACTACGACGAAGAAAGCGGCAAGTGGGTGTGCGAGAAGAGCGAGGAGCTGCTGGGCGAAATGCTCGAGCGCATCGTCTGGGAGCGGGCCGGCGAGAAGCTGGACTTCGACGAGATCTGACATGAGCAGTACCCAGGCCCGGCCGCCCAAACCGCTCTACAGCAACGTCAGCCCCGCCGTGCCGTCGCCGTGCATCAGCGTTTGCCGGCTGGACGAACAGCGGGTGTGCACAGGTTGCCACCGGCATGTCGAGCATATCCGTGAATGGCGTTCGGCCGATGACGAACGGCGCCGGCAGATTTGCCGCGAGGCCCAGGCCCTGCGCGACCAGGCTAAGGCACACTGATCGCAGGGGCTTGAGTATTTACCCGGCTGTGGTAACGTCGGGTTCTGCGTCGGTGACGCCAAAGCCTTCACAAACCCCGCCCTTGGGCGGGGTTTTGCTTTATCTGCACGATGAAAACCGCCTGTTCAAAGGAGTCTGACTGGATCATGAGCACCAAGCCTTCCCTCATCCTCACCCGATTGGACGTACAACGTCTGGAGCGTCTGATCGACAGCCTCGACGAGAGTACGCCGGGTGTGCTCGCCCTGCAGGGCGAGCTGGACCGCGCCGAGCAGGTGGTCGGTCACGAGGAAGTCCCGGCTGGCGTGGTGACCATGAACTCGCGCGTGCACTGCCGTGAGGAAGCCAGCGGCAAGGACTACCACCTGACCCTGGTATACCCGAAGGATGCCGGGCCGGAAGGTAAGGTCTCGATCCTGGCGCCGATCGGTTGCGCCTTGCTGGGGTTGTCGGTGGGCGCGCAGATCGACTGGCCGGCCCCTGGGGGCAAGACCCTCAAGCTGAAGCTGCTGGAAGTGGAATACCAGCCGGAAGCGGCGGGCGATTTCGACCTGTAAGGGCCAGGGGGGCCGCTTTGCGGCCCATCGCGACACAAGGCCGCTCCGACAGGATGACGCATTCCCCTGTAGGAGCGGCCTTGTGTCGCGAAAGGGGCGCAACGCGCCCCCGGCAATTCAAGCTTCTTGCGCCAAAACCTGCTCCAACCCCTCGTTCAAAGCCTGCTCCAGCTCCCGCTTGTAGCGCAGGTACAGCTGCGTCGACCCCAGCTGGTCATCCAGCAACTCGGACAAATCCAGGTCCGTGATGTAGCAGCGGTACTGCCCTGCACCACGTCGCTGCCCGATGATCTGCCGGGCCACCACCGCATACAACTGCTCACCATGCTCCAGTTCGGAAAACTCCTGCTGGTCGCAATACAGCGTCACGTGCGCCGCGCCTGCCACCCCGGCCTGGATGATCGCCTGCACCTCATAGTAAGGCTGGTCGCTACCCTCGACCGGCGCCTGGCGCGGCTCGATGCTGCGCGCCTTGCCTGGCCCGGAAGGCAACAGTTGCGCGTAGTGGATGTCCAGTGAAGCCGCGCGCTGGGTGTCCAGCGGTAGCCGGGCATCACGGCGCATCACCACCGAGCGCAGAAAACGCTGCAGCGGCAACAGCAAGTGAGCTTCGTCGTGCAGCGGCAGGCGTTGCTGCCACAGGGCATTGTATTCATCCAGCACGTACAACTCGGCCCAGCCACCCTGCAGGCGGTAGAACACCTGGATGCAGGCCGGCCGGCCCTGCTCCAGCACCAGGTGCAGGTCGTGGTCCTGCAGGGCGTTGGCATCCAGGTACAGCGGGCTGTAGGCGCTACGCTCTTCGCCCAGGTGGTCCAGCAGTGCCTCGTGCTCGGCCAAGGTAGTGAGGCCGACATGCCCGGCCATCAGCTCCAGCACATGGGTGTGCTGGGCCACCTGAAGCAGGTAGCGGTGGTTCAGGCCCTGGTCCAGCAGCAGTTGTACGGTGTCGAATATTTCCTCCACGCGTTGGCCTATGGCCTGGGCGCGGCTCTGGCAGAAGCAACGCACCCGCACCTTCGGCCGGTGTCCGCGCGGCACGGGGCTGTTGAGAAAGTCGCGCAGGCAGCGCACCAGTGCGTGCTCGCCGTCATAGTGCTGGACCAGTACTTCGTTCCAGCTGTTGAGGATGACCTGGTCCAGGGTCAGGACCAGGTTTTCGCGCACGCCTGCGTAGCTCAAAGAGTCGGTGCGCTCGGTGGTCATCAGGATGTTCAGGTCGCGGTGGTGGCGCAGCGGGTCGATGGCGACGTTGACCAGCAACAGCACCTCGTCGGCAACGCTCGGCTGCAACAAGCGCACCTCGCTGACGGTCGGCAAGGGCAGGGGAATGCTCTGCTGCAGGCAGCCGATCAGGTTGAATAGCTCGAATTCGCTGAGGTCGCTGACACCCGGGTGCAGCGCCAGGCGCGTGCTGCTGTCGATCACTCCGTTGCGATAAGCCCAGGTCAGCAACTCGAGCACCTCGCGGCAGCGTTTGAGCGGGCTGAAGTGGTCCACCTCATGGGGGCTCAGGTTGCCGGTGTACAGCTCCCAGTGATGGCTGCCGGGCTCCTTGCGATTAGGCGCTTGTACCAGGGTCAGGGTGCCTTCGGCCAGGTCCGGGGCGATACCGGGGTTGATGACTTCGACCTTGCCGGCGCGGCGCTCGAAGGCGGCGTAAAGGCGCCGGCCCAGCACATTGAGATCGCGTTGGTCGGCGCGGCTGCTGGCGTTCTGGGTGCGAGCGAACTGGCTGAGAAATCGGTAGCTATGGTTCAGTTCGGCCACCAGTTCACGGCGCTCGATGGCAACCTGCTGCACCTTCCATTGATTGCGACTGTCCAGCAGGGCCAGCTGGCGCTCGTCCCAACCCCATTCGTCGGCCAGGCGCTGCAACAGCCGGCGTTGCCAGCCATTGGCCCGGGTCGGGTCGCTGAGTTTCTTGTTCACCTTCAGGTACAGGCTGCGCCGCACCAGCTCCAGGCGCGCGTGTTCGCCACGCTGCAGCAGGTAGCGCTCGATGCGCCGGTACACCATCACGTAGGGGTCCAGCTCGTCGAGGTCTAGCTGGTTGGCGAACACTGCCTGCTTGTAGTCCAGGCTCAGGCAGCGAACGGTGGGGTGCTCGCTGGCATAGGCCTCGGTCAGCAGCAGCTTGAGCAGCGACTTGTAGGGCGAGTCGATGCCTTTGAACAGCTGCCACAAGCCGGCGCCGACGAACTCGCCGGGCGGGATGTGCGCCAGGTTGCCGAGATCGAGGGCGTCCTGGCTGCGGATGAAACGCTTGGACAGCAGGGTCTGGGTATAGGTGTGGTAATCGTGTTCCTGGTAGACCGGCACCAGCCACCACAGTGGCGTGCGCCCGGCCAGCCAGATAGTGGTGCGGTAGAACTCGTCCAGCAGCAGATAGTGCTGGGTGGTGCCGCAATCGTCGGAGCCGAGCTGGCCTTCGCGCTGGCCTTGGGCGAAACCTTGCGTGTCGATCAGGAAGAAGTGCGCCTCGGCACCCAGGCTTTCCGCCCATGCCTCAAGCAGCTGGCATTTGCGGCGCAGTTCGTCCAGCAGCTCATCGGCCATGCCCGGGGCGTGGCAAACCCACAGGTCCATGTCGCTTTGCTCGGCTTGGGCCAGTGAGCCCAGGCTGCCCATCAGGAACAGGCCGTGGATCGGCCGCGGCGGATTGCCATGACGGGCCTTGTAGGTGAACGAGCGGGCAAGACGCTGTGCCTCGACTACAAGATCGGCGCCTGGCTCGTAGCCCGATACGCCGGCAGGGGTGCTGCCGGAGACATAGCCTGGCAGCAGCGGGTGGTTCACATGAAACAGCAGCGGCAGCAGTGTCAGCACCTGTTGCTGGCGCGTCGACAGGCCCTCCAGGGCCCGCTGCAGCCGGCCCTGGTTGAGCCGCAGGAAGCGCGCACGCAATGTCGCCAGGACCTTGCGGTCGATGCCTTCGTCCAGGTCGGGGCGGATTTCGTGGGGGTGGTTCATTGCGCACTCGGGCAGGCCAGCGGGGCTGTGGCGAGTGTAGCCTGAGTGGCTGGGTCGGATAAGCGGCAATTGAAATATTGGCGCCATTTTCCCAGCGCGCGAGGGCGGCGGGCTGCAGCTTTCGTAGCGCTTGAGGCATGATGGGGGCCTCCAGCTGATTGCGAGGTTTTCCGATGCGTGTGTGGATCGATGCCGACGCCTGCCCCAAGGCGGCCAAGGATCTGATCGTCAAGTTCGCCCTCAAGCGCAAGTTCGAGGTAGTGATGGTGGCGGGCCAGGCTGTGGCCAAGCCGGCGTTCGCGATCGTGCGCCTGATCGTGGTGCCCAGCGGCATGGACGCGGCCGATGATTACCTGGTGGAGCACGCCGTGCCTGGTGAGTTGGTGATCTGCAGTGACGTGCCGCTGGCCGACCGCCTGGTGAAAAAGGGCGTGGCGGCGCTGGACCCCCGCGGGCGCGAGTTCGACGAACGCAACATGGGTGACCGGCTGGCGGCGCGCAACTTGTTTACCGAGTTGCGCGAGCAGGGCCAGGTGGGGGGAGGGCAGGCGCCTTATGGCGAGCGCGAGAAGCAGGCGTTTGCCAATGCGCTGGACCGGATCATCGCCCGGTTGTCCAAACCCTGAAGCGACCCGGCTGGCAGGATGGACACGACGTGTGGGAGCGGCCTTGTGTCGCGAAAGGGCCGCGAAGCGGCCCCAGGATTTCAGCTTCGCCGCATAAATTGCCGGGGCCGCGCTGCGGCCCTTTCGCGACACAAGGCCGCTCCCACAGGGACCGCGTCAGATTCTGAATCTTGCACCAGTTACTCGTGCGTCAGCTCCAGCACCCGATCCACCAGCTTGTAGATCCCGCCAGCCGCTTCACTGATCGACTTGGCCTCCATGTACGCCGGGGTGGTCACCAGCTTGCGCTGGGTGTCCTCGACAATATCGTGCACATCGCATTCTTCATGAGTGCCACCCATCTTCTGCACGGCCGCCGCAGTGCCAGCGTCGGTACCGATGGTGCAGACCACGCCTGGCCCGTAGATCTTCGCCGCCAGCGCCGGCGAGATGCAGATCAGGCCGACCGGCTTGCAGGCGTCGGCAAAGGCTTCGGCCAGGGCCAGCACATCCGGGTTAACGGTGCAGTTGGCGCCTTCCACGGCAAAGTTGGACAGGTTCTTCGCCGCCCCGAAACCGCCCGGCACGATCAGCGCATCGAAGTCTTCGGCCTTGGCCTCGCGGATGTCCTTGACCTCGCCGCGGGCAATGCGCGCCGACTCCACCAGCACATTGCGCGATTCGGGCATTTCCTCGCCGGTCAGGTGGTTGATCACATGCATCTGCGCAATGTTCGGCGCGAAGCACTGCACCTGCGCACCACGCTGGTCGAGGCGCAGCAGGGTGATCACGCTTTCGTGGATTTCGGCGCCGTCATAAACGCCACAGCCGGAAAGAATCACCGCTACTTTTTTTGTCATGCTTTTTACTCCAGTGTCGAGGCGCTAAATGTCCTCTAGTTTGGCAGATGTAGCCATAGGGATTCCTGCAAGCGCGGCCTAATCTTGGCGGATAACGTCTGAGGTCGTACCCATGGACCTGATCCTGCTGGCCGTGCCGTTCTTCTTCGTGCTGATCGCCGTCGAACTGCTGGCCGACCGTGTGCGTGGCCAGCGCAACTTCACCCTCGCCGACTCGATCAACAGCCTCAGCACCGGTGCGCTGTCGACCAGTACCGGGTTGCTGACCAAAGGGGTGGGGCTGGTGACCTATGCCCTGGCGTTCGAACACATGGCGTTGCTGCGCCTGCCGCCGCAGGCCTGGTGGGTGTGGTTGCTGGCCTTTGTCCTGTACGACTTCTGCTACTACTGGCTGCATCGTCTTGGCCACGAGCGCAACGTGCTGTGGGCTGCGCATTCGGTACATCATCAGAGCGAGGAGTACAACCTCACCACGGCGCTGCGCCAGACCAGCAGTGGGTTCATCTTCTCGTGGCTGTTCTACCTGCCGCTGGCGTTGCTCGGTGTGCCGCCGCTGGTGTTCATCACGGTGGCATCGCTCAACCTGCTGTACCAGTTCTGGGTGCATACCCGGCACATTCCCAAGCTGGGCTGGCTTGAGTGGGTGTTGATCACGCCATCCAACCATCGCGTCCACCATGCGCAAAATCCTGCTTACTTGGATCGAAATTACGGCGGCGTGTTCATTCTCTGGGATCGTCTGTTCGGCACCTTCAAAGAGGAGGACCCAGCCGAGCCGGTGGTGTTCGGGGTGACCACGCCGCTGGCCAGCTGGAACCCGCTGTGGGCCAACCTGCAGTTCTATGCCCAGCTCTGGCACGACGCCCGGCGCGCCGACAGCCTGTGGGACAAGCTGCGCATCTGGTTCATGCCCACCGGCTGGCGCCCGGCCGATGTGGCCGCACGCTACCCGCAGGCCAAGCAGGACCTGGCGTTGTTTCGCAAGTTCGAGGTTGCCTTGGGCCGTGCGCAGCAGGCCTATGTGGCGGCGCAATTCGTGGGTTACGTGGCGCTAGGCAGCTATCTGATGGAGGTGGCCGAGCGCGTGCCAACCGCCGCCCTGGTACTTGGCTGGGCGCTGATGGCGTTTGGCTTGTTCGTACTTGGCGCGCTGCTGGAGAACCGACCATGGGCCATGCGCCTGGAGTTGGTACGGTTGCTGGCGAATGCGCCGGCGCTGTACCTGGCGGGCGCACTGGGCCTAGCGGTGGTCGTGCCGCCGACCTGGTTGTTCCTCGTGGCTTACAGCCTGCTCAGCCTCTGGGGCCTGGGCTTTGCCCGCCGCCTTGCGCTCCGCGCGCAACGTGCGGAAGCGCCGGCGCAGCCACAACAGGCCGCCCAGCGCCAACAGGCCACCGAGCACCCATAGCTCGTAGCGCTTCACGTTGCCCAGCAGGCCTTCGAGGATGGCGCCGAAGTGATACGCGGCCGCGCCCAGGGCCACTGCCCAGATGGCAGCGCCAAGACCATTCAGCAGCAGGTAGCGGCGTGGCGGGTAGCCGGACAGGCCAATGGCCACCGGCATGACCGTGCGCAAGCCATAGACGAAGCGGAAACTCAGTACCCAGATGTCGGGGTGGCGACGGATGTGGTCCAGCGCCCGGTCACCCATCGCCTGCCAGCGTGGCTTGCGCGCCAGGATCCTGCGCCCGTGGCGGCGGCCCATGAAGTACCACAGCTGGTCGCCGGCATAGCTGCCGAAAAATGCCACCAGACACACCAGGTTGATGTCCATGTAACCGCGGAACGCAAGGAATCCTGCAAGCACCAGGATGGTCTCGCCTTCGAAGAAGGTGCCTAGAAAAAGGGCGAAGTAGCCGAAATCCTGCAGGAATTGTTGAAGCATTTTCTGAGGTGCTGGCGAAATGAACGCGAAGCCTACCCCTTCGCGCGCGTTCGTGAAAGTGTCCAGATGTGTCTCGACATGAACAATTCCTGCTTGGAGAATGCCAGAAGCCACGCGCCACGGCTTGCCCTGGCGTGTAACACAGGCGTCATAATGGGCGCTTATCTTGCCGCTCAATAGATGATAGGGCGTTAACGTCCTCAGGAACGCCAGATGAATAATGAAGTGCTAACCCCTGTCGCGATCAAGGATGCTCAGGAACTCCCCGAAGAGATGGTGCAGACCCCGCCAGACCTGCCGCCAGCGCCCCTGCCTGCCGAACCGGTGGCAGAGACTGCGGCCCCGGCCCCTGCGCCGGCCCCGGCGATCGTCATCCCAGGCCTGGACGACAGCAGCCTGTACATTCATCGCGAACTCTCGCAGCTGCAGTTCAATATCCGTGTGCTGGAGCAGGCGCTGGACGAGAACTACCCGCTGCTCGAACGCCTCAAGTTCCTGTTGATCTTCTCTAGCAACCTCGACGAATTCTTCGAGATCCGCGTCGCCGGCCTGAAGAAGCAGATTAACTTTGCCCGTGAACAGGCCGGTGCCGACGGCCTGCAGCCGCACCAGGCGCTGGCGCGTATCAGCGACCTGGTGCACAGCGAAGTGGAGCGCCAGTACGCGATCCTCAACGACGTGCTGCTGCCCGAGCTGGAAAAGCACCATATCCGCTTCATCCGCCGGCGTTACTGGACGCCCAAGCTCAAGACCTGGGTGCGCCGCTACTTCCGCGACGAAATCGCCCCGATCATCACCCCGATCGGCCTCGACCCGACCCACCCGTTCCCGCTGCTGGTGAACAAGAGTCTCAACTTCATCGTCGAGCTCGAGGGTGTCGACGCCTTCGGCCGCGATTCGGGCCTGGCGATCATCCCGGCCCCGCGCCTGCTGCCGCGGGTCATCCGGGTGCCGGAAGAGGTGGGTGGGCCGGGCGCCAACTATGTGTTCCTGTCGTCGATGATCCACGCGCACGCCGACGACCTGTTCCAGGGCATGAAGGTGAAGGGCTGCTACCAGTTCCGCCTGACCCGTAACGCCGACTTGGCGCTGGACTCCGAAGAGGTCGATGACTTGGCCCGCGCCCTGCGCGGCGAGCTGTTCTCGCGCCGCTACGGTGACGCCGTTCGCCTGGAGGTGGCCGACACCTGCCCGAAACACCTGTCGGACTACTTGCTCAAACAGTTCAGCCTCAGCGAAAGCGAGCTTTACCAGGTCAACGGCCCGGTCAACCTTACCCGCCTGTTCAGCATCACCGGCCTGGACAGCCACCCCGAGCTGCAGTACACGCCGTTCACCCCGGCGATCCCCAAGCTGCTGCAGAACGCCGACAACATATTCAGCGTGATCGGCAAGCAGGATATCCTGCTGATGCACCCGTTCGAGTCCTTCACCCCGGTGATCGACCTGCTGCGCCAGGCCGCCAAGGACCCGCACGTGCTTGCCGTGCGCCAGACCCTGTACCGTTCCGGGGCCAACTCGGAAATCGTCGATGCGCTGGTGGACGCGGCGCGTAACGGCAAGGAGGTCACTGCGGTGATCGAGTTGCGGGCGCGCTTCGACGAAGAGTCCAACCTGCAGATGGCCAGCCGCCTGCAAGCGGCCGGTGCGGTGGTGATCTACGGCGTGGTCGGCTTCAAGACCCACGCCAAGATGATGCTGATCCTGCGCCGCGAGCAGGGCGAGATCGTGCGTTATGCGCACCTGGGCACTGGTAACTACCACGCCGGCAACGCCCGCCTGTACACCGACTACAGCCTGCTGACCTCCGACGACGCCCTCACCGAGGACGTCGGCAAGCTGTTCAGCCAGTTGATCGGCATGGGCAAGACCCTGCGCATGAAGAAGCTGCTGCATGCGCCGTTCACCCTGAAGAAGGGCATGCTCGACATGATCGCGCGGGAAACCCAGTTTGCCCTCGAAGGCAAGCCGGCGCATATCATCGCCAAGTTCAACTCGCTGACCGATGCGAAGGTCATCAAGGCGCTGTACAAGGCCAGCCAGTCGGGCGTGAAGATCGACCTGGTGGTGCGTGGCATGTGCTGCCTGCGCCCAGGCATTCCGGGGGTTTCGCACAACATTCAGGTGCGCTCGATCATCGGCCGCTTCCTCGAGCACACGCGGGTGTTCTACTTCCTCAATGGCGGCGAAGAGCAGATCTACCTGTCCAGTGCCGACTGGATGGAGCGCAACCTCGACAAGCGCGTCGAAACCTGCTTCCCGGTGGAAGGCAAGAAGCTGTTGCTGCGGGTGAAGAAGGAGCTGGAAGGCTACCTGACCGATAACACCCACGCCTGGACCCTGCAGCCGGACGGGCGCTATGTGCGCAGCACGCCGACCGGCAACCAGAACCCGCGCAGTGCCCAGGCGACCCTGCTGGAGCGCCTGAGCAACCCGGTCCTCAACGTACGCTGAGGACGAAGCCGACCCGGGCCAGCCACTCCGCCTCGTTGGCGAAGTCGGCCTGGGTCAGCTGGTTCTGTTCCAGCCAGCCCTCCGGGAAGGCGACATCGAGGCTGCTGTCGGCAGCCTTGAGCTCGACCTTCGGCATCTGCTGATTGCCACGGATGTGGTGGAACAGGATGGCGAAGCGCAGCAGCACGCACAGGCGCAGCAGCTTGACTCCTTCCTCGCCCAGTTCGGCGATCTTGTCCTTTGGGATGTTGCGGCGATGGCCGCGTACCAGCAAGGCCATCATCTGCTGGTCCTCGCGGGAGAAGCCCGACAGGTCGGAGTGCTCGATCAGGTAGGCGCCGTGCTTGTGGTAATGGTAGTGGGCGATATCCAGGCCGATTTCGTGCACTTTCGCCGCCCAGCCCAGTAGATCGCGCCAGTTCCCGTCTTTGAGGTCCCACGCGTCGGCCACCTGGTCGAAGGCGTGCAATGCCTTGCGCTCGACGCGTGCAGCCTGGCCCTGATCCACGTGGTAGCGCTCCATCAGCGAGTTCAGGGTGCGTTCGCGCACATCTTCGTGGTGGTGGCGGCCCAGCAGGTCGAACAGTACGCCTTCGCGCAGGGCGCCGTCGCAGTGGTCCATGCGCTGCAGTTCCAGGGCATCGAAGATCGCTTCGAGAATCGCCAGGCCCGCCGGGAAGATGGTGCGGCGGTCCGGCTTGACGCCTTCGAAGTCGATCTTGTCGACCTCTCCCAGCTTGAACAGCTTGCGCTTGACCCAGGCCAGCCCTTCGGCGTTGACCTCGCCATTGCCCAGGCCGCCTGCCTTGATGGCGGCGCCGATGGCACGAATGGTACCGGACGAGCCGATGGCCTCGTCCCAGGTCAGGCGGTGCAGGGCATTCTCGATGCTCATCAGCTCCAGGCGCGCGGCGGTGTAGGCCTGGGCGTAGCGGGCCGGGGTTATTTTGCCGTCGCGGAAGTAGCGCTGGGTGAAGCTTACACAGCCCATCTGAAGGCTTTCGCGCAGCAGCGGCTCGAAGCGCTGGCCGATGATGAACTCGGTACTGCCGCCACCGATATCGGCCACCAGGCGCTTGCCGGGGGTATCGGCCAGGGTGTGCGACACGCCCAGGTAGATCAGGCGCGCTTCTTCACGGCCGGAGATCACCTCGACCGGGTGGCCAAGGATGGCTTCGGCGCGCTGGATGAATTCGTTGCGGTTGCGCGCTTCGCGCAAGGCGTTGGTACCGACGATGCGCACGGAGCCTGCCGGCATGCCGTTGATCAGTTGGGAAAAGCGCTTGAGGCAATCCAGGCCTCGTTCCATTGCCTCTTCACTGAGCATGCGTTCTTCGTCGATGCCGGCGGCCAGCTGAACCTTCTCGCCGAGCCGCTCGAGAATGCGGATTTCGGTATGGTGGGCCTTGGCCACGACCATGTGGAAGCTGTTGGAGCCAAGGTCGATGGCGGCGATCAGGGACAGGTTCTTCGCGATGGTATGCGGCATGATCTGGTTGTTCTCGGTCGTTAACCCGGCAATCGTGCCACGATAGCAGGCTGTCGCCAACGCGTGGTACACAGCCGTTGAGCTGGCCTTGATGCAAGGCAATGTGCCATTCGATGCTATGACGTTTGTATGACAGTTTCGATTCGTGGCGTCTTGCACAACTATAGTTACACTCAATCGTCCGCGGCTTCCTGTAGGAGACGGGTGCGGCTATGATGGGCAACGTTTTTTATTGCTTACGACCTTGGAGATTTCCATGAGCGACAAAATCAAACACGTCACCGACGCCAGCTTCGAAGCCGACGTACTGCAGGCTCAAGGCCCGGTGCTGGTCGACTACTGGGCTGAATGGTGCGGCCCATGCAAGATGATCGCTCCGGTTCTGGACGACATCGCTACCACCTACGAGGGCAAGCTGACCGTCGCCAAGCTGAACATCGACGAGAACCAGGAAACCCCGGCCAAGCACGGCGTGCGTGGTATCCCGACGCTTATGCTGTTCAAGAACGGCAACGTCGAAGCCACCAAGGTCGGCGCCCTGTCCAAATCGCAGCTGGCCGCGTTCCTCGACGCCCACCTGTGATGTAAAAAAAGCCCCGCAGATGCGGGGTTTTTTTTGCCTCTGCAAAGGCAGTCTTGCCCATGTAGGAGCAGCCTTGTGCTGCGAAAGGGCCGGTAAGGCTGACGTTGTCGCTGCGGCTGATGGCCTCTTCGCAGCACAAGGCCGCTCCTACAGACAGGTGTGTTGCAGCTGAAAATGGCAGGGCAAAACCACTAGACGCAGAAAAAAGCAAGTGTTACATTCGGCCTCGCACTGCTTCTCCAGTGCCCTCTACACGCCGTCGCCGAAGCATCCCTAATTCGAATCAGTACGCGATCTTGTCGCCATCTAGCGGCGCGGCCTCATTAAGCCAGAAGCTTAATTCTCCCTTCTTACATGATTACGTCATTCCCCTTATGAACCTGACTGAACTCAAGCAAAAGCCGATTACCGATCTTTTGGAAATGGCCGAACAGATGGGCATCGAAAACATGGCCCGTTCGCGCAAACAGGACGTGATTTTCGCCCTGCTGAAGAAGCACGCGAAAAGCGGCGAAGAGATCTCGGGTGACGGCGTGCTGGAGATTCTCCAGGATGGTTTCGGTTTCCTGCGTTCGGCTGATGCGTCCTACCTGGCCGGCCCTGACGATATCTACGTCTCGCCCAGCCAGATCCGCCGCTTCAACCTGCGTACCGGCGACACCATCGTCGGCAAGATCCGCCCGCCGAAGGAAGGGGAGCGTTACTTCGCCCTGCTGAAGGTCGACACCATCAACTTCGACCGCCCGGAAAACGCGAAGAACAAGATCCTGTTCGAAAACCTGACGCCGCTGTTCCCGAACAAGCGCCTGAAGATGGAAGCCGGTAACGGCTCCACCGAAGACCTGACCGGGCGCGTCATCGACCTGTGCGCCCCGATCGGCAAAGGTCAGCGTGGCCTGATCGTTGCTCCGCCGAAAGCGGGCAAGACGATCATGCTGCAGAACATCGCGGCCAACATCACCCGTAACAACCCCGAGTGCCACTTGATCGTCCTGCTGATCGACGAGCGCCCGGAAGAAGTGACCGAAATGCAGCGCACCGTGCGCGGCGAAGTGGTTGCCTCCACCTTCGACGAGCCGCCAACCCGCCACGTGCAGGTTGCCGAAATGGTAATCGAGAAGGCCAAGCGCCTGGTCGAGCACAAGAAGGATGTGGTCATCCTGCTGGACTCCATCACCCGTCTGGCGCGTGCCTACAACACCGTGATCCCGAGCTCCGGCAAGGTACTGACCGGTGGTGTCGACGCCCACGCCCTGGAGAAGCCGAAGCGCTTCTTCGGCGCCGCGCGTAACATCGAGGAAGGCGGTTCGCTGACCATCATCGCTACGGCGCTGGTCGAAACCGGCTCGAAGATGGACGAAGTGATCTACGAAGAGTTCAAGGGCACCGGCAACATGGAGCTGCCTCTGGACCGCCGCATCGCCGAGAAGCGCGTGTTCCCGGCCATCAACATCAACCGCTCCGGTACCCGCCGCGAAGAGCTGCTGACTGCCGACGACGAGCTGCAGCGCATGTGGATCCTGCGCAAGTTGCTGCACCCGATGGACGAAATCGCCGCCATTGAGTTCCTGGTCGACAAGCTCAAGCAGACCAAGACCAACGACGAGTTCTTCCTGTCGATGAAGCGCAAGTAAGCGTTTCAGGCCGGATTTGATTGGGGCTGCTTCGCAGCCCATCGCCGGCAAGCCAGCTCCCACAGGTACTGTACAGCTCTTGAAGCTTGTGCGGACTCTGTGGGAGCTGGCTTGCCGGCGATGGGGCGCGAAGCGGCCCCAAGTCATTTTTGGCCATTGGGTACTGAACGGCGCTACACTCTGCACCCCCGACCGATACGGCCAACATGAGGCTTCTGCATGCAGTATCGCGACTTGCGCGACTTCATCCGTGGCCTGGAACAGCGCGGCGAGCTCAAGCGCATCCAGGTTCCGATCTCCCCCGTCCTGGAAATGACCGAGGTCTGCGACCGCACCTTGCGTGCCAAGGGCCCTGCATTGCTGTTCGAAAAGCCCACCGGCTTCGACATCCCGGTGCTGGGCAACCTGTTCGGCACCCCGGAACGTGTGGCCATGGGCATGGGTGCCGAGTCGGTCGATGAACTGCGGGAAATCGGCAAGCTGCTGGCCTTCCTCAAGGAGCCCGAGCCGCCGAAGGGTCTGAAGGATGCCTGGTCCAAGCTTCCGATCTTCAAGAAAGTCGTGTCGATGGCGCCGAAAGTGGTCAAGGACGCGGTGTGTCAGGAAGTGGTCATCGAGGGTGATGACGTCGACCTCGGCGCTCTGCCAATCCAGCACTGCTGGCCGGGCGACGTGGCACCGCTGATCACCTGGGGCCTTACCGTCACCCGCGGCCCGAACAAGGACCGTCAGAACCTGGGCATCTACCGCCAGCAGGTTATCGGCCGCAACAAGGTCATCATGCGCTGGCTCAGCCACCGTGGCGGCGCCCTGGACTACCGCGAATGGTGTGAGAAGAACCCTGGCCAGCCGTTCCCGGTCGCCGTGGCCCTGGGCGCCGACCCGGCCACCATCCTCGGCGCCGTGACCCCGGTGCCGGACACCCTCTCCGAGTATGCCTTCGCCGGCCTGCTGCGTGGCAACCGCACCGAACTGGTCAAGTGCCGGGGCAGCAACCTGCAGGTACCGGCCACCGCCGAAATCATCCTGGAAGGCGTGATCCACCCGGGCGAAATGGCCCCGGAAGGCCCGTATGGCGACCACACCGGCTACTACAACGAAGTGGACAGCTTCCCGGTGTTCACCGTGGAGCGCATCACCCATCGGCAGAAACCGATCTACCACAGCACCTACACCGGCCGGCCGCCAGATGAGCCGGCGATCCTCGGCGTGGCGCTGAACGAAGTGTTTGTGCCGATCCTGCAGAAGCAGTTCCCGGAAATCGTCGATTTCTATCTGCCACCGGAAGGCTGCTCGTATCGCATGGCGGTGGTGACCATGAAGAAGCAGTACCCGGGCCACGCGAAGCGCGTGATGCTGGGTGTGTGGTCGTTCCTGCGACAGTTCATGTACACCAAGTTCGTTATTGTCACCGATGACGATATCAATGCCCGTGACTGGAATGACGTGATCTGGGCCATCACCACACGCATGGACCCCAAGCGTGATACGGTGATGATCGACAACACCCCGATCGACTACCTGGACTTCGCGTCGCCGGTATCCGGGCTGGGGTCGAAGATGGGCCTGGACGCCACGCACAAGTGGCCGGGCGAGACTACACGCGAATGGGGACGGGTCATCGTCAAGGACGAAGCCGTCACCCGCCGTATCGATGAGCTGTGGGATCAGTTGGGAATAGATTGATGCAGGTAACGTTGCAGCCGTCCGGGGCGGTGCTGGCGCTCGAACCCGGGGAACGGATCCTGGATGGAGCGCGGCGGCTGGGCTATGACTGCCCGAACAGCTGCCGCAATGGCAATTGCCATGTCTGCGCCGCGTTGTTGGTCGAAGGCCGGGTACGCCAGGACGGCGAAGTCCGCGACCATGGCGAGCTGTTCACCTGCATTGCCGAACCGCTGGAGGACTGCGTGTTGCTCTGGGATGGTGTGCTCGCCCTTGGCGAGCTGCCGGTGCGCAAACTGGCGTGCAGTGTCAGTGAGTGCGTCGAGGTCGGTGGCGACGTCTGGCGCGTGCGGTTGCGCGCGCCGGCTGGCAGGCCGCCGCGCTACCACGCGGGGCAGTACCTGATGATCGAGCGCGAAGGCGGCAAGCAGGCGGCGTTTTCGCTGGCTTCCGCACCCCATGCCGGGCGCGAGCTGGAGCTGCATGTGCTGGCGCGCGAGCCCAGTGCGCTGCAACTTATCGAGCAGCTCAAGCGCGACGGCCTGGCGCGCATTGAAATGCCGTTCGGTGACACCCACCTGGCCGAGTTGCCCGATGGGCCGCTGGTGTTGATCGCTGCTGGCACCGGCATGGGCCAGATGCACAGC
Source organism: Pseudomonas sp. S1(2024) (assembly GCF_046557535.1). Taxonomy (NCBI): domain Bacteria; kingdom Pseudomonadati; phylum Pseudomonadota; class Gammaproteobacteria; order Pseudomonadales; family Pseudomonadaceae; genus Pseudomonas; species Pseudomonas sp. S1(2024). The sequence continues at coordinate 59,972 of NZ_JBKGFP010000011.1, forward strand.
CTGGTCGAGCATTGCCGGGCACAGGGTTTCAAGCACCCGGTGCACCTGTACTGGGGCGTGCGTCGGCCCGAGGACTTCTACCAGATCGAGCACTGGGACGAATGGCAGCGCCTGCCCAACCTGTTCTTGCACCAGGTGGTCAGCGACCTGTGCGGTTGGGAAGGCCGTTGCGGCATGCTGCATGAGGCGGTCTGCGAAGACATCGCCGATCTCAACAGCGTGCATGTATATGCCAGCGGCTCGCCGAACATGATCTATGCCACTCTCGACGCCCTGGTCGAAGCCGGGATGGATGCGCACCGTATGCGCGCCGATGTGTTTGCCTACGCACCACGCGGCTAATAACCGAAGTTTGAAATTATGGGTATAAGGCGGTAATTGTTACCGCCTTGGCTAATAACTTTCACAGTTGCCGAAACAGTACTTTCCAGTCGTCGGGAGCGCGGATGAAACTCTGGCGCGAGGGCTTGAGTATTCCTGCACTTCTGTCCTATGGTTACTGCAAGCGCCCTTGGTACAGAGGCTGGGGGCGCATCGTAATCGAATCTCGCTACATCCGTAGTTCACAGGGATAATGGCGGCAGCTTATGTCGGCACTTGAAAGTATGTCCTGGGAAGTTTCATATCCACCGACACTCGACTTCGGTCAGCAACATACTCGCGAACAGTTGTTCAATTCCATGAAGACAACCATGTCTCGCCATCAGGGTGGGCCGGTGTGGCTGTTCGCCTATGGTTCCTTGATCTGGCGACCGGAGTGCAACTCGGTGGAACGCCAACGCGCGCGGGTGCATGGTTACCACCGTGGCTTGTACCTGTGGTCGCATGAGCACCGTGGCACCCCGGAAACCCCTGGCCTGGTGTTCGGCCTGGACCGTGGTGGCTCCTGCAGCGGTTTTGCCTATCGGCTGGATGACAGCTGCCTGGACGATTCGCTGATGGCCTTGTGGCAGCGCGAGATGCCGTACCCGGCGTACCGGCCGCACTGGCTCAGCTGCCGGTTGGATGATGGCAGCAAGGTGCAGGCCCTGGGCTTCGTGCTGGAGCGGCATTTGCCGTGCTATGCCGGGAACCTGCCGGACACCCTGCTAAGCCAGATCCTGGCCAGTGCCAAGGGGCGCTATGGCACCACGCGTGATTATGTCGAGCAGACCCTGAATGCCCTGCGCAGCCACCAGATGCCCGATCGCAACCTGGAGGCGCGTTTCAGGCGCTGCCATAACCTGCGCGAAGTCTGATTGGCCTGCACCAGCCTCTTCGCGGGCACGCCCGCTCCCACAGGTACTCCACTGGCCTTGGACGCTGTGGAGATCCTGTGGGAGCCGGCTTGCCGGCGATAGGGCCCTGACAGGCAAAAGATTTCTCAATCCTTACCTGGCCAGCACCACCAACTTACCCACAGCCTGACGCTGCCCCAACTTTTCAATGGCAGCCCCTGCCTCAGCCAGTGGATAAGTCTGCGACACCAGCGGCTTCAACTTGCCTTCGGCATGCCATGCAAACAGCTGTCGGAAGTTGGCCGCATTGTCCTCCGGCTGACGCTGGGCAAACGCCCCCCAGAATACCCCGAGCACCGCCGCACCCTTGAGCAACACCAGGTTGGCCGCCAGCTGCGGGATGGTCCCGCTGGCAAAGCCCACCACCAGCAACCGGCCATTCCAGGCCAGCCCGCGCACGGCCTGCTCGAACAACTCGCCACCCACCGGGTCGTAGATCACGTCTACGCCCTGGCCACCGGTCAGGCGCTTGATCTCGTCACGCAGGCTGGCCTGGCTGTAGTCGATCAGTTCATCCGCGCCGGCTGCCTTGGCCACGGCCAGTTTTTCCGCACTGCTGGCGGCCGCGATCACCCGCGCGCCCATGGCCTTGCCGATCTCCACCGCCGCCAGGCCGACCCCGCCGGACGCACCCAGCACCAACAGGGTCTCGCCCGCCTGCAACTGGCCGCGCTGGCGCAGGGCGTGCATGGAGGTGCCGTAGGTCATGCCGAATGCCGCGGCAGTGGTGAAGTCCATGCTCGCCGGGATCGGCAACACATTGTAGAGCGGTACCGCCACCTGCTCGGCGAATGCACCCCAGCCGGTCAGCGCCATGACCCGGTCACCGACCTTGAATGCGCCGGCCTTTTCCCCGACTGCGGCCACCACGCCCGCTGCCTCGCCGCCGGGGGAGAACGGCAACGGTGGCTGGAACTGGTACTTGCCTTCGATGATCAGGGTGTCGGGGAAGTTGACCCCGGCGGCCTGCACATCCAGCAGGATCTCGTTTTTCTTCGGCACCGGGCTGGCTACCTCTTCCAGCACCAGGTCGCGCGCCGGGCCCAGGGTTTTGCACAACACAGCTTTCATCGGGGCTATTCCTTTGCGGGTCGTGGCCGATAAGTGTAGGAGGGCCGCCTGCCCGGTCAACGAGCATGGGGCACCCTGATGTGCAGGCATAAGTGGCGGCACAAGCACGGGCTTGGGTTTGAGCGGCATGCTGGGTAAGCTGGCACCAACTGTATTGAGGAGCGAATTCTTGAAAGCGTGGATCTTGATGGTGCTGGCGCTGCTGCTGCCGGCTGCGGCCATGGGCGAGGAAGCCAAGGAAGGGGCGCCGAAAGTCGCCTACATCAGCCTGAGTCCGCCCTTTGTGGGCAACTACGCCCTCGACGGTAGCCCGCGGCTGCGCGTGTACAAGGCCGACGTGGCCCTGCGCGTGACCGGCGACGAAGCCGCCAAGGCGGTGAAGCACCACGAGCCGCTGATCCGCAACCAGCTGGTGGCGCTGTTCACCCAACAGTCGGTGGACAGCATGAGCAACGTCGAGGCCAAGGAGCATCTTCGCCAGGAAGCGCTGAAACAGGTGCAGCAGGTGATGGAAGCCGAAGAGGGCAAACCGATCGTTGAAGACCTGCTGTTCAATAACCTGATCGTGCAGTGATCCGCTCGTTCGAGTTGACGCGCTTCGGGTGGAATCTACTTTCAATGGCCTGGCAGGGACCTGTGGGAGCGGGCAAGCCCGCGAAGCAGGCGGCGCGGTGAGTGGCACCGGCTTCGCCGGTGTTCGCGGGCGTGCCCGCTCCCACAGGGATCGCGCAGACTCTTATATTTGAACCGGGCAAGTGGTCTTGGGTTTTGCTCAGGACGCCAGGCTTCGGCGAAACCGCGCCAGCGCCACGCCGAAGAACACCAGCCCGATCACAGCCAGCGCCAGGATGTCCGGCCACACCACCGTCCAGCCGGCATCACGGAACAGGATTGCGGCGCCAAGGCTGACAAAGTGCGTCGACGGCGACCCTTGCATCACCCACTGCAGCCACTGCGGCATGCTGTCCAGCGGTGTGCTGCCGCCGGACAGCAACAGCATCGGGATGATCACCGGGATTGCCAGCAGGCCGAATTGTGGCGTCGAGCGCGCCAGGGTGGCGAGGAAGATGCCCAGTGCGGTACTGGCGAACAGGTACAGCGCCGTCACGGCCAGGAACAGGCCCATCGAACCGGACAGCGGCACGCCAAGCGCGCCCTTGACCACCACCACCAGCGAAATCCAGGTACAGATCACCACTACCAGCGCGTTGCTGGCAATCTTCGCCAGCATGATTTCCAGCGCGGTCAGCGGTAGCACCAGCAGGTGGTCGAGGGTGCCGTGCTCGCGCTCGCGCAGCAACGCGGTGCCGGTGAGGATGATCGCCAGTATGGTGATGTTGTTGACGATCTGGATCACCGCCAGGAACCAGCCGCCCTCCAGGTTGGGGTTGAACAGAGCCTTGGCGTTTATTAACACCGGGCTCTGTGTGTTGCTGCGCTGGCTGTAGTCGAGCAACTCGCGTTCGAAGATGCGGCCGATGTAGCCGGCACCCATGAACGCCTGGCTCATGGCCGTGGCGTCGACATAGATCTGCAGTTCCGGCGAGCGCCCGGCCAGCAGGTCGCTCTGGAAGTTCACCGGCACGTTGATCACGAAGGTGTACTGGCCGCTGTCCATGGCCTGGTCCAGACGCTGCGGGGCCAGTGGCACGGCGGGCTGGAACTCGGGTGGTTGCAGGGCTTCACCAAGCTTGCGCGATAGCAGGCTGTGGTCTTCGTCCACCATCGCGACACTGGCGTTGTGCACGCCGATCACCGAGCCGGCTGCTGGCATGTAAATGGCCACGCTGAAGGCATACAGCAGGAACAGCAGTAGCACGCTGTCATGGCGCAGGCTGGTCAGCTCTTTCAGGCCAAGACGCAGGGTGTGGTTCAGGCGTGACATATCAGGCCTCCTGCTTCTTCAGCATGGCCAGGCTCAGGCCGGTGAACACGGCAAAAAAGCTGAGCAGGATCAGGCACTGCGGCCACAGCTCGCGCAGTCCCAGCGCCTTGGTGAAGGTGCCGACCGCGATATCGAGGAAGTAGCCCGCCGGGAACAGTTGGCCCATCACCGCCGCCGCGCCGTCCAGCGACGAGCGTGGCACGATCAGCCCGGAAAACTGGATGGTCGGCAAGCTGGTGATGATCATGGTGCCCAGGATGGCGGCGATCTGGGTGCGGGTGAAGGCCGAGATCAGCAGGCCCAGGCTGGTGGTCGCCAGCAGGTAGGCGACGCCGCCACAGGCCAGGGCCAGCACGCTGCCCTTGAGCGGCACGGCGAACAGCCAGCGGTTCATCGCCACCAGCAACGCCAGGTTGACCAGGCTCACGGCCAGATAGGGCATCTGCTTGCCGAGCAGAAACTCCAGGCGGGTGAGGGGTGTGGCGTAGAAGTTGGTGATGGAGCCGAGCTCTTTCTCGCGGACGATACCCAGCGCGGTGAGCATGGCCGGGATGAAGGCCAGGATCAGCGCCATTACCCCAGGGCCGATGGCGTTCACGCTGACCACATCCTGGTTGTAGCGAAAACGGGTTTCCAGGCGCACCAGGTCCTGGCGCGGCTGCGGCTGTGGGCTGGCTTTGGCCAGTTGCTCGAGGTTGGCCTGGTGCACGGCTTCCACGTAATTGCGGCTGGTTTCGGCGCGGAACGGCATACCGCCATCGAGCCAGGCGGCCACCACCGGTTGACGCCCGGCGTAGAGGTCGCGGCCGAAGCCAGGTGGAATTTCCAGTGCCAGTTTGATTTCCGAGCGCTGCAGGCGCTGGTGCATTTCGCGGGTGTCGCGGATGGGCGCCTGTTCGGCGAAATAGCGTGAACCACGGAAGGCTTCGAGGTAGGCCCGGCTTTGCGGGCTCTGGTCCTGGTCGTGTACGGCGAAGGCGAGGTTTTCCACATCCAGTGAAATGCCATAGCCGAAGATCACCATCATGAACATCGCCCCCAGCAGGGCGAAGGCCAGGCGCACCTTGTCGCGCAGCAGCTCCTTGCCCTCACGGCTGGCCACCGCCAGCAGGCGACGCAGGCTGAAACCCTGGCGCAGCGCCGGCGCAGGCGTGGCGGTCTGCTCCAGCACGGCGTTGTCGGTGGCTTGCGGCGCCAGTTCCTGAGCCTGTTCCAGGCAGCGTACGAACGCATCTTCCAGGGTGTTGCCCTGATACTGGCGTTGCAGGGCTCCCGGCGTGTCGCAGGCCAGCACCCGGCCTGCATGCATCAGCGAGATGCGGTCGCAGCGTTGGGCTTCGTTCATGAAGTGGGTAGAAAGGAAAATGGTCACGCCCTGCTCGCGTGACAGCTCCACCAGCAGGCGCCAGAAGTCGTCACGGGCAGCCGGGTCGACGCCGGAGGTGGGTTCGTCGAGGATCAGCACTTCCGGGCGGTGCAGCACCGCCACCGCCAGTGACAGGCGCTGGCGCAGGCCGAGGGGCAGGGCGCCGGATGGCTGGTCGGCGATGGCAACCAGGTCGAAGCGCTCGATCAGCTCGTCGATGCGCTGGGCGCTCTCGGCCTTGGGCAGGTCGAACAGGCGTGCATGCAGAGTGAGGTTCTGCCGGGTGCTCAGCTCGCCATACAACGAAAAACTCTGCGACATGAAACCGACCCGTTTGCGCGTGGCCAGGTCACTGGCATCCACCGGGCGGCCGAGCAGGCTGGCGCTGCCTTCGCTGGCCGGCATCAGGCCGGTGAGCACTTTCATGGTGGTGGTCTTGCCGCAGCCGTTGGAGCCCAGGAAGCCGAAGATCTCCCCGCGGCCAATGGCGAAGCTGACCTTGTTCACGGCAGTGAAATCGCCAAAGCGCAGGGTCAGGTCGTGGGCCTCGATGGCGACCGGGCTGTCAGCGGCCAAGCGCGGCGGGATGATGAGCGGAGGGTGTTGTGCCTTGCCCGCGCCCTGGTAGTGAGTGAAGGCGTCGTCCAGCTTGCCGCTGGGGGTGACCGCGGCCAGCTCATGGCTGGGGCCGGCGGCCAGCAGGCGGCCGCCATCGAGCATCAGGCAATGCTCGAACTGTTCGGCCTCCTCCATGTAGGCGGTGGCCACCAGCAGGGTCAGTTGCGGGCGCTGTGCACGCACCTGTTCGACCAGCTCCCAGAAGCGCCGCCGTGACAGCGGGTCGACGCCGGTGGTCGGCTCGTCGAGGATCAGCAGGTCCGGCTCGTGGATCAGCGCGCAGCACAGGCCAAGCTTCTGCTTCATGCCGCCCGACAGTTTGCCCGCCGGGCGCTCGGCAAAGCGCTGCAGGTCGGTGGCCTGTAGCAGGTTGGCCATTCGCTGTTCGCATTCGCGACGGCCGAGGCCGAACAGGGTGGCGAAAAAGCGAATGTTCTCGCTGATCGACAGCTCTGGATACAGGTTGTTGCCCAGCCCCTGCGGCATGAACGCCACTTTCGGGTATAGCGCCCCGCGATGGCGCCGCTGGCGGATCGAGCCACCCAGCACCTGCAGTTCGCCCTGTTGCAGGCGCTTGACGCCGGCGATCAGCCCCAGCAGGGTCGATTTGCCAGCCCCGTCAGGGCCGATCAGCGCGCAACGGGTGCCCGCCGGCAGGCTGAACCCGAGGGGATGCAGGGCCACCAGGTCGCCGTAGCGATGGCTGATACCCTCGGCCAGCAGTGCCGGGGCGTTCATTGCAGGTTGGCCGGCCAGTCCACCTCAGCCGTGCGTACATAGCCGGCGCCTGGCATGCCCGGCTTGGCCTGCGGCACGGCGCCCGGGTCGGTCAGGCGCAGCTTGACCCGGAACACCAGCTTCTGCCGCTCGTCGCGGGTTTCCACCTGCTTGGGGGTGAACTGGGCCTTGGCCGCGACAAAGGCCACCTTCGCCGGCAGCGCCCGCTCGGGCAGGGCGTCGAGCACGATCCGTGCCTGGTCGCCGACGGTCAGCCGGCCGCTGGTGGAGGCGGGCAGGTAAAGGTTCATGTACTGGTCGCTGGCGTCGATCAACATCAGCACGCGGCCGCCGGCACCCAGCACTTCACCGGGCTCGGCCAGGCGCAGCTGGATGATGCCGTTGATCGGTGCGCGCAGACTGCTGTCGTCGATTTCGCTGGTGAGCTGCGCTACCTGGGCCTCGGCGGCGCCGATGGCGGCCTTGATCGCCGCCAGTTGGGCGCGGGCGGCGACCACGGCGGCGTTGGCTGTGTCGAAGCGCGCCTGCTGTTGGTCGAGCAATTGCTGGCTAGCGTATTTGCGTTGGAAGATCTCACGCACGCGCTTGAGCTCCTGGCTGGCCAGCAGCAGTTCACTTTGGCGCAGCTGCACGCTGGCCTGGGCGGCGGCGTAGTTTTCCCGGGCGCGCAGCACTTCGGCTTCGGCCTGGCTGCGCTGGGCTTCCATGGTACGGGTGTCGATGCGCGCCAGCAGTTGGCCGCGAGACACCTTGTCACCTTCGTCGACCAGCACCTCGGCCAGGCGGCCAGGGATTTTGCTGGCGATCTGCACTTCGGTGGCTTCCAGGCGGCCGTTGCCCATGCTCAGGCCTTCGGGCAACTGGTCGTGGATCGACTTCCAGTACCCTAGCCCACCGGCTGCTGCGAGTAGGGCGATCAGCGCGGTGGCGAAGATCCTGGGGGCGTATCGGTTCATCGGTCTGCATCCTTGCGGTCATGCACACTGCATCATGGTCCGCGGCCATGCGTAGCGTGTTGATATCGGTCAAGCCCATGACAGGGGCTGCTTCGCAGCCCATCGCCGGCAAGCCAGCTCCCACAGGGGCAGCGCATGGCTTGAGGTCTATGCAGTCGGGGTGGGAGCTGGCTTGTCTGCGATGGGTCCCAAGGGGGTCCCCTTTTGTTTTGGCCCTC
>NZ_JBKGFP010000012.1:0-7391 GCF_046557535.1 Pseudomonas sp. S1(2024)
GGGGGGGGGGTGTGGGTTGGGTTTTGGGGTGGGGGGGGTTGCGCTTCCCCTCCCTCCCCTGGGCCGCAGGGCGGCCCCTTTGGTTTATGACCTTAGCCGCAGTTTCAACGCAAAGCGACAATCACCGCCCATTGCTCTGGCGTCACCGGCATTACCGACAGGCGGCTGCCCTTCTGCACCAGCGGCAGTTCGGCCAGGCCTGTCTGCTGTTTCAGCCAGCCTAGCTCCAGCACCCGTGGCAGGGTTTGCACATGGGCCACATCGACCGCGCTCCAAGGGTTCTTGTCGGCCGTGGCCTTGGCATCGTAGTAGGGGCTTTGCGGGTCCAGCGCGGTTGGGTCCGGGTAGGCTGCGCGGGTGATCCTGGCAATGCCGGCGATGCCCGGCTGCGGACAGCTGGAGTGGTAGAAGAAGAACTCGTCGCCAACGCTCATGGCCCGCAGGAAATTGCGTGCCTGATAGTTGCGCACGCCGTCCCAGCGCGCTTCGCCGAGCCGGCTGAGGGCTTCGATGGAGAGCTCGTCGGGCTCGGATTTCATCAGCCAGTGGGCCATGGGAACTGCTCCTGAAAAGGTTTGAAATAACCTGTTGGACGAAACCGACAGCCGGTTGGCGTCAAGGTTTGCGTGCAGACGCAGGTTGTCGGAAAATGCGCCCCGTTTAAAGCGCGATGCTCCGGCAATACCCAGAAAATTGCCGAGCCTGAACAGTTTGCCTGGGGGGCAATCTTCGATGAATCAACGTAACAAGCCGGATCTGCTGTGGATCCTGGTGTTCATTTTTGGCCTGGGTGTGGTCACTACCGGTTATGCGCAAGGGATCTGGGAGCGCAAGCTGGACAACGCCTATCAGATGCCGGTCGACGCCAGCCAGCCGCAACGTTGATGCCCCCGCCGGCGCCGCTCAACGCGGCGCCAGGTACCAGCCACGGTCCGAGACCGTCCCCTGTAGCGGTACGTCCCAACTGGCCTGAGCCAGCCGCTCGACCTTTTGGCATTCATGTGCCAGCCCCAACAGCAATGGTTTTTTCCAGGTCTGGCGACGTGCCTGGTAGGCCAGGCTGCGATCATAGAAACCACCGCCCATTCCCAGGCGACCGCCCACTTCGTCGAAACCGACCAACGGTAGCAGGATCAGGTCCAGCGACCAGATCGGGCGCTGGCGCTTGCGCTCGGTGACCGGCTCGGGAATGCGAAAGCGGTTGGGCTTGAGCTTCTCGCCTTGCTCGAAGCGCTGGAACACCATGCGCGTGCGCGGCCAGGCGTGCAGCACCGGCAGGTAGGTGCGCTTGCCGCGGCGCTGGGCCTCGCGCAGCAGCAGGTAAGGGTCGATTTCGCCATCGTTGGGCAAGTACAGGGCAATGTGCCGGGCGCGTCGGAACAGCGGGTGCTGCGCCAGCTGGCGGTAAAGGCCAAGGGCGGCCTGGCGTTGCTGAGCAGGGGTAAGGGCGCGGCGGGCATTGCGGAGCAAGCGACGGAGCTGGGGGCGGGTGAGCTGCGCGGTGTCGGTCATGGCACGGGCGATCCCAGGTGCTGGCCGACGTGGTCGGCCAATACGAATTGCCCGCCGAAAGGGGCGGGCAAGATAATTCAGGCTCCCCGATAAGACCGCTATCGGTGTAGCCCTTGAACCCGAAAGTTCAAGGTGGAGATTGCAGGGGGCGTTAAGGCTTTCCGTCGGGCGGACATGCACACCGGCCCCAGCGTGCAACCCCCGTGGTTGTGCGTATCGGCTCAGGGACATAACCGACTGGCGCATCCCCCAGGGAGTGGCGCCAGTATACCAATCTCAGCCGATTTTGGTATCCGCGTCGTCGGACAGTGCCTGGTCGACCCGTTCCAGCAGGTCGCGCACCTGTTCGCGGGTGGTGCCGCCTGCCGGGGCATCGTTGCGGTCTTCCTGGCGGTGCAGCATTTCGTGGGTGATGTTCAACGCTGCCATGACCGCGATGCGGTCGGCGCCGATCACCTTGCCGCTGCTGCGGATTTCGCGCATCTTGCCGTCCAGGTAGCGCGCGGCACTGACCAGGTTGTTGCGCTCTTCCGGCGGGCAGATGATCGAATATTCCTTGTCGAGGATCTGCACGGTGACGCTATTGCTTGAACTCATGAGTCTTGCTCCAGAGCCTTGAGGCGTAAAATCATCGACTCGACCTTGCGCTTGGCGATCTCGTTCTTTTCGATGAGGTGGGCGCGCTCTTCGCGCCAGGACTTTTCCTGAGCTACTAGGAGTGCATTTTGCCGTTTTAGTTGCTCGACACGTTCGATCAGCAACTCGAATCGGCTCATCAGTGCCTGCAGGTCGTTCTCTTGCGTGGGTTGCACTCGATTCGCTCCGTCGTTGAGTCACCTGGCGATGATGCCTCTCCCTGGGCGGCGGCGGCCAGTGCCGATGGTCTTGGCGCGCCTGCCGGTGCTAGGATACAAGGTCTCCATTCTAGTCATTGCGCCGTCTGGCGCCTAGCTGCCCATGCCCAATACCCAATCGCCCTACATCGCCTTCGCCATGCTGCTGTCCAGCAATGGCCATCCTGTAACCCCGGCCGAACTGCACGGCCTGCTGATCGGCCGCAGCTGCGCCGGTGCCGGCTTCGACGCCGACGGCTGGCTGGCCGATGCCGCCCAGCTGCTGGAAACCGAGCCCGGTGACACCGTACGCAACGCCCTGGTCGGCCTGCAGGAAATGGTCAAGGGCGAACTGACCAGCGACGACATGGCGATCGTCCTGCTGCTGCCTTCCGACGACGCCGCCCTGAGCGATCGCGCCACCGCGCTAGGCCAGTGGTGCCAAGGCTTCATTACCGGTTTCGGCCTGAATGCCGGTGGCAAGGACCTGTCCGACGAGGCCAAGGAAGTGCTGCAGGACCTGGTGGCCATTTCCCAGGTCCAGGAAGCCCTCGAGGAGTCCGAGGATGGCGAGAGCGATTACATGGAAGTCATGGAATACCTGCGTGTGGCGCCGTTGCTGCTGTTCTCCGAGCTGGCCAAGCCGGCCGCCCCTGCACCCAAGCCATCGCTGCACTGATCAACCAGGGGTAGTCTGCCCATGAGCCACATTCCCAAGGCCGAGTATGCCCGTCGGCGCAAGGCGCTGATGGCGCAGATGGTCCCCAACAGCATCGCCATCCTGCCCGCCGCCGCGGTTGCCATCCGTAACCGCGACGTCGAGCACGTTTACCGCCAGGACAGCGACTTCCAGTACCTCAGTGGTTTCCCCGAGCCGGAAGCGGTGATTGCGCTGATTCCCGGTCGCGAGCATGGCGAATACGTGCTGTTCTGCCGTGAACGCAACCCCGAGCGCGAGCTGTGGGATGGTCTGCGGGCCGGCCAGGAAGGTGCGGTGCGCGATTTTGGCGCAGACGATGCCTTCCCCATCACCGACATCGACGAGATCCTGCCGGGCCTGATCGAAGGCCGTGAGCGGGTATACAGCGCCATGGGCAGCAACCCCGAGTTCGACCGCCGGCTGATGGACTGGATCAACGTGATCCGCTCCAAGGCGCGCCTGGGGGCCCAGCCGCCGAACGAGTTCGTTGCGCTGGATCATCTGCTGCACGACATGCGCCTGTATAAATCGGCAGCGGAAGTGAAGGTGATGCGCGCTGCCGCAGATATCTCGGCGCGGGCCCACGTGCGGGCCATGCAGGCCTGCCGGGCCGGCTTGCACGAATACAGCCTGGAAGCCGAGCTGGACTACGAGTTCCGCAAGGGCGGGGCGAAGATGCCGGCCTACGGCTCGATAGTCGCGGCTGGGCGCAATGGCTGCATCCTGCACTATCAGCAGAACGACGCCCCGCTCAAGGATGGTGACCTGGTGTTGATCGACGCCGGCTGCGAGATCGACTGCTACGCCAGCGACATCACCCGTACCTTCCCTGTCAGCGGGCGTTTTTCGCCCGAGCAGAGGGCCATCTACGAGCTGGTGCTCAAAGCCCAGGCAGCGGCGTTTGCCGAAATCGCCCCTGGCAAGCACTGGAACCACGCCCATGAGGCGACCGTGCGGGTCATCACCGAGGGCCTGGTGGAACTGGGCCTGCTGACGGGCGAGGTGCAGGCGCTGATCGACAGCGAGGCCTATCGTGCCTTCTACATGCACCGCGCCGGGCACTGGCTGGGCATGGATGTGCACGATGTGGGCGAGTACAAGGTAGGCGGCGAGTGGCGGGTGCTTGAACCCGGCATGGCGCTGACCGTCGAGCCGGGCATCTACATAGGCGCCGACAATCAGGCCGTGGCCAAGAAATGGCGCGGCATTGGTGTAAGGATCGAGGACGACGTGGTAGTGACCAGGCAAGGCTGTGAAATCCTGACTTCGGGCGTGCCGCGCACGGTCGCCGAGATCGAGGCGCTGATGCAGGCCGCCCGCAAGGACGTGGCATGAATCGGGTAAACCTGGCGATCATCGGTGGCGGCCTGGTGGGCGCGAGCCTTGCCCTGGCCCTGCAGGCGGGGGCCAAGGCGCGAGGTTGGAAGATCCTGCTGATCGAGCCGTTCGCCCCCGGTGACAGCTTCCAGCCCAGCTACGACGCGCGTTCGTCGGCACTGTCGTTTGGTACCCAGCAGATCTACCACCAGCTGGGCCTGTGGCAGGCCATCGGCCATCGCGCCGAGCCGATCTTGCAGATTCACGTGTCCGACCGCGGCCGTTTCGGTGCCACCCGCCTGGATGCCCGGGAAGAGGGTGTGCCGGCGCTTGGCTACGTGGTGGAAAACGCCTGGCTGGGCCAGTGCCTTTGGCAAGGGCTGGATAGCGAGGTGGTGAGCTGGCGCTGCCCGGCGGAAGTGTCTGCGATGCAGGCCATCGAGGGTGGCTACCGCCTGCAGCTGAACGATGACACCCAGTTGGAGTGCGACCTGGCTGTACTGGCCGACGGTGGCCGTTCCGGCCTGCGCGAACAACTGGGTATCCACGTGCGCCACACGCCCTACCAACAGAGCGCGCTGATCGCCAACATAACCCCGGGCGAGGCCCACGGCGGCCAGGCCTTCGAACGTTTCACCGAAGAAGGCCCCATGGCCCTGCTGCCGCTGCCGGATAACCGCTGCGCGCTGGTCTGGACCCGACAGGGCATGGACGCGCGGCGTCTGGCCGACATCGACGAGCGCAATTTCCTGCGTGAACTGCAGGGCGTGTTCGGCTATCGCCTGGGCGCCTTGCGCCAGGTCGGCGCGCGGCACCTCTACCCACTGTCGCTGATCGAGGCCCAGGAGCAGGTGCGGCCGCATCTGGTGGTGCTGGGTAACGCCGCGCACAGCCTGCACCCTATTGCCGGCCAAGGCTTCAATCTGTCGCTGCGTGACGTGCAGGCGCTTGCCGAGGCGCTGCTGGCCGGCCCGCAGCAGCCTGGCGACCTGACAACATTGCAGGCCTACCACCAGCGCCAGCGCGTGGACCAGGCCATGACCATCGGCTTTTCCGACCAAGTCACCCGTCTGTTCGGTAGCAGCCAGCCATTGCTGGCCGCCGGCCGCAACCTTGGCCTGCTCGGGCTCGACCTGCTGCCACCGGCCAAAAGCTGGTTCGCCCGCCAGGCCATGGGCCTGGGCACCCGCCCCGATCCGCGAGGTCAGGCATGAGTGACAACACGCGCAGGCTGGCGCGCCGGGCGTGCCTGTTGCGCTGGCGGCTGAACCTGTTCCCGCCGCACCTCGGGGCTGGTATCCGCGTGCAGCACATCAGCCCGGACCTGCGCAGCGTCAAGGTGGCGATGAAGCTGACCCGCTGGAACCGCAACTACGTCGGCACCCAGTGCGGCGGCAGCCTGTACGGGATGGTCGACCCGTTCTACATGCTGCTGTTGATCGAGCAGCTGGGTCGTGACTACATCGTCTGGGACAAGGCCGCCAGCATCGATTTCATTTCGCCGGGCAAAGGCCCGGTGTATGCCGAACTCCACGTCGATGACGCGCTGCTGGACGAAATTCGCCAGCAGACTGCCACCGGCAAGAAGTGCCTGCCGCGTTTGCAGGTCGATATCCGCGACGGCGCCGGCGAGCTGGTGGCGCGGGTCGATAAAACCCTATATGTGCGGCTCAAGCCGCAAGCGAGGCTGGCGTAAGGCATGGAAATGCGCGCAGATCTGTTGATTGTCGGTGCCGGTATGGTCGGCAGCGCCCTGGCCCTGGCGTTGCGCCACAGTGGCTTGCAAATCCTCTTGCTCGACGGCGGCCCGCTGACGGTCAAGCCGTTCGATGCCCAGGCCCCGTTCGAACCGCGTGTCAGCGCGCTGTCGGCAGCCAGCCAGCGCATCCTCGAGCGCCTTGGCGCTTGGGATGGCATCGCCCGCCGGCGTGCCACGCCATACTCGGACATGCATGTATGGGATGGTAGCGGCACCGGGCAGATTCACTTCTCGGCTGCCAGCGTGCATGCTCAAGTGCTCGGCCACATCGTCGAGAACCGGGTGGTGCAGGATGGCCTGCTGGAGCGCCTGCATGACAGCGATATCGGCCTGCTGCCCAATGCGCGGCTCGAACAGCTGCGACGCTCCGGCGACGAGTGGCTGCTGACCCTCGCCGATGGCCGCCAGCTGCGTGCGCCGCTGGTGATCGCGGCCGACGGTGCCAACTCGGCAGTGCGGCGCCTGGCCGGCTGCGCAACCCGCGAGTGGGATTACCTGCACCACGCCATTGTCACCAGCGTGCGTTGCAGCGCCGGGCACCAGGCCACGGCCTGGCAGCGCTTTACCGACGAAGGACCATTGGCGTTCCTGCCGCTGACCCGCGACGACCAGCAGGACTGGTGCTCGATCGTGTGGTCGACCACGCCGGAGCATGCCGAGCAGTTGATGGCGCTGGATGAAGCTGCGTTCCTGAAGGCCCTTGAGCGGGCTTTCGAGGGGCGCCTGGGTGATGTACTGCAAGCCGACCCTCGGGTGTGCGTGCCGCTGCGCCAGCGCCACGCCAAGCGCTATGTGGATGAAGGCCTGGCATTGATCGGCGATGCCGCGCACACCATTCATCCGCTGGCCGGGCAGGGCGTCAACCTGGGCTTCCTCGATGCTGCAGTGCTGGCCGAGGTGCTGGTCAACGCCTGCGAGCGTGGCGAGCGGCTGGCGGATGTGAAGGTACTGAGCCGTTACGAGCGACGGCGCATGCCGCACAACCTGGCGCTGATGGCGGCGATGGAGGGGTTCGAGCGGTTGTTCCAGGCCAACCCGTTGCCGTTGCGCTGGTTGCGTAACAGCGGGTTGAAGCTGGTGGAGCAGATGCCGGAGGCCAAGGCGCTGTTCGTGCGGCAGGCGCTGGGTTTGAGCGGTGATCTGCCGGATCTGGCCAAGGCTTGAGATTGTCGGGGCCGCTTTGCGGCCCTTTTGCCGGCAAGCCAGCTCCCCCCCCTACCCACGCGACCTCCCAGACCAGTCAGTGACCATTGGGGGCGGGCTGATTGCG
>NZ_JBKGFP010000013.1:0-1304 GCF_046557535.1 Pseudomonas sp. S1(2024)
GGCCCTTTCGCCGGCAAGCCAGCTCCCACCTCGACCGCATCGACCTCAAGCCCTGTGCAGTACCTGTGGGAGCTGGCTTGCCGGCGATGGGCTGCACAGCAGCCCCCTCTGCAACATCCGGTAACGCCTATGTAGATGAGTCGGAAAATGGGATTCACTACCATTTGCGCCTCTCATACGATCCGAGGAGTGCTTTCCATGTTGCCACGCAAGCCCCTACTGGCCGCCCTGGCCCTGACCCTGTTCGGCGGCACCGCCCAGGCAGCGGACGAAGTGGTGGTGTACTCCTCGCGCATCGATGAGCTGATCAAGCCGGTGTTCGATGCCTATACCGCCAAGACTGGGGTCAAGATCAAGTTCATCACCGACAAGGAAGCCCCGCTGATGCAGCGCATCAAGGCCGAGGGCGAAAACGGCGTGGCCGACCTGCTGCTGACCGTCGATGCCGGCAACCTGTGGCAGGCTGAGCAGATGGGCATCCTGCAGCCGATCAAGTCCGACATCATCGACCAGAACATCCCGTCGCAGTACCGCGCCTCGTCCCACGACTGGACCGGCCTGAGCCTGCGCGCGCGCACCATCATCTACTCCACCGAGCGGGTCAAGCCGCAAGAGCTGAGCACCTACGAAGCCCTGGCCGACAAGCAGTGGGAAGGCCGCCTGTGCCTGCGCACGGCGAAGAAGGTGTACAACCAGTCGCTCACCGCCACCCTGATCGAGACCCACGGCGAGGCGAAGACCGAGCAGATCGTCAAAGGCTGGGTCAACAACCTGTCCACCGACGTGTTCTCCGACGACAACGCAGTGATCCAGGCCATCGAGGCCGGCCAGTGCGATGTGGGCGTGGTCAACACCTACTACTACGGTCGCCTGCACAACCAGAACCCGAAACTGCCGGTGAAAATCTTCTGGCCCAACCAGGGTGACCGTGGCGTGCACGTGAACCTGTCGGGCATCGGCCTGACCAAGCATGCGCCACACCCGGAGGCAGCGAAGAAGCTGGTTGAATGGATGACTGGTGAAGAGGCGCAGAAGCTGTTCGCCGACATCAACCAGGAGTTCCCGGCCAACCCGAAGGTCAAGCCATCGGAAGAAGTGGCAGCGTGGGGCAGCTTCAAGGCTGACAGCATTCCGGTTGAAATCGCTGGCAAGCGCCAGGCTGAAGCGATTCGCCTGATGGATCGGGCTGGCTGGAACTAAGCGCCAGGCTTTATCCTTCCGGGGCCTTTCAGGGCCTCTTCGCGGGCATGCCCGCTCCCCCCAGAGTACTCCCTCTCCTCGGGGGAGGGCACTCCCACAAAAGA
>NZ_JBKGFP010000014.1:0-11384 GCF_046557535.1 Pseudomonas sp. S1(2024)
GGGGCCTTCCCCTCCCCAAGGGTGCTTTCCTCCTTTGGGGGGAGCGGGCATGCCCGCGAACGACCGCATAGCGGTCGCAAATCAGCCACAGAGACATTCAACTTGCCCCACTCCCCCCAACGCCGCTGGTACCTCCCGGTCACCCTGGTCGCCGCCCTGGTGCTCCTGCCCCTGAGCGTCCTGCTGCTGTCCTGGCAGTCGATCGACCTGCAGATCTGGTCGCACCTGCTCGACACCCAGATGACTCGCCTGCTGGGCAATACCCTGACGCTGGTGGGGGGTGTGGGCATCGGCGTCACGGTACTGGGGGTCAGCCTGGCCTGGTTGACCAGCCTCTGCGAGTTCCCTGGCCGGCGCTGGCTGGACTGGGCGCTGATGCTACCGTTCGCCATCCCGGCCTATGTGCTGGCGTTCGTCTTCGTCGGCCTGCTGGACTTCGCCGGCCCGGTGCAGAGCGCCCTGCGCGAGGTGTTCGGGCCGATGCGCCTGCCGCGGGTGCGCTCCACCGGCGGGGTGATCGTCGTACTGGTGCTGGTGTTCTACCCCTATGTCTACCTGCTGGCGCGCAGCGCATTCCTGGCCCAGGGCAAGGGCCTGATGGAAGCCGCGCGGGTGCTGGGGCTGTCCCCGCTGCAAGCGTTCTGGCGCGTGGCTCTGCCCATGGCTCGGCCGGCGATCGGCGCCGGTATTGCCCTGGCCCTGATGGAAACACTGGCCGACTTCGGCGCGGTTGCGGTATTCAACTTCGACACTTTCACCACGGCCATCTACAAGACCTGGTACGGCTTCTTCAGCCTGTCCAGCGCTGCCCAGCTGGCCAGCCTGCTGCTGCTGGCGGTGATGCTGGTGCTGTATGGCGAGCGCCGTGCCAGGGGGGCCAGCCGCAGCGGCAACGAGCGGCCGCGCGGGCAGGCGCTGTACCACCTGCACGGGGTCAAGGCGTTGCTGGCCAGCGGTTGGTGCTTGCTGGTGTTCGCCTGCGCCTTCGTCATCCCGCTGCTGCAACTGCTGGCGTGGTTCTGGCAGCGTGGCCGACATGACCTGGACGAGCGCTATGTCGGCCTGGTGTTGCACACCCTGTACCTGGGCGGCATGGCGGCGCTGGTCACGGTGTGCGTGGCGTTGCTGCTGGCCTTTGCCCGGCGCCAGGCGCCGACGGGTGGTATTCGCGCCGGGGTGGGCCTGGCCAACCTGGGCTATGCCTTGCCCGGCTCGGTACTGGCGGTTTCGATCATGCTGGCCTTCAGTTACCTCGACAACCACCTGGTCATCCCGCTGTCCAGCTGGCTGGGCGGTGCCGGCAAGCCGCTGCTGCTGGGCAGCCTGGCCGCATTGCTGCTGGCCTACCTGGTGCGCTTCATCGCGGTGGCCTACGGGCCGCTGGAGAGCAGCCTGGAGCGGATCCGCCCGTCACTGCCCGAGGCATCCCGCAGCCTGGGCGTCGGTGGCGCGGGATTGTTTTTCAAGGTGTATCTGCCGCTGCTGGTGCCTGGCGCGCTCAGCGCCGCCCTGCTGGTGTTCGTCGACGTGCTCAAGGAAATGCCGGCCACCTTGCTGATGCGCCCGTTCGGCTGGGACACCTTGGCGGTAAGGGTGTTCGAGATGACCAGCGAGGGTGAGTGGGCGCGTGCATCGTTGCCGGCACTGACCCTGGTGCTGGTGGGCCTGCTGCCGGTCATCGGCCTGATCCGCCGTTCGGCACGTCGACCCGGTCACAGTCACTGAGGGTGCCAGCCCGCGCCCTTGCGGCTACAATGCGCGGCATTCGCGCGGCGGGTCCTACACAAGAAGAGCTGACGACCCGACGTCATCGACCGCCGCCGCTTCGCCACGCCCGGAAGGAGAAACCCATGGGACAGCGCACGCTTTTGTATGACCTGCACCTGGCGCTTGGCGCCAAGACGGTCGATTTCGGTGGCTGGGACATGCCCCTGCACTATGGCTCGCAGGTCGAGGAGCACCATCAGGTGCGCAGCGATTGCGGGGTGTTCGATGTTTCCCACATGACCGTGATCGATGTCGATGGTAGCGACGCCACTGCCTGGTTGCAGCGTCTGCTGGCCAACGACGTGGCCCGCCTCGACGACACCGGCAAGGCGCTGTACAGCCCGCTGTTGCAGGAACAGGGCAGGGTGATCGACGACCTGATCGTCTACCGCACACAACATGGCTATCGCCTGGTCACCAACGCCGCCACCCGTGCCAAGGTACTCGACTGGCTGCAGCAGCAGCGTGACGGTTTTGCCGTGGACTTCCAGGTCCGCCCAGACCTGGCCATCCTTGCCATCCAGGGCCCGCATGCTCGGGAAAAGGTTGCAGCCCTGCTCAGCCCCTCGCGTGCGGCGCTGATCCGCGAACTGCGTCCTTTCGAAGGCTTTGCCGAAGGCGACTGGTTCATTGCCCGCACCGGTTATACCGGTGAAGACGGCCTGGAGATCATCCTCCCCGGCGAGCAGGCCGTGGCCTTCTTCAACGACCTGGTCGGTGCCGGCATCGCCCCCAGCGGCCTTGGTGCCCGCGATACCCTGCGCCTGGAAGCCGGCATGAACCTGTACGGCCAGGACATCGACGAAAACCACACACCGCTCACCTCCAACCTCGGCTGGAGCATCGCCTGGGAGCCGGCCGAGCGCGATTTCATCGGGCGCGCCGGGCTGCTGGCGGAAATCGAGCACGGCGTGCAGGAAAAACTGGTCGGCCTGGTGCTGGAAGAGCGTGGCGTGCTGCGTGCCCACCAGGTGGTGCGTGTAGCCGGGATTGGCGAAGGGGAGATCACCAGTGGTAGTTTCTCGCCTACGCTGAGCAAGTCCATTGCCCTTGCACGCGTGCCCATGGCCACCGGCGACCGGGCCGAGGTGGAAATTCGCAGCAAGTGGTACCCGGTGCGGGTGGTCAAACCGACCTTCGTGCGCCACGGCAAGATCCTGATCTGAACAATTTTTAACCGGCGGGCGTACCGCTGAGCCAATCGAGGAATTCAAGACATGAGCAATATCCCCGCCGAACTGCGTTTTGCCGAAAGCCACGAGTGGGCTCGCCTGGAAGCCGACGGCACCGTGACTGTTGGTATCAGCGACCACGCCCAGCAAGCCCTGGGTGACGTGGTGTTCGTCGAGTTGGCCGAAGTCGGCAAGGTATTCGCCGCTGGCGATGCGGCCGGTGTGGTCGAGTCGGTCAAGGCCGCTTCGGACATCTACGCCCCGGTCGGTGGCGAAGTGATTGCGGTCAACGAAGAGCTGGCAGACAGCCCTGAGCTGCTCAACGAAGAACCTTACGATTCGTGGATTTTCAAGCTGAAGCCAAGCAACCCGGCCGAGCTGGACAAGCTGCTGGATGCTGCGGGCTACAAGGCCGCGATCGGCGAGTAAGACCGCGTCGCCTTCTTCGCGGGCACGCCCGCTCCCACAGGAGTAGCGCCAGCCTCAGGGCTCGTGGTTGACCTGTGGGAGCGGGCATGCCCGCGAAGAGGGCGGTACTGCAAAACAAGTTTCCCCGCAGAATCGGCAATCCCTTCCTAGACTTGTAAGTCTCCATGAGAGCTGTTCCAGGAAGAGAGCGTCGTCATGTCCCAGTCGCCATCCCTGCATCAACTGCAAGAGCTCAACCCATTCCTGCGTCGCCACCTGGGCCCGGATGCCACGGAGCAGCAGGCCATGCTCAACGCGCTGGGTGTCGCCAGCCGCAGTGAGCTGATCGAGCAGACCGTACCGCCAGACATCCGCCTCAACCGCCCCCTCGACCTGCCGCCTGCACTGGACGAACAGGCCGCCCTGGCCAAGCTCGCCGGTTACGCCAGGCAGAACCAGGTCTGGACCAGCCTGATCGGCATGGGCTACCACGGCACCATCACCCCCACGGTAATCCTGCGCAACGTGCTGGAGAACCCGGGCTGGTACACCGCCTACACGCCTTATCAGCCCGAGATTGCCCAAGGCCGGCTGGAGGCGCTGCTGAACTTCCAGCAGATGGTCATCGACCTCACCGGGCTGGCCCTGGCCAATGCCTCGCTGCTCGACGAAGCCACCGCCGCCGCCGAGGCAATGGCCTTGGCCAAGCGGGTGGCGCGCAACAAGAGCAATGCCTTCTTCGCCGATGAGCACTGTCACCCGCAAACCCTGTCGGTACTCAAGACCCGTGCCGAGGGCTTCGGCTTCGAGCTGATCGTCGACTCTGTGGATAACCTTGGCAAACACGCGGTTTTCGGGGCCTTGCTGCAGTACCCGGATACTCACGGCGAGGTGCGCGACCTGCGCCCGCTGATCGACCATTTGCACAGCCAGCATGCCTTGGCCTGCGTAGCCGCCGACCTGCTCAGCCTGGTGGTGCTGGCACCGCCTGGGGAGCTGGGAGCCGATGTGGTGCTGGGTTCAACCCAACGCTTTGGCGTACCGATGGGCTATGGCGGCCCCCACGCGGCCTATTTCGCCTGCCGCGATGACTACAAGCGAGCCATGCCGGGGCGCATCATCGGCGTGTCGCGCGATGCCCGTGGCAACACCGCGCTGCGCATGGCACTGCAGACCCGCGAGCAGCATATCCGCCGCGAGAAGGCCAACTCCAACATCTGCACGGCCCAGGTGCTGCTGGCCAACATTGCCGGCTTCTATGCGGTATACCATGGCCCCGAAGGCCTGCAGCGCATTGCCCAGCGCGTGCACCGGCTGACCTTCATCCTGGCCGCCGGCCTTGAGGCCAAGGGCATCAAGCGCCTCAACCAGCACTTCTTCGACACCCTTACCCTGGACGTCGGCGGTGCCCAGGCGGCCATCATCGAAAGCGCCGAGGCCGCCCAGATCAACCTGCGAATCCTTGGCCGCGGGCATCTGGGCGTGAGCCTGGACGAGACTTGCTCGGAGCAGACGGTGTTGCGCCTGTTCGATATCTTCCTGGGGGTGGATCACGGCCTGGATATAGCCGCACTCGACCAGTTGGCGCTGCCCGAAGGCATCCCTGCCAGCCTGGTGCGGCGCACGCCGTTTCTCGCCCACCCGGTGTTCAACCTGCACCACAGCGAAACCGAGATGCTGCGCTACCTCAAGCAACTCGAGAACAAGGACCTGGCGCTGAACCAGTCGATGATCCCGCTGGGCTCGTGCACCATGAAGCTCAACGCTACCAGCGAGATGATCCCCATCACCTGGCCCGGCTTTGCCCTGCTGCACCCGTTTGCCCCGGCGGCCCAGGCCACCGGCTACAAGGCGATGATCGACGAACTGGAAAGCTGGCTGTGCGCCATTACCGGCTTCGATGCCATCTGCATGCAGCCCAACTCCGGCGCCCAGGGCGAGTACGCCGGCCTGATGGCCATTACCCGCTATCATCGCAACCGCCACCAGCCGCAACGCACGCTCTGCCTGATCCCGTCGTCGGCCCACGGCACCAACCCGGCATCGGCGCAAATGGCCGGAATGGAGGTGGTGATCGTCGATTGCGACGACGATGGCAACGTTGACCTGGCCGACCTCAAGGCCAAGGCCCACTCGGCCGGGGATCGGTTGTCGTGCCTGATGATCACTTACCCATCGACCCACGGCGTGTACGAGGAGGGGATTCGCGAAATCTGCGAAGTGGTCCACCAGCATGGTGGCCAGGTGTACATGGATGGCGCCAACCTCAATGCCCAGGTGGGCCTGGCGCGTCCGGCGGATATCGGCGCCGATGTTTCACACATGAACCTGCACAAGACCTTCTGCATCCCCCACGGTGGTGGCGGCCCGGGCATGGGCCCGATCGGCATTCGCGCGCACCTCAAGCCGTTCGTCGCCAGCCATCCGGTGGTGCCGGTACCCGGTCTGGACCCGAACAACAGCGCGGTCAGTGCTGCGCCCTGGGGCAGTGCGAGCATTTTGCCGATCAGCTGGATGTACATAGCCATGATGGGCCCGCAACTGGCCGATGCCAGCGAGGTGGCGATCCTCTCGGCCAATTACCTGGCCAGCCAGCTGGGTGGTGCCTTCCCGGTGCTCTACCGCGGGCGCAACCAGCGGGTGGCGCATGAGTGCATCCTCGACCTGCGGCCGCTGAAGGCGCTGACCGGCATCAGTGAAGAGGACGTGGCCAAGCGCCTGATGGACTATGGCTTCCATGCGCCGACCATGTCGTTCCCGGTGCCGGGCACGCTGATGGTCGAGCCGACCGAGAGTGAATCGAAGGCTGAACTGGACCGCTTCGTCGAGGCGATGCTGGCGATTCGGACGGAAATTGGCGAAGTGCAGGAGGGCAACTGGCCGGCGGAGAACAACCCGCTCAAGCATGCGCCGCATACCCTGGCCGATGTGCTGGCGGAGTGGGACAGGCCTTACAGCCTGGAGCAGGCGGTGGCGCCCAGTGCTCACGTGCGCCAGCACAAGTACTGGCCAGCGGTGAACCGGGTCGACAACGTTTATGGGGACAGGAATCTGTTCTGTGCTTGTGTGCCGGTGGAGGCGTATCGCTAATTGTGGTTTGCCTGTGCCGGCCCCTTCGCGGGTAAACCCGCTCCTACAGGACTTGTACAAGTTTCGAATACTGTGCAGTACCTGTGGGAGCGGGTTCACCCGCGAAGCAGGCGACGCGGTTACTCGGCTACCGCATTCTTGGCCAGGATGGCATTGGCCAGTTCCATGTCGGAAGCCTGCATCCCCGGGTTCTCCGCGCGAGCCTGGCGAATTGCCGCTTCGAGGAACGGCCCACGGATCGCGCCTTCGCTGGCCACGAAGCTGCCGGCGTCATCCTGCGCCGCCATCACCAGCTTGTGATCCCCGGAAGTCAGGTAGCTCGATGCCGTGGTAGCACCGGTAGTCATCACGTTACGCCAGAAGGTATCGGCCATGGCCGAGCCGATAGGCAGCGAAAGCAAGGCAGCGGCAGCGATGGCGGTTTTGAAACGCATGTTGAAACACCTCGAAGGGTGAGGGTTGAAGATGCGCGATTTGATCCTGCCACAGGGGTGCAAGTTCCTTGAATACAAAGGATTTTTGCTCAGGAACAGGCCCGTAGCACTTCCTCTAGGCGGGTCTGCCCACAGGCTACCTTGGCTTCGCCGCAGCGGCGCAGATCGAGCAAGCCATCGGCCACGGCCTGGCGCCGCAAACTGGCCAGATCGCTGTCCGGGCCTATCAGGGCGCGCAGGCTGTCGCTGGGTATCAGTAGCTCGAACAACCCTGTGCGGCCATGGAACCCCGTGCCACGACAGGTACGGCATGGCTGCCCTTCGCGCAGCGCTGTATCACCCCGGCAATCCGCGCACAGTGTGCGCACCAGCCGCTGGGCCATGACCCCCACCAGCGTCGCCTTGATCAGGTAGTCGGCCACACCCAGTTCCTGCAGGCGGGTGATCGCGCCACAGGCGTCGTTGGTATGCAGGGTCGACAGGACCAGGTGCCCGGTCAGGGCTGCCTGTACCGCCACCAGGGCGGTCTCGCGATCACGGATTTCGCCGATCATGATGATGTCCGGGTCCTGGCGCAGCATGGCCCGCACACCATTGGCGAATCCCAGGTCCAGGGCGGGTTGCACCTGCAACTGGTTGAAGGCGGGTTCCAGGCGCTCGATCGGGTCTTCGATGGTGCACAGGTTGACCTGCGGCGTGGCCAGCAGCTTGAGGCTGGCGTAAAGCGTGCTGGTCTTGCCGGACCCGGTGGGGCCGGTAACCAGGATGATGCCCTGACGATGACGCAGCAGGCCTTGCCACTGGTCCAGTTGCGCCCCGTCCAGGCCGAGCCGGTCGAAGCCTTCTTGCAACTGTTGCGGGTCGAACAGGCGCAGCACCAGTTTCTCGCCGAACGGAGTCGGCAATGTCGACAGCCGCAGTTCCACCTCGCCGCCGCCAGGCAGGCGGCTTTGCAGCCGGCCATCCTGCGGCCGCCGTTTTTCCGCGACGTCCATGCGCCCCAGGTGTTTCAGGCGGCTGACCAGCGCCAGGGTTACCCCGGCAGGGAAGGCATAGACGTTGTGCAGCAGGCCGTCGATGCGGTAGCGCAGCTGGCCCAGTTCGCGGCGTGGTTCCAGGTGGATATCACTGGCGCGTTGCTCGATGGCGTACTGCAGCAGCCAGTCGACGATATGCACGATGTGCGCGTCGTCCGCACTGGCCTCGGCCTGGCGCTTGCCCAGCTCCAGCAGCTGTTCGAGTTCGCCCAGGCTGGCTGACTGCTGGTGTTGCGCGCCCTTTACCGATTGGGCCAGGCGGTGGAACGACTGCCCTGCCTGGCGGACCTGCTGCGGGCTGGCCAGCACGCGCCGGATCGGCCGGCCCAGGCTGCGGGTGAGGTCGGCCAGCCAGTCGTCCTGGTAGGGCTGGGCGCTGGCGACGGTGACGCTGGAGGCGTCGGCGGCGACGATAAGGATGCCGTGGCGCTGGGCGAAGGCCGGGGATATCAGGCCGGTGACCTGGGGCAGGTCCAGTTGCAGCGGGTCGATGCGCAGGTAGGGCTGGCCGACCTTGTTGGCCAGCCATTGGCAGAGGCGATCCAGGTCCAGGGGCTTGCCAGGGTGTCGGCGGTCTTCCAGGGCGCAGGCGGCGATCTGTTCCAGCGGGTGGGCGGTGGGGTGATTGGCGGCGTGCTCGAGTACCTGCAGGGTGTCGTTGGCGTGCAGGTGCTGGTCGGCGAGCAGGCCCTGGAGCACGCGCTTGAGGTCGAGTGCCGGGTTGTCGGGGGTGTGCATGATTGGCGTCCGTGCCTGATAGGGGAGTGCTGATCAAGGCTAGCCGGACGGCGGAAGGTTAACGGAAGTGAAAAGTTTCGGAAATTTACTGTGCCTGTACTGGCCCTATCGCCGGCAAGCCAGCTCCCACAGGACCACCACAGGCTCGAAGATTGCGCTGTACCTGTGGGAGCCGGCTTGCCGGCGATAGGGTCGGTAAATGCTTACACAACCGCCAGCTCCACCCGCTGCAGCTTGCTCAGGCTCACCTCACCCACACACACCAGGTTACGCAGTTTCTGCGCAATCACCTCGGCCCGGTGCCAGCTGAGGCCGCCGATGCCGACCTCGATATCCAGCCAGTCGTCCTGCTGACTGACCTGCACGCTGTGCGGGGTCAGGAACTGCAGGGCAAACAGGTTGAGTACCCGGCACAGGCTGTCAGGCTCGGCCTCGGCCTGCAGGCGATAGTGCACGGTGCTGTGGGCGCTGCTGGCGGCCCAGGCGTCGGTACGGGGCTGTGCGTTCATGCTGGTCTCCGCAAATGTTGGAGAAATTCTTGCACGTTAGTGGCGGTATTTTTTCGCTATGATTTGATCATTTCGCTGTATTGGCGAATTGTTCTATTCATGAAGTGCTGTTCAGGAGAATTATTGATGCACAGCGAGCTGGACGCCTACGACCGCCGTATCCTCGAACTGCTGCAGGAGGACGCTTCTCTGTCCAGTGCGCAGATCGCCGAACGCGTGGGGCTGTCGCAATCGCCGTGCTGGCGGCGTATCCAACGGTTGAAGGAGGAGGGAGTGATTCGTGGGCAGGTGACCTTGCTGGACCGCAAGAAGGTCGGCCTGAACACGCAGATATTCGCCGAGGTGAAACTGAACGCCCACGGGCGCTCCAACTTCACAGAGTTCACCGACGCGATCCGCGGGTTTCCGGAGGTGCTGGAGTGTTATGTGCTGATGGGGTCGGTGGACTTTCTGTTGCGCATCGTCACCCCGGATATCGAGGCTTATGAACGATTCTTCTTCGAAAAGCTGTCGAACGTGCCGGGGATTCAGGAGGTGAACTCGATCGTGGCGCTGTCGGAGATCAAGTCCACCACCAGCCTGCCACTTTCGCGTTGAGGCCATTCGCGGGCTCGCCCGCTCCCACAGGTGCTGTGCAGGCCCAGGCCTTGTGCAGTTCCCTGTGGGAGCGGGTAAGCCCGCGAAGAATGCGACGCGGTATCACGCCTTGAGCAGATGCTTCCAGCCGCGGCTCTGATCCACCGCCCGAGCCTGCTCGATACGCGCTTCCAGTACTTCATCGCTGATCGGCTGCTCAGCCAGCTCATGTAGCTTCTTCAGGTCGCCATACAGGCGGTCCATCTGGGGCGCTTCCAGCACCTGACGAGCATGGTGCAGCCAGGCCAGCAGCTGCTCGATACGCGGCAGTTGCTCGGCCAGGTCTTCCGGCCGCTGGGTGTACAGCGGCAGCTTCAACGCTCGGCCTTCTTCGCCCAGCAGGTGCGCCAGCCAGCTTGCCAGCTGCGCCTTGCCCTGGCGCTCGCCACGGCCTTTGCGCTCCACGGTCCAGGCACGGGCCAGCAGCCAGCGCGAGGTTTCCAGCGAGAACTGGCCCCAGCGCACGTCTTCCAGTTCTTCGGCGAACTGCTCGGGGGCGGCGCGGCGGATATCTTCGTCTTCGTTACCGGCCTGCACCAGCGGGCGCCAGTCTTCGAGCACGGCGTCCAGGCTGCTGCGCAGGTCACGGGTGTTGGCGCGTGGCGCGGCCTGGCCCAGGCTGGCGGTAATGGCACGCAGCTCGCTCAGGCACTCGACCCAGTCCTGCAGCAGGCGCCAGTGGCCGTTGTGGCGGTATTGCTCGGCCAGGCGCTGGCTGCTGCCCAGCAGTTGCCAGGCCAGTGCGGCGTAGGCGTCGTCCACGGCCATTTCGGCTTCCAGCTCGGTGTGCGGCAGGCCCAGCTCGTAGCTGTCCGGCTCCAGCAGGCGGTAGCCACGCTCGGCCTTGCTGATGTCACATGGCATCAGCGGCAGGCTGGCGGCCAGCTCGGCGGCCAGTTCCAGCAGTGCCTGCGGCTCACCTTCACGCAGTTCCAGTTCCAGCTCGCAGATTTCTTCCTTGCGCTTGCCGGCGATCACGAAACCCTGGTCCAGCGCGGCCTCGATCACCACCTTGCTCTTGCCACGGCCCCAGGCGATTTCGGCGTATTCACGGCTGAAGTCGGTGGTGAACAGCGGCTTGATGGTCTTTTTGTCCAGGTTGGCCAGTTGCGCGGGCCAGCAGCTGTCGTCGAGCTTCTTCAGGTCGAGCTTGACCTTGTCCAGCTGCCATTCGTGCTCGTTGCGCTCGGACAGGCCGGCCACGCTGGTGCCGCGGCACTTGAGGGTCTGGATGATGGCCTCGCCATCGCGGCGCAGGCGCAGGGCGACACGGGCGGCGGAGAGCTCGCGCTCGGGGGTGTCGAAGTACTGGTTGAGCAGTTCGCGGGTCTGCCAGCCGGACTTGTTGCGCTTTTTCAGCAGAGGGTGCTCGCGCAGGGCGGCAAGGGTCTCGCGGCTGGCGCGGAGCTTGAGTTCGGTTTCTTTGTGCATCACAGGCTCGAAGGAGGGGGCGTGGTTGCCCAGCAGTCTACAGGAGTCGGCTCTCGTCTGTTGGATCGTGGTTGGCTTCTTCGCGGGGTTGGGGGGGGGGGAGGGGGGGGGGGGGGGGGTCCCAGGAGAGGAGAGCCCGCTTGTACGAGGAAAGACACAAAA
>NZ_JBKGFP010000015.1:0-13368 GCF_046557535.1 Pseudomonas sp. S1(2024)
TCTTCGCGGGCTTGCCCGCTCCCACAGGTACAGCATCGCTTTCAAGGGCGGTGCAATCCCTGTGGGAGCGGGCAAGCCCGCGAAGAAGCCCACACGATTGGACGGCATTGCTATGATGGGCAACGCTTCCGAGGAGTACGCGCATGCCGTTGCCGACGCTGAAAGACCAGTTCGCCGCCCTGATCGCCGCGCCCTCGGTCAGTTGCACCCAGCCTGCGCTGGACCAGTCCAATCGCCAGGTCATCGACCTGCTGGCCGGCTGGCTGGGTGACCTGGGTTTCAAGTGCGACATCCAGCAGGTCAGCCCCGGCAAGTTCAACCTGCTGGCCAGCCGTGGCACCGGCCCGGGTGGCCTGGTGCTGGCGGGGCACAGCGACACGGTGCCCTACGACGAACAGCTGTGGGCCAGCGACCCGCTGAAACTGACCGAAACCGACGGCCGCTGGGTCGGCCTGGGCAGCTGTGACATGAAGGGCTTCTTCGCCCTGGTCATCGAAGCGGTCATCCCATTGCTGGAGCACGATTTCAAGCAGCCGCTGCTGATCCTCGCCACCTGTGACGAAGAAAGCTCCATGTCCGGGGCCCGTGCCTTGGCCGAGGCTGGCCAGCCGCTCGGCCGTGCGGCGGTGATCGGCGAGCCCACCGGGCTGCGGCCGATCCGCATGCACAAAGGCATCCTCATGGACCGCATCGACATCCTCGGGCGCAGCGGCCACTCCTCGGACCCAAGCCTGGGCCGCAGCGCCATGGAGGCCATGCACGCAGTGATGGGCGAGCTGATGGGGTTGCGCCAGCAATGGCAGCAGACCTACCGCAACCCGCAGTTCACCGTACCGACCCCGACCATGAACTTCGGCTGCATCCACGGCGGCGACAACCCCAACCGAATCTGTGGCCAATGTGCCCTGGAGTTCGACCTGCGCCCGCTGCCTGGCATGGATGTGGAGCAACTGCGCGCGGCCATTCGCGCCAAGCTGATGCCGGTGGCAGAGCGCTTTGAGGTGCACATCGACTATGCGCCGTTGTTCCCGGAGGTGCCGCCTTTCGAGCAGGCAGCCGACGCCGAGTTGGTGCAAGTGGCGGAGCGCCTGACCGGCCATCGCGCCGAAGCGGTGGCGTTCGGCACCGAAGCGCCTTATCTTCAGCAACTGGGTTGCCAGACCATCGTGCTGGGCCCCGGCGACATCGCCTGTGCTCACCAGCCCGGCGAATACCTTGAAATGTCACGAATCGAGCCTACCGTGCGTCTATTGCGTGACCTGATCCGGCACTATTGCCTGGACTAAACGTCAACCGAACTGTTTCGTTCCTGCCTAGAGGAGACCGCGCGTGACCGCAAGCCTGTTCCGACGATGATCCTGAACGCCCCCTGTATCGCCGTTCTCCGTCCACTTATCCACAGGCCCTGTCATGCCCGACTACGTCAACTGGCTGCGTCATGCCTCCCCGTATATCAATGCCCATCGCGACTGCACCTTCGTGGTCATGCTCCCTGGCGATGGGGTGGAACACCCTAATTTCGGCAACATCGTCCACGACCTGGTGCTGCTGCACAGCCTGGGCGTGCGCCTGGTGCTGGTGCATGGCTCGCGCCCGCAGATCGAAAGCCGCCTGGCTGATCGCGGCCTGACCCCGCACTACCACCGTGGCCTGCGCATCACCGATGCCGCCACCCTGGATTGCGTGATCGATGCCGTCGGCGCCTTGCGCCTGGCCATCGAGGCACGCCTGTCGATGGACATCGCCGCTTCGCCGATGCAGGGCTCGCGCCTGCGTGTGGCGTCCGGCAACCTGGTCACGGCGCGGCCGATCGGCGTGCTCGAAGGCGTGGACTACCACCACACCGGCGAAGTGCGTCGAGTTGACCGCAAGGGCATCAGCCGCCTGCTCGACGAGCGCTCCATCGTGCTGTTGTCACCGCTGGGCTACTCGCCCACGGGTGAAATCTTCAACCTGGCCTGCGAAGACGTGGCCACCCGCGCCGCCATCGAACTGGGTGCCGACAAGTTGCTGCTGTTCGGTGCCGAGCCGGGCCTGCTGGATGCCGATGGCAAGCTGGTGCGTGAGCTGCGCCCGCAGCAGGTTGCCCCGCATCTGCAGCGTCTGGGCAGCGATTACCAGGGCGAATTGCTGGATGCCGCGGCCGAAGCCTGCAAAGGCGGCGTGGCGCGCAGCCATATTGTCAGCTATGCCGAGGACGGCGCCTTGCTGACCGAGCTGTTCACCCGTGGCGGTGGCGGCACGCTGGTGTCGCAGGAGCAGTTCGAAGTGGTACGCGAGGCGACCATCGAGGACGTGGGCGGTTTGCTGGAGCTGATCAGCCCGCTGGAAGAGCAGGGCATCCTGGTACGCCGTTCGCGTGAGGTGCTGGAGCGGGAGATCGAGCAGTTCAGCGTGGTCGAGCGCGAAGGCATGATCATCGCTTGTGCGGCGTTGTACCCGATTGCCGACTCCGACGCCGGCGAGCTGGCGTGCCTGGCGGTGAACCCCGAGTACCGCCATGGCGGGCGTGGCGACGAGCTGCTGGAGCGCATCGAAAGCCGGGCGCGACAGTTGGGGCTGAACACCCTGTTCGTGCTGACGACGCGTACCGCGCACTGGTTCCGCGAACGCGGGTTTGCGCCGAGCGGGGTCGAGCGGCTGCCAGCGGCGCGGGCTTCGCTGTACAACTACCAGCGTAATTCGAAAATCTTCGAGAAGCCTCTGTAAGCCTGTACCGGCCTCTTCGCGGGCTCGCCCGCTCCCACAGGTACACCGCAGGCTTCAGACCTTGTGACTACCCTGTGGGAGCGGGCAAGCCCGCGAAGCAGGCGACACCGATCTCGAACAAAAACGCCGCCCTTGTGGGCGGCGTTTTCGTTTACACGGTATGCAGGTACCAGTTGTACTCGAGGTCGGAGATCGAGTGCTCGAACTCCTCCAGCTCGCTCTCCTTGCACGCGACGAAGATGTCGATGTACTTCGGATCGATGTACTTGTTCAGGATCTCGCTGTCGTCCAGCTCGCGCAGGGCATCGCGCAGGTTGTTCGGCAGGCTCTGCTCCAGCTGCTCGTACGAGTTGCCTTCGATCGGCTCACCCGGCTCTACCTTGTTGGTCAGGCCATGGTGCACGCCGGCCAGTACGGCGGCCATCATCAGGTACGGGTTGGCGTCGGCACCGGCCACGCGGTGCTCGATGCGTACGGCGTCCGGCGAGCCGGTCGGCACGCGCAGGGCCACGGTGCGGTTGTCCAGGCCCCAGCTTGGCGCGTTCGGTACATAGAACTGCGCGCCGAAGCGGCGGTACGAGTTGACGTTCGGGCAAAGGAACGCCATGGACGCGGGCAGGGTCTCGAGCACACCGCCGACAGCGTGACGTAGCGCGGCGTTCTGCTCGGGATCCTCGCTGGTGAAGATGTTGTTGCCATCTTTGTCCAGCACGGAAATGTGTACATGCAGGCCGTTGCCTGCCTGGCCCGGGTAGGGCTTGGCCATGAAGGTGGTGTCCATTTCATGGTCGTAGGCGATGTTCTTGATCAACCGCTTGAGCAGTACCGCGTAATCGCAGGCCTTGAGCGGGTCGGCCACGTGGTGCAGGTTGACTTCGAACTGCGCTGGGGCGCTTTCCTTGACGATGGCGTCGGCCGGGATGCCTTGCTCCTTCGCGCCTTCCAGGATGTCCTGCAGGCAGTCGGCGTATTCGTCGAGGTCGTCGATCAGGTACACCTGGGTCGACTGCGGGCGCTTGCCCGAAATTGGCGAGCGCGGCGGCTGCGGGCGGCCGTTCACGTTCTCCTGGTCGATCAGGTAGAACTCCAGCTCGAACGCGGCGCAGATGGTCAGGCCCATCTCGGTGAACTTGTCGACCACCTGGCGCAGCACTTCACGCGGGTCGGCAAAAAACGGCTCACCTTCGAGCTCGTGCATGGTCATCAGCAGCTGGGCGGTCGGGCGCTTCTGCCAGGGTTCGTTGGAGAGGGTGCCGGGGATCGGATAACAGATGCGGTCAGCATCGCCGATGTCCAGGCCCAGCCCGGTGCTTTCGACGGTGGAACCGTTGATGTCCAGGGCGAAGAGGGAGGCAGGCAGGTTGATGCCTTTCTCGTAAACCTTGTGGAGGCTGGTGCGCTCTATGCGCTTGCCACGCACCACACCATTCATATCTGCAATCAGAAGGTCAACGTAGAGAACCTCAGGATGTTCCTTAAGGAACGCGTTCGCTTCGTTAAGCTGAACGGCACGCGGGGGTACCGACATGATGCAACACCTTTGTTGTTAAAAATATCAATCAAGGGGGGCTTGCAAGACCAGTCAATCGAAAAGACAAACTGATGTCAAGCCAACCCCATGATGCCCTGAAATGGCACATCGACGGCAGATTTGCTGCATATCGGGGCAAGCCATTATCCGCTATTTCTCTCGCAAAGGGCTATCTCCGACCAACCGTGTTTTATTTTTTACGGAGGTGTTGTGTAAAAAAATGAACAAGGCTAAGCTCGGTCTCAACCCAGAACACAATAATACGAGGGTCACATGGTCCGCTTGCCGAGACCTGAAAGTACTGCCTGCGCAGTGCCATCGGGTACATCCGTCATTTTTGCAAGCTTCGTCAACGGCGTGGCCGCCCTGGCCGCAATAATTGACGTTTGGTGCTCCCGGACCTGCCCTCGCAGCGGCTTGCCGCCCTTCGTTTCGTCTTTCTGCCTTTCGAACTCATTACGGACACACTTGTTTTCAGTGTATCCACTGCGGCTCTGCGCGGGGGTTTTTGCTTTAGCAATGTACTCCATCCAGAATCAGTGCGCGGACCACCTTACCTCCTGAGGTATTTATGAGTAACAACCTCGACCAGCTCACCGATTGGTTGAAAGAGCACAAGATCACCGAAGTCGAATGCATGATCAGTGACCTGACCGGCATCACGCGCGGCAAGATTTCGCCTACCAACAAGTTCATCGCCGAAAAAGGCATGCGCCTGCCCGAGAGCGTGCTGCTGCAGACCGTGACCGGCGACTACGTCGACGACGACATCTATTACGAACTGCTGGACCCGGCGGACATCGACATGATCTGCCGCCCCGACGAGAACGCCGTGTTCCTGGTGCCATGGGCCATCGAGCCGACCGCCCAGGTGATCCACGACACCTACGACAAGAAGGGCAACCCGGTCGAACTGTCACCGCGCAACGTGCTGAAGAAAGTCCTCAAGCTATACGCCGACAAGGGCTGGCAGCCGATCGTTGCGCCGGAGATGGAGTTCTACCTGACCAAGCGTAGCGAAGACCCGGACTTCCCGCTGCAGCCCCCGGTAGGCCGTTCGGGCCGCCCGGAAACCGGCCGTCAGTCGTTCTCGATCGAAGCCGCCAACGAATTCGACCCGCTGTTCGAAGACGTCTACGACTGGTGCGAACTGCAGCAGCTGGACCTCGACACGCTGATCCATGAAGACGGCACGGCGCAGATGGAGATCAACTTCCGTCATGGCAACGCCCTGCACCTGGCCGACCAGATCCTGGTGTTCAAGCGCACCATGCGCGAGGCCGCGCTCAAGCACAATGTGGCCGCCACCTTCATGGCCAAGCCCATGACCGGCGAGCCAGGCAGTGCCATGCACCTGCACCAGAGCGTGGTCGACGTGGCCACCGGCAAGAACATCTTCAGCAACGACGACGGCAGCATGAGCGAACTGTTCCTGCACCACATCGGTGGCCTGCAGAAGTTCATCCCCGAGGCGTTGCCGCTGTTCGCCCCCAACGTCAACTCGTTCCGCCGCTTCCTGCCCGACACCTCGGCGCCGGTGAACGTGGAGTGGGGCGAGGAAAACCGTACCGTCGGCCTGCGCGTGCCGGACGCCGGCCCGCAAAGTCGCCGGGTCGAGAACCGCCTGCCAGGCGCCGACGCCAACCCTTACCTGGCCATCGCCGCCAGCCTGCTGTGTGGCTACATCGGCATGGTCGAAGGCATCGACGCCAGCGCGCCGGTGCAGGGCCGTGGCTACGAACGCCGCAACCTGCGCCTGCCACTGACCATCGAAGATGCCCTGGAACGCATGGAAAACAGCCGTGCACTGGTGCAGTACCTGGGCAAGAAGTTCATCACCGGCTACGTCGCTACCAAGCGCGCCGAGCACGAAAACTTCAAGCGAGTCATCAGTTCCTGGGAGCGTGAGTTCCTGCTGTTTGCTGTCTGATCAACTTGGTGCCGCAGGACGCGGCTGTCGAACAACGGAGAAGCACATGAGCGTCAACAACCCGCAAACCCGTGAATGGCAAACCCTGAGCGGGGAGCATCACCTCGCGCCCTTCAGCGACTACAAGCAGCTGAAGGAGAAGGGGCCGCGCATCATCACCAAGGCCCAGGGTGTGCATTTGTGGGATAGCGAGGGGCACAAGATCCTCGACGGCATGGCTGGCCTGTGGTGCGTGGCTGTGGGCTATGGCCGTGAAGAACTGGTGCAGGCGGCAGAAAAGCAGATGCGCGAGCTGCCGTACTACAACCTGTTCTTCCAGACTGCCCACCCGCCTGCGCTGGAACTGGCCAAGGCAATCTCCGACGTGGCGCCGCAAGGCATGACCCATGTGTTCTTCACCGGCTCCGGCTCCGAAGGCAACGACACCGTGCTGCG
Source organism: Pseudomonas sp. S1(2024) (assembly GCF_046557535.1). Classification (NCBI taxonomy): domain Bacteria; kingdom Pseudomonadati; phylum Pseudomonadota; class Gammaproteobacteria; order Pseudomonadales; family Pseudomonadaceae; genus Pseudomonas; species Pseudomonas sp. S1(2024). The sequence continues at coordinate 6,606 of NZ_JBKGFP010000015.1, forward strand.
CATGGTCCGCCATTACTGGGCGCTGAAAGGCAAGCCACAGAAGCAGACCATCATCGGCCGCATCAACGGCTACCACGGCTCCACCGTGGCTGGTGCCAGCCTGGGTGGCATGAGCGGCATGCACGAGCAGGGCGGCCTGCCGATTCCTGGCATCGTGCATATCCCGCAGCCTTACTGGTTTGGCGAAGGCGGCGACATGACCCCGGATGAGTTCGGGGTGTGGGCGGCCGAGCAGCTGGAGCAGAAAATCCTCGAAGTCGGCGAAGACAACGTCGCCGCCTTCATCGCCGAGCCGATCCAGGGTGCCGGCGGCGTGATCATCCCGCCGGAAACCTACTGGCCGAAGGTGAAGGAGATCCTCGCCAAGTACGAAATCCTGTTCGTTGCCGACGAAGTGATCTGCGGTTTCGGCCGCACCGGCGAGTGGTTCGGCTCCGACTACTACGACCTCAAGCCCGACCTGATGACCATCGCCAAGGGCCTGACTTCCGGTTACATCCCTATGGGCGGTGTGATCGTGCGTGACACCGTGGCCCAGATACTCAGCGAAGGCGGCGACTTCAACCACGGCTTCACCTACTCCGGCCACCCGGTAGCGGCGGCGGTGGGCCTGGAAAACCTGCGCATCCTGCGCGACGAGAAAATCGTCGAGAAGGCGCGCACAGAAGCGGCACCTTATTTGCAAAAGCGTTTGCGTGAGCTGCAGGACCACCCTCTGGTGGGCGAGGTACGCGGCCTGGGCCTGCTCGGCGCGATCGAGCTGGTCAAGGACAAGGCCACCCGCAGCCGTTACGAAGGCAAGGGCGTAGGCATGATCTGCCGCACCTTCTGCTTCGAAAACGGCCTGATCATGCGTGCGGTGGGTGACACCATGATCATTGCGCCGCCGCTGGTGATCAGCCATGCAGAGATCGATGAACTGGTGGAAAAGGCACGCAAATGCCTGGACCTGACGCTCGAAGCGATTCGTTGACAGTTTGCTAGGCTGGAGAGGCCTGAATGGCTGTTTTGAATACTCAATTTCGGCACAAGGCTTTACTGGGCGGCGTTGGCACTCCTCGCCGTAGCTGGCTACGACTCGTCGTGCCGCCTTGCCCAGTAAACCCTTGCACTCGAACTTGAATATTCAAAACAGCCACTCAGGCCTCCGCGATGTGACATTAAGTCGTTACAAGGCCCTGCTTTCCTTGATACAGAGCCTTGTAACTTGCCAGACTAGCGACTGTTTCAGTCGCCGCGCGCTCTGCACCGTAGGTCCTGGCTGCTGAACAGATGGCTAAATAAAAAATTCTGGAGCATTACGCATGAATAAATTGGGCAAGACGTTGCTGGCCACCGCCCTGATGGGTGCCATGGCTACCGCTGTTCAGGCTGAAGACAAGGTGTTGAACGTCTACAACTGGTCGGACTACATCGCTCCGGACACCATCGCCAAGTTCGAGAAACAGTCGGGCATCAAGGTCAAGTACGACGTATTCGACAGCAACGAAACCCTCGAAGCCAAGCTGCTGGCAGGCAAGTCGGGCTATGACATCGTCGTGCCTTCGAACAACTTCCTGGCCAAGCAGATCAAGGCTGGCGTGTACGAGGAACTGGACCGCTCCAAGCTGCCGAACTGGAAGAACCTCGACCCTGACCTGCTCAAGGCCGTTGGCGATGCCAGCGACAAGGACAACAAGCACGCCTTCCCGTACATGTGGGGCTCGATCGGTATCGGCTACAACCCGGAGAAGGTCAAGGCCGCGCTGGGCGTGGACAAGATCGACTCGTGGGACGTGGTGTTCAAGCCTGAGAACATCGCCAAGCTCAAGAGCTGCGGCGTGAGCTTCCTCGATGCCCCGACCGAAATGCTCCCGGCTGCGCTGCACTACCTGGGCCTGCCGAGCAACAGCACCAAGAAGGAAGACCTGAAGGCCGCCGAGGACCTGTTCCTCAAGATCCGTCCTTCGATCACCTACTTCCACTCGTCCAAGTACATCGGCGACATGGCCAACGGCAACATCTGCGTAGCTGTCGGTTACTCGGGTGACCTGGAGCAGTCCAAGGCCCGTGCCCACGAAGCTGGCGACAAGGTCAAGGTGGACTACGTCATTCCGAAGGAAGGTGCCGGTACCTTCTACGACATGGTCGCCATCCCCAAGGATGCCGAGCATAAAGACGCTGCCTACCAGTTCATGAACTTCCTGATGCAGCCGGAAATCATGGCCGAGATCACCAACGCCGTGCGCTTCCCGAACGGCAACGCTGCCGCCACCCAGTTCGTGGACAAGGAAATCACCAGCGATCCGAGCATCTATCCGCCAGCTGAAGTGAAGAAGCAGCTGTACGCGATCGCTGCGCCTGAAGCTTCTGCCCAGCGTGTGATCACCCGCAGCTGGACCAAGATCAAGTCGGGCAAATAAAACCGATGCGGTACCTCTGGGCCGGGTAATCCCGGCCCAGAGCCAGTGAAAGGCAATTGATGATTGCGGCATCGAAGCTGCGAAGGTAAGTTGCGCGCCGGTTTTGCGTGTGCGGCAGCATTGTCGCTACCCAGGCACTGATTGTGAGGACCACCCACTTGTCCATTTCTGTATTCCGCAAGGCCTTGATGGCTGGAGCGGGCCTGACGCTGGCATGCAGCGTCCAAGCGGCGCCTACGGTGCACTTCTACAACTGGTCCGACTACATCGGCCCGACCACACTCGCGGACTTCGAGAAAGCCACGGGCATCAAGCCCGTGCAAGATGTGTTCGATTCCAACGAAACCCTGGAAGGCAAGCTGCTGGCCGGCAATACCGGCTATGACGTGGTAGTGCCGTCCAACCATTTCCTCGGCAAGCAGATCAAGGCGGGCGCGTTCCAGAAGCTCGACAAGAACCTGCTGCCCAATTATTCCAACCTGGACCCGGCGCTGATGAAGCGCCTGGAAAGGAACGACCCGGGCAACCAGTACGCCGTGCCTTACCTGTGGGGCACCAACGGCATCGGTTACAACGTCGACAAGGTGAAGGCCGCGCTGGGCGTGGACACCATCGACTCCTGGGCAGTGCTGTTCGAGCCCGAGAACATGAAGAAGCTCGCCAAGTGCGGCGTGGCCTTCCTCGACTCGGCGGACGAAATGCTGCCGGCGGTGCTCAACTACATGGGGCTGGACCCCAACAGCACCAATGCCAAGGACTACCAGGCCGCCGAGAAGAAACTGCTGGCGGTACGCCCGTACGTGACCTACTTCCACTCGTCCAAGTACATCACCGACCTGGCCAACGGCGACATCTGCGTCGCGGCAGGTTTCTCAGGCGATGTGTTCCAGGCCAAGACCCGCGCCGAAGAAGCGAAGAAGGGCGTGAACCTGGCCTACGCCATTCCCAAGGAAGGCGGCAACCTCTGGTTCGACGTGCTGGCGATTCCCAAGGACGCCAAGAACGTCAAAGAGGCGCATGCCTTCATCAACTATTTGCTGAAGCCTGAGGTTATCGCCCAGGTCAGTGATTACGTCGGTTACGCCAACCCGAACCCCAAGGCTGGCGACCTGATGGACCAGGCCGTGAGGACTGACGCCGCGGTTTACCCACCGCAGGAAGTGCTGGACAAGATGTTCGTGAATTCAGAGTTGCCACCCAAGGTGCAACGGCTGATGACCCGTAGCTGGACCAAGGTCAAGTCGGGCAAGTAAAAATCCAGGCCCGTGGCGGCACCTGTAGAACAGGGCTCGCGGGCACAAAAATCTTGTTGGGAGTTTCACTCATGGCAGTTGCCTCCGGTGCCTATAAAAAAGCCCTCGAGGGTGGCCAGCAACCCAAGCAGGTGCTGGTCAAGATCGACCGGGTCACGAAAAAGTTCGACGAAACGGTAGCCGTGGACGATGTGTCCCTGGAAATCCGCAAGGGCGAGATCTTCGCTCTGCTGGGGGGCTCCGGTTCCGGCAAGTCCACCTTGCTGCGCATGCTGGCCGGCTTCGAACGCCCGACCGAAGGGCGGATCTTCCTCGATGGCGTCGACATCACCGACATGCCGCCCTACGAGCGGCCGATCAACATGATGTTCCAGTCCTACGCGCTGTTCCCGCACATGACCGTGGCGCAGAACATCGCCTTCGGCCTGCAGCAGGACAAGATGCCCAAGGCCGAGATCGACGCCCGCGTGGCCGAGATGCTCAAGCTGGTGCACATGACCCAGTACGCCAAGCGCAAGCCGCACCAGCTGTCCGGCGGCCAGCGCCAGCGCGTGGCACTGGCCCGCTCGCTGGCCAAGCGCCCCAAGCTGCTGCTGCTCGACGAGCCGATGGGTGCACTGGACAAGAAACTGCGTTCGCAGATGCAGCTGGAACTGGTGGAGATCATCGAGCGCGTTGGCGTGACCTGCGTGATGGTGACCCACGACCAGGAAGAGGCCATGACCATGGCCCAGCGCATCGCCATCATGCACCTGGGCTGGATCGCCCAGATCGGCTCGCCGGTGGACATCTACGAGACGCCTACCAGCCGCCTGGTGTGCGAATTCATCGGCAACGTCAACCTGTTCGAAGGTGAAGTGGTCGACGACGCCGAAGGCCACGCGATCATTGCCAGCCCGGAGCTGGAGCGCAAGATCTATGTCGGCCACGGCATCACCACGTCGGTGGAAGACAAGCACATCACCTACGCCCTGCGCCCGGAAAAGATGCTGGTCACCACCCAGCAACCGACCTGCGAGCACAACTGGTCGCGCGGCAAGGTTCACGACATTGCCTACCTGGGTGGCCACTCGGTGTTCTACGTCGAGTTGCCGAGCGGCAAGGTCGTCCAGTCGTTCGTCGCCAACGCCGAGCGCCAGGGCACCCGCCCGACCTGGGGCGATGAAGTGTACGTGTGGTGGGAAGACGACAGCGGCGTGGTACTGCGGTCATGAAACTGCGCAAGCTCAAGCGAGCCTTCCAGCGTATTACCCCGGAGGGGCGGCACCTGGTGATCGGCGTGCCGTTCATCTGGCTGTTCCTGTTCTTCATGCTGCCGTTCTTCATCGTGCTGAAGATCAGCTTCGCCGAAGCCGACGTGGCGATCCCGCCGTATACCGAGATCTACAGCTACGTCGAAGACAAGCTGCAGCTGGTGCTCAACCTGGCCAACTATGGCCTGTTGACCGAGGATGAGCTGTATATCTCGGCCTACCTGGGCTCGCTGAAGATGGCCTTCTTCAGCACCCTGCTGTGCCTGCTGATCGGCTACCCGATGGCCTATGCCATTGCCAACGCCAAGAAGGAGACCCAGACGGTCCTGCTGTTGCTGATCATGATGCCGACCTGGACCGCGATCCTGATCCGCGTCTATGCCTGGATGGGCATTCTCAGCAACAACGGCCTGCTCAACGGCTTCCTGCTGTGGACCGGGTTGATCGACCAGCCGCTGCAGATCCTCAACACCAACCTGGCGGTGTACATCGGCGTGGTCTATTCGTACCTGCCGTTCATGATCCTGCCGCTGTTCGCCAACCTGGTGAAGCACGACCCGAGCCTGCTCGAGGCCGCCTCGGACCTGGGTTCGAGCACCTTCAACAGCTTCTGGAAGATCACCGTGCCGCTGTCGAAGAACGGCATCATCGCCGGCTGCATGCTGGTGTTCATCCCGGTGGTGGGCGAGTTCGTGATTCCTGAACTGCTTGGCGGCCCGGAAACCCTGATGATCGGCAAGGTGCTGTGGCAAGAGTTCTTCAACAACCGTGACTGGCCGGTGGCCTCTGCGCTGGCGGTGGTCATGCTGGCGATCCTGATCGTGCCGATCCTGCTGTTCAACCGCAGCCAGGCCAAAGAAATGGAGGGCAGGGCATGAAACGCTTCAGTTTCTCCAAGCTGATGCTGGTGCTCGGCTTGCTGTTCATCTACCTGCCGATGCTGATCCTGGTGATCTACTCGTTCAACGCCTCCAAGCTGGTGACGGTGTGGGGTGGCTGGTCGGTGAAGTGGTACGTCGGCCTGCTCGACAACACCCAGTTGATGGGTTCGGTGATGCGTTCGCTGGAAATCGCCTGCTACACGGCGGTGGCGGCGGTGGCGCTGGGTACCTTGGCGGCGTTCGTGCTGACCCGGGTTACCCGCTTCAAGGGACGCACGCTGTTCGGTGGCCTGGTCACCGCGCCGTTGGTAATGCCCGAGGTGATCACCGGCCTGTCGCTGTTGCTGCTGTTCGTGGCCATGGCGCAGATGATCGGTTGGCCGCAGGAGCGTGGCATCGTCACCATCTGGATCGCCCATACCACGTTCTGTGCCGCGTATGTGGCGGTGGTGGTGTCGGCACGCCTGCGTGAGCTGGACCTGTCGATCGAGGAAGCGGCGATGGACCTGGGTGCCAAGCCGTGGAAGGTGTTCTTCCTGATCACCATCCCGATGATCGCGCCATCGCTGGCGGCGGGCGGCATGATGTCGTTCGCCCTGTCGCTGGATGACCTGGTACTGGCCAGCTTCGTCTCAGGCCCTGGTTCGACCACCTTGCCGATGGAAGTGTTCTCGGCGGTGCGCCTGGGCGTGAAGCCGGAGATCAACGCCGTGGCCAGCCTGATCCTGCTGTCGGTGTCGCTGGTGACCTTCTTCGTCTGGTACTTCAGCCGCCAGGCTGAAGAGCGCCGTCGCAAGGCGATTCAGCAGGCGATCGAAGAGGGCGCTGCGGCGAATGCTTCGCAGCCACAGGTGAAGCGCCCGGCGCAGGTTGCGGCGTCGGCCTGATCTGGCCCTTTCGCGGGCTCGCCCGCTCCCCCAAAAACCGCGACCCAACCCCAAAATCTGGGGGCTCTTTCTTGGGGGGGGAAGACC
>NZ_JBKGFP010000016.1:0-16125 GCF_046557535.1 Pseudomonas sp. S1(2024)
GCCCTTTCGCGGGCTCGCCCGCTCCCACAGGGATCACCACAAGCCTGAAGGCTGTGATGTCCTTGTGGGAGCGGGCAAGCCCGCGAAGGCCCCAACGCCGACTCAAAGCCATACCGCATCCCAGTGTGGATAGTCCCTGACACTCCTGACCAATCCTGCTCTCAAAGGATTGGCAACAATGTACCGGGCTGTATGCACCACACACTCTTCCCGCCGCAGCGCATGGTCATGGTAACCGGGTTGCCAGATCGGTTTGTGCCTGACACCTGCCTTGCGTAACGCAATGGCTGTGCGTGATTTGAACTTGCGCATCAACGTTCCCAATGCCACCTCCTTCAGCTCGACCAGCCAATGCAGGTGGTCCGGCATCACTACCCAGGCCAGGGAATGGCAATCCTGAATGTCATTTGAAACCCGCAGATGTTTGACCACCAGGCGAGCATTGTCGAAGTCATGGAACAGTGGTTTTCGTTGGTGCGTGATGGTGGTCAGCAGGTAGAGCCTGCCTGGCTCGGAGTAGCGCCCACGACGCAGTCGGTGGGATTCAGCTAGTGGCATTGTGATCTTCCTTGAAATTGAATCTCCTTTTGAAAGGTAGTGGCTGAAGCGGGGGTTACCGGGTGGCTGATGGTTTCTGAATATGGCAGAAGCTTGTGCATTGCTGTGCCGGCCTCTTCGCGGGCGCGCCCGCTCCCACAGGTACAGCGCTGGCTTGGGGCTGGCGACTTTCCTGTGGGAGCGGGCATGCCCGCGAAGAGGCCCTGAAGGTGTACGACTTTTCATCAACTCAAACCAAAGGCTTCAGTTGGATCGGCTTGGGAATTATCCTACGAGCCGTGTGGAAGCTGCTCTGTTGTAGGGGAAATGCCCCAGGGATAACGTCCTTGGGACTGGGTGTGAGAACCCAACGATATAGTGCTTTCGTCATGGCAGCCGTGCGCGGGCAGACTTACGTCTGGCTGCGTTCCTATATCCGCGGTTTCTCACCTCGCGTACGGTTGCCGCCCTGATCCGTGAGAAAGATGAAGGTGGCAACTCCTTGTCCAGATATAGGAGATCCACCATGACCAATTCTGCTCCAGGCACTCCCCATCCATCACACAGCAGCACCGTCGGTAAAGAAACCTGCATGGACCTTTTCCGCGTCCAGGCCAATATCCCCTTCAACCATGCCTTCTCCGAACTCTCCGTCATGCTCGGGTGCATCAATCACCTGACGACCGAAGCCGAGATGGAAAATGACCGGCTGGCCGGTAGTGCCGCGAGAATTCTCAGTGGCTTTGCCAAAGCACTGATCGATGACATCGAACTGGGACTGAACAAGGCTTCAGTTCAGCTCTGACCTGTACTGGCCCTTTCGCGGGCACGCCCGTTCCCACAGGTACAGCGCAGGCTTGAGGCTGGCGACCATCCTGTGGGAGCGGGCGTGCCCGCGAAGAGGCCCACGCAGGCGCTGGAAATGCCTAATAAATTCCCGTCAGTTCTTTAAATTACGAATCGTTTTTGCGCCAGCAGGGAGCCCTGTCGTTGGTGCGCCCGGTGCTGGATGTCTATTCGCTGGTGTGTCCGCTCTTACACCAGGCTGGATCCTTGCTCGGGGGATAAAGTACGTTTGTGGAGCCATGTAAAGCCCAATGGGTTCGAAACCCTCGTTGTTGTCCTCGGGCGGACCGGAATTTAGGCTTCTCGCGGCGCTTCGGTAATTATTGTTTTGAGGAGTCCCGGGCGGTTGAGCAGTATTCCCTCTGACCACGGGGGCACCCCGCGATGGTCCTAGAGAGATGCGCTTACCCTGGTAATAGGTACCCGCCACAAGCGCGACGGTTCCAAGTATCCCAGATACGGCCTGTAGAGCACTTCGGGCTTTAGGATCTTTTACAATAAAACTTGCAATGAGTGTTCCAATGCTGGCTAATCCTGTCGTAGCCGTAATAAGTAATGAGAAAGAAAAGTGCCCGGTGGGGTCAACGTTGTTCACCGGGTCCCCTACACAATACGCGTAGGCGTTCAACCCACCTTCCTCAAACGGGCTTTCATCATCGGGGCTGCACAACCTCTGCAGCACGGGACTATACTGACGATAGCCATTACCCAGCGAGTAACAGTCTGTTACTTCGTCCAGCTGCTCGCCATTGAATCCCAAAGGCATATTAGAATCGGCAGAGGCCGGGCGTTGGCCATACGGGGTATAACGGTACTGCGTTCTACCAGCCTGTTCGAACGCACTCATCACTGTGTTGCTGCTGTTCACTGCGAAGAGTAAAAGCGGTGTATCTGCACCTGCCGTGCGTTGTGCCAAGAGGTTCCCCTCATGGTGAAAATACGAGCGTGTTACAGACCCGCAGATTTCGGTGGTACATCTGTTGTTCTGGTAAAAACGGAGTGAAGTTTCGCGCGCGTCCATATGGCTTCTCAGTTTCAGACCTTGACAGAAATTGCCCAGGCGTAGCTGACGTTGTCGGTTCGACCACAGTCATCTCACTATGTAACGGTCGCGTGCTTCCAGCTACTGGCATAAATGCTAGTTTTTTGGTGGACCGTCTGACCTGTGCGGCCGATTCGCGGACCCGCCCGCCCCACAGGCGCTGAAAATGCTGAGCTGATCCCCGTCAGTGATGTTTATCGAACCCTGATCTACGCTAACAGTCGCATCCCACGAATCATTTGCGCGCAAGCAAGGAGCCTGCATGACGTTGATACGTCCGCTGTTGGTCGTCTGCCTGGGGCTCGTGTCCCTGCTGTCGGGCTGTAGTAAGGAAGAAACCACCGAAACACTGCCACGCGTAGGCGTGCAACAGGTATCACCCACCGATTTCGCTGCCAGGGTCACCCTGACTGGCGATGTGCAGGCGCGGGTGCAGACCGACCTGTCGTTCCGTGTGGGCGGCAAGATCATTTCGCGCAGTGTCGATGTCGGCGACCACGTAAAGGCCAACCAGGTGTTGGCGCGGCTGGACCCGAAAGACCTGCAGAACAATGTCGACTCGGCCAAGGCCGAGGTGTTCGCCGCGCAGGCGCGGGTCACCCAGACCAGCGCTGCGTTCGTGCGCCAGCAAAAGCTGTTGCCCAAGGGCTACACCAGCCAGAGCGAATACGATTCCGCCGAAGCCGCGCTGCGCAGCAACCAGAGCGCGCTCAAGGCCGCGCAGGCGCAATTGGCCAATGCCAACGAACAACTGAGCTATACCGCGCTGGTCTCCGAGGCCGATGGGGTCATCACCGAGCGCCAGGCCGAGGTTGGCCAGGTGGTGCAGGCGACCATGCCGATCTTCAGCCTGGCCACCGATGGCGACCGTGATGCCGTGTTCAATGTCTACGAATCGCTGCTGGTGGCTCCGCCAAGCGACGCCGGCGTGATCGTCAGCCTGCTGGACGACCCCAAGGTCCAGGCCCGTGGCTTCGTGCGCGAAATCACCCCCACGGTGTCCGCGCAAAGCGGCACGGTACAGGTCAAGGTCGGGCTGAGGGATGTGCCGCCAGGGATGCAACTGGGTGCACCGGTGACGGCCACCACCAATGCCCAGGGCCGACCAAGTATCGAGCTGCCATGGTCGGCACTGACCAAGGCCCTGCATGAGCCTGCCGTCTGGGTAGTGGGCGAGGGTGACAAGGTAGAGCTGCGCAAGGTCGAGGTCAGCCGTTACCTCACCGGCAGGATCGTGGTCGCCAGTGGCCTGAAAGGCGGCGAGACCGTGGTGGTCAATGGCGGGCAGTTGCTGCACCCCGGCATGCAGGTACTGAAGATCGATGCCAAGGCCAAAGGGGGTGAGCTATGAAGCGCCTGCTGCTGATGCTGTCGGCCGGCGTGCTGTTGGCCGGCTGCAGTAGCGAGGATGAAGTGCCGGAGCCGATTCGGCCGGTGCTGTCGGTCAAGGTCGAACCCCAGGTGCAGTCGCAGCTCGGCCGTTTCGCCGGCAGTATCCAGGCACGTTTCGAAAGCACCTTGGGCTTCCGGGTTTCTGGGCGTATTGCCCGGCGCTGGCTGGATGTGGGCGCCCAGGTGAAACCGGGCGACACCCTGGCCACCCTCGACCCGACCGACCAGCAGAACCAGCTTCGTGCCGCCGAGGGCGACCTGGCCAAGGTGCAGGCGCAGTGGATCAACGCCCAGGCCGATGCCCGCCGCCAGCAACAGCTGTATGACCGTGGCGTAGGCGCCCAGGCCCAGCTCGATATCGCCCAAACCAACCTGAAAACCACCAGCGCGGCGTTGGAGCAGGCGCGCTCTGCGCTCAGCCAGGCGCGTGACCAGCTCGACTACAGTACCTTGCGAACCGACCACGCCGCGGTAATCACTGCCTGGCAGGCCGAAGCCGGGCAAACCGTCACCGCCGGCCAGGCCGTGGTAACCCTGGCCAGGCCGGATGTGAAGGAAGCAGTGATTGATCTGCCGATCGGCCTGGCCGAGCAGTTGAGCAAAGGCCTGACCTTCACCGTTGCTTCGCAGCTGGACCCGACCATAAACACCACCGCCAGCCTGCGGGAACTGGAACCCCAGGCCGACGCCACCACTCGCACCCGCCGCGCGCGCCTGACCCTGGCCAGCACCCCGGCGGCCTTCCACCTGGGCACCGCCATCAGCGTGACCCTGAGTTCGGAGGTGTCGCCGCGCAGCGAACTGCCCTTGAGTGCCTTGCTCGAGCGCGACGGCAAGACCCAGGTATGGGTGATCGATACGCAGCAGAAGACTGTGGCCACTCGTGATGTGGCCCTGATCGGCCGCACCGCCGACAGCGTCGTCCTGAGCTCGGGCGTACAACCCGGCGAGCGGGTGGTGACTGCGGGCGTGAACAGCCTCAAGCCTGGCCAGAAGGTCACCTTCGACGAGGATGCGCAATGAAAGGAAGCTTCAACCTGTCCGACTGGGCGCTCAAGCATCAATCGTTCGTCTGGTACCTGATGTTCGTCGGCCTGCTGATGGGGATCTTTTCCTACTTCAACCTGGGCCGTGAGGAAGACCCGTCGTTCACCATCAAGACCATGGTCATCCAGACCCGCTGGCCCGGCGCGACCCAGGACGAAACCCTGTACCAGGTCACCGACCGTATCGAGAAGAAGCTCGAGGAGCTCGACTCCCTCGACTACACCAAAAGCTACACCCGCCCTGGCGAATCCACGGTCTACGTGTACCTGCGCGACACCACCAAGGCCAAGGACATCCCGGAAATCTGGTACCAGGTACGCAAGAAGATCCAGGACATTCGCGGTGAATTCCCTGCGGGCATCCAGGGGCCCGGGTTCAACGATGAATTCGGCGATGTGTTCGGTTCGATCTACGCCTTCACCGCCGACGGCCTGACCCTGCGCCAGTTGCGCGATTATGTGGAACAGGCGCGGGCCGAAGTGCGCGATGTGCCCAACATCGGCAAGATCGAGCTGATCGGCACCCAGGACGAAGTGCTTTACCTGAACTTCTCCACCCGCAAGCTGGCAGCCCTGGGCATCGATCAGCGCCAGGTGATGCAGGCCCTGCAATCGCAAAACGCCGTGACCCCTGCCGGTGTGATCGAGGCCGGGCCGGAACGTATCTCGGTGCGTACCTCCGGGCAGTTCACCTCGGAAAAAGACCTGCAAACCGTCAACCTGAAGATCAACGACCGCTTCTTCCGCCTGGCCGACATCGCCGATATCGAGCGCGGCTACGTCGACCCCCCTTCGCCAATGTTCCGCTACAACGGCCAGACGGCGTTGGGCCTGGCCATCGGCATGAAGGCCGGCGGCAATATCCAGGTGTTCGGCGCGGCGCTTAAAAAGCGCATGGACCAAGTGGTCGAAGACCTGCCGGTAGGCGTCGGGGTACACACTGTTTCCGACCAGGCCGTGGTGGTCAAGCAAGCGGTCGGCGGCTTCACCAGTGCGCTGTTCGAGGCGGTGGTGATCGTGCTGGCGGTGAGCTTCGTCAGCCTCGGCGTGCGTGCTGGGCTGGTGGTGGCCTGCTCGATCCCGCTGGTGCTGGCCATGGTGTTCGTGTTCATGGAATACAGCGGCATCACCATGCAGCGGATTTCGCTGGGGGCGCTGATCATCGCCCTGGGCCTGCTGGTGGACGATGCGATGATCACCGTGGAGGTGATGGTCACACGGCTGGAAATGGGCGAAAGCAAGGAGCAGGCGGCGACTTTTGCCTATACCTCCACAGCCTTCCCCATGCTTACCGGCACCTTGGTGACGGTGGCCGGCTTCGTGCCGATCGGCCTCAACGCCAGTTCGGCGGGCGAGTACACCTATACGCTGTTTGCGGTAATTGCCGTGGCGCTGATGGTGTCGTGGGTGGTCGCGGTGTTCTTCGCCCCGGTGCTTGGCGTGCACATCCTCAGCAGCACCAAGCTCAAGCCCCATGAAGCCGAGCCGGGCCGTGTCGGCCGAGTCTTCGAGCATGGTTTGTTGTGGTGCATGCGCAACCGCTGGCTGACCATCATCGGCACCGTGCTGCTGTTCGCCCTGGCGATCTTCTGCGAGCGCTTCGTGCAGAACCAGTTCTTCCCGTCCTCGGACCGCCCGGAAATCCTCGTCGACCTCAACCTGCCGCAGAACGCCTCGATCGAGGAGACGCGCAAGGTGGTCGACCGCTTCGAGGCACGGATCAAGGACGACCCGGACCTGGTGCGCTGGAGTACCTACATCGGCCAGGGCGCGATCCGCTTCTACCTGCCCCTCGACCAGCAGTTGCAGAACCCGTACTACGCGCAGCTGGTGATCGTCAGCAAGGGCTTCGAAGAGCGCCAGGCCATGATGGACCGCCTGCAGAAGATCCTGCATGAAGAGTTCGTCGGCGTCGGCACCAACGTGCAATCGCTGGAAATGGGCCCACCGGTGGGCCGGCCGATCCAGTATCGGGTCAGCGGCGCCAATATCGACCAGGTACGCAAGCACGCCATCGAGCTGGCCACCTTGCTCGACCAGAACGAGCACATCGGCGAGATGATCTACGACTGGAACGAGCCGGGTAAGGTGCTGCGCGTGGAAATCGCCCAGGACAAGGCGCGCCAGCTGGGCCTGTCGTCGGAGGACGTGGCCAATGTGATGAACAGCATCGTCAGCGGCGTGCAGATCACCCAGGTCAACGACAACATCTACCTGGTCGACGTGGTCGCCCGTGCCGAGGACAGCGAGCGTGGCTCGCCCGATACCCTGCAGAACCTGCAGATCCTGACGCCCAACGGCACCTCGATCCCGCTGCTGGCGTTTGCCACCGTGCGCTACGAGCTGGAGCAGCCGCTGGTGTGGCGCCGTGACCGCAAGCCGACCATCACCATCAAGGCATCGGTCAACGGCGATATCCAGCCCACCGACCTGGTGGCCCAGCTGAAGCCGAAGATCGACGAGTTCGCCAGCAAGTTGCCGGTGGGCTTCGAAGTGGCCACCGGCGGTACGGTGGAGGAGAGCGCCAAGGCGCAGGGGCCGATCCGCAAGGTCATCCCGCTGATGCTGTTCCTGATGGCGACGTTCCTGATGATCCAGCTGCACAGCGTGCAGAAGCTGTTCCTGGTGGTCAGCGTGGCGCCGCTGGGGTTGATTGGCGTGATCATTGCGCTGGTGCCCACAGGTACGCCCATGGGCTTCGTGGCGATTCTCGGCATTCTCGCGCTGGCGGGCATCATCATTCGTAACTCGGTGATCCTGGTGACCCAGATCGACGAGTTCGAAGCCCAGGGCTTGTCGCCGTGGGATGCGGTGGTGGAGGCAACCAACCACCGGCGCCGGCCGATTCTGCTGACCGCGGCGGCGGCGAGCCTGGGCATGATCCCGATTGCCCGCGAAGTGTTCTGGGGGCCGATGGCCTACGCCATGATTGGCGGGATCATCGTGGCGACCCTGCTGACGCTGCTGTTCCTGCCGGCCTTGTATGTGGCCTGGTACAAGATCCGCGAGCCTGAAAACAGTACTAGAACCCAACACTGAACCCTGTTGAAACAGCTGTCTTGTTCAATATCCAAATGCTTGTGCAGTCCTTGTGGGAGCGGGCGTGCCCGCGAACACCGGCGAAGCCGGTGCCATCCATCGCGTTGGATTCTTCGCGGGCATGCCCGCTCCCACAGAGGCGCCTTCTCGCCTGCAAGATCATCGCTAATTTTTAGTTATATAAAGATTCTTAAACGGTATTTTTAAGAATAACCCCGCCTCACTACTATTGCCCTCAAGCCAGGCGCAAATCCCCTTCAAACCTCAGCCCGGCACCCTCACTCCAAGGAGAACGAGCATGAGTGCATCTCTGCGTAGCATCGACGGTCAGGACGAAGCCACCATTCTGCGGGAAATCCAGAGCGCTCTGCGCGACCTGCGATTCGGTGCGGTGGAGATCACCGTGCACAACGCTCAGGTCGTACAGATCGAGCGCAAGGAGAAGTTCCGCCTGCAGCAGCCCGGCAACAAGACCGGCTGATCGCACCACACATTCAAAAACTAGAAAAATGCCAATCGGGAGCTTCACCATGTCCATCCGCCGTTATGCGCTTGCCGCCTTGGCCAGTGCTGTTTTTGCCGGTTCCGCCATCGCCAAGGACTACGAACTGTTGAACGTGTCCTACGACCCGACCCGCGAGCTGTACCAGCAGTACAACGCCGAGTTCATCAAGCACTGGCAGCAGGCCCACCCGGGCGACAAGGTGAAGATCCAGCAATCCCACGGCGGTTCGGGCAAGCAGGCCCGTGCAGTGATTGACGGCCTGCGTGCCGACGTGGTGACCCTGGCCCTGGCCGGCGACATCGATGAAGTCGCCAAGCTCGGCAAGACCCTGCCAGACAACTGGCAGACCCGCCTGCCGGATGCCAGCACCCCGTACACCTCGACCATCGTGTTCCTGGTGCGCAAGGGCAACCCGAAAGGCATCAAGGACTGGGGCGACCTGATCAAGAAGGATGTGTCGGTCATCACCCCCAACCCGAAAACCTCCGGCGGCGCCCGCTGGAACTTCCTGGCGGCCTGGGCCTATGGCCTGAAGGCCGGCGGTAGCGAAGAAAAGGCCAAGGAGTACGTGCAGGAGCTGTTCAAGCACGTCCCGGTGCTGGATACCGGCGCCCGTGGCTCGACCATCACCTTCGTCAATAACGGCCAGGGCGATGTGCTGTTGGCCTGGGAAAACGAAGCCTTCCTGGCGCTGAAGGAAGACGGAGGTGCCGACAAGTTCGAGATCATCGTGCCTTCGCTGTCGATCCTCGCCGAACCGCCGGTGGCGGTGGTGGACAAGAACGCCGAGAAGAAGGGCAATAGCGAGATTGCCACCGAATACCTCAAGCACCTGTACAGCCCGGCCGGGCAGAAGATCGCAGCCGAGAACTTCTACCGCCCGCGTGACGAGAAGGTCGCTGCCGAGTTTGGCAAGCAGTTCCCGAAACTGGACCTGGTAACCATCGACAAGGACTTTGGTGGCTGGAAGACTGCACAACCGAAATTCTTCAATGATGGCGGTGTGTTCGACCAGATCTATCAGGCACAGTAAGGGCCAAGGAAAAGCGGGGCCGCCATGCGGCCCATCGCGACACAAGGCCGCTCCTACAGAGGTACGCGCACCCCTGTAGGAGCGGCCTTGCGTCGCGATGGGCTGCAAAGCAGCCCCAGGATTTCAGAAGCTAGCACCAGCCCGGGATCGTTCCCGGGCCAAGTGCGTTCAACCAGGGATATTTATGTCACGCCGCATTTCCCCCGTCATACCCGGCTTCGGGCTGACGCTGGGCTACACCTTGGTGTACCTCAGCCTGATCGTGCTGATACCGCTGGCCGCCATGTTCGTGCATGCCGCGCAGCTTACCTGGGAGCAGTTCTGGAACATTATCAGTGCACCGCGGGTGATCGCCGCGCTCAAGCTGAGTTTCGGCACCGCCCTGTTCGCCGCCATCATCAACGGAGTGATCGGCACCCTGCTGGCCTGGGTGCTGGTGCGCTACACCTTCCCCGGGCGCAAGATCATCGATGCGATGATCGACCTGCCGTTCGCCCTGCCCACGGCTGTAGCCGGTATCGCCCTGACCGCCCTGTACGCACCCTCGGGCTGGGTCGGCCAGTTCGCCACCGACCTGGGCTTCAAGATCGCCTACACCCCACTGGGCATCACCCTGGCGCTGACCTTCGTCACCCTGCCGTTCGTGGTGCGTACGGTGCAGCCGGTGCTGGCCGACATTCCGCGTGAAGTGGAGGAGGCCGCTGCCTGCCTGGGCGCCAAGCCGCTGCAGGTGTTCCGCCATGTGCTGGCGCCAGCGCTGCTGCCTGCCTGGCTGACAGGCTTTGCCCTGGCCTTCGCCCGTGGCGTGGGCGAGTATGGTTCGGTGATCTTCATTGCCGGCAACATGCCGATGAAGACCGAAATCCTGCCGCTGCTGATCATGGTCAAGCTCGACCAGTACGACTACACCGGCGCGACCGCCATCGGCGTGCTGATGCTGGTGGTTTCCTTCATCCTGCTGCTGCTGATCAACCTGCTGCAGCGCCGCATCGAAACCCCTTGAAGGAGGCCGGCATGTCCAGTTCATCCCTGAATGCAACCGCCGCCGCCAACGCTGCCCGCCGGGGCAGCGCCACTTCGCGGCGTATCCTGATCGGCCTTGGCTGGCTGGTGTTCGCGCTGTTCCTGCTGCTGCCACTGGTGATCGTGGTGTCGCAGGCGCTGAAGAACGGCTTTGGCACCTTCTTCGAGGCGATCTTCGAGCCTGACGCATTGTCGGCGCTGAAGCTGACCCTGTTCGCCGTGGCTATTTCGGTGCCGCTGAACCTGGTGTTCGGTGTCAGCGCCGCCTGGTGCGTGAGCAAGTACACCTTCCGTGGCAAGAGTATCCTGGTCACCCTGATCGATCTGCCGTTCTCGGTGTCGCCGGTGATCGCGGGCCTGGTCTACGTGCTGATGTTCGGCGCTCAAGGCCTGTTCGGGCCATGGCTGCAGGACCACGATATCCAGATCGTGTTCGCCCTGCCGGGCATCGTCCTGGCCACCATCTTCGTCACCGTACCGTTCGTGGCCCGTGAGCTTATCCCGCTGATGCAGGAGCAGGGCACGCAGGAAGAGGAGGCCGCGCGCTTGCTCGGCGCCAATGGCTGGCAGATGTTCTGGCACGTGACCCTGCCGAACATCAAATGGGGCCTGATCTACGGGGTGGTGCTGTGCACCGCGAGGGCCATGGGCGAGTTTGGCGCGGTGTCGGTGGTGTCCGGCCACATTCGCGGCGTGACCAACACCTTGCCGCTGCACGTGGAGATCCTCTACAACGAGTACAACCATGTCGCGGCCTTCAGCGTGGCCAGCCTGTTGCTGATCCTGGCGCTCTTCATCCTGCTGCTCAAGCAGTGGAGCGAGAACCGTATTAACCGCCTGCGCCACAGCGCCGCGGAGGAATGATTCATGTCGATCGAAGTTCGTAACGTCAGCAAGCGCTTCAACAGCTTCCAGGCCCTGGACAACATCAACCTGGACATCAACAGCGGCGAGCTGGTGGCCCTGCTCGGCCCTTCCGGCTGCGGCAAGACCACGTTGCTGCGCATCATCGCCGGCCTGGAAACCCCCGACCAGGGCAATATCGTGTTCCATGGCGAGGACGTGTCCGGCCATGACGTGCGCGACCGCAACGTCGGTTTCGTGTTCCAGCACTACGCGTTGTTCCGCCACATGAGTGTGTTCGACAACGTTGCCTTCGGCCTGCGCATGAAGCCCAAGGGCGAGCGCCCGAGCGAGAGCAAGATAGCCGAGAAGGTGCATGAACTGCTGAACATGGTGCAGCTGGACTGGCTGTCCGACCGCTACCCCGAGCAGTTGTCCGGTGGCCAGCGCCAGCGTATCGCCCTGGCCCGTGCGCTGGCGGTGGAACCCAAGGTGCTGCTGCTGGACGAGCCTTTCGGTGCGCTGGATGCCAAGGTGCGCAAGGAGCTGCGCCGCTGGCTGGCGCGCCTGCACGAGGACATCAACCTGACGTCGGTGTTCGTCACCCACGACCAGGAAGAAGCCATGGAGGTGGCTGACCGCATCGTGGTGATGAACAAGGGCGTGATCGAGCAGATCGGCTCGCCGGGCGAGGTGTACGAGCACCCGGCCAACGATTTCGTCTACCACTTCCTTGGTGACTCCAACCGCCTGGCCCTGAGCGAAGGACATCATGTGCTGTTCCGCCCCCACGAAGTGTCGCTGTCGCGGCACGAGACCGAAGGGCACCATGCGGCCGAGGTGCGGGATATCCGGCCGCTGGGCGCGACCACGCGGGTGACCTTGAAGGTGGAGGGGCAGAGCGAGCTGATCGAGGCCGAAGTGGTCAAGGACCATGACAGCCTGACCGGGTTGGCGCGGGGGGAGACATTGTTCTTCCGGCCGAAGGTTTGGCAGAAGGTGGCGGATATCTGAGTCGCCTTTGATAATGAAAAAGCCCGGGGTTGGTCCCGGGTTTTTTTATGCCTGATGGATTGCCGGGGCTGCTTTGCAGCCCATCGCCGGCAAGCCAGCTCCCACATTGACCGCGTAACACCGTTCCCTGTGGGAGCTGGCTTGCCGGCGATCGAGGGCGCAGCCCTCGCGGCAATCTCATGCCTTACGCGAATATTTCGCATGCCGGCAATGCATGATTGAAAACCCGCCCGGCCACAGCCCGCGAATTCCGCGGCTTTGCCACAATCCTTCAAAAAATATATTCAGTAAAGTTCTAACCATAATTTTAAACATTACTTTAAGTGATAACCCCCTGGCCCCGATGATTCAGCCACACACCTGAATCGAGTCCCAGGAGTTTGATCAATGGGTAATGTCCAGTCGGCCGTCAGGGCCTACGAGCAGCCATGGCGCCCGGCCCCGGGTGACCTGGTCGACCTTGGACGCACGCTTCGCCTCCCGCTTGGCCAGCTGCGCTTGCAACGCACGCCTGTCAGTGGGCTCAAGCGCCGCGACAAGCTGGTGCTGGGCCTGCTGGTGCTGGCCCTGCATGGCGCAGCAGCGTATTGGGTCAACCAGGCACCAACGCCCGAGCTGCCGGTGGTGCCACCGCAAGTACCGCCGATGACCATCGAGTTCGCCGCGCCAGCACCGCCTGTAGTCGAACCACCGCCACCAGCCCCGGCACCGCCGGTGGTCCAGTCGCCACCGCCGGCCGTGGTCGACGAACTGGCCGCCAAGCCCAAACCCAAGCCAAAGCCCGTGCCCAAGCCGGTGGTCAAGCAACAGCCCAAACCCCAGCCCAAGCCGGTCGAAGCGCCGCCGCCAGCGCCTGTGGCTGCCCCGGCACCGCCAGCGCCACCCGCGCCGGCCCCGGTCACCCCGGCATCGGCCAACGCGGCGTACCTGAAGAACCCGGCGCCGGAGTACCCGCAGATGGCCCAGCGCCGCGGTTGGGAAGGCACCGTGCTGCTGCGCGTCGAGGTGCTGCCCAGCGGCAAGCCCGGACAGATCCAGATCCAGAAGAGCAGCGGCCGTGATGCCCTCGACGCTGCCGCACTGGCCGCGGTCAAGCGCTGGAGTTTCGTGCCTGCCAAGCAGGGCGACGTGGCCCAGACCGGCTGGGTCAGCGTGCCGATTGATTTCAAGCTTCGCTAACTTTTTCGCAGAACACAGGAAGACATCATCATGAGCCTGCTGGCATCCCCCCTCCAATCCGTTGAAAGCGCAGTCATCTGGCTGCTGGTCGGTTTTTCTGTCGTCACCTGGGGCCTGGCCCTGGTCAAGGTCGTGCAGTTCGTGCGGCTGAAGAATCAGGACAAACGCTTCCACCAGCAATTCTGGGCCGCCTCGAGCCTGGACTCGGCTGCCGAGCCCAGCCACGACCTGCCAGGCCCTGCCGCCCGTGTTGCCCAGGCCGGTTATGCCGCCATCGCAGTCGGTGACAGCCAGGCCAATGACCTGAGCCACGCCATCAACCACCAGGACCGCCTGGAGCGCGCCCTGCGCCAGCAGATCGTGCGTGAGCGCCGTTCGCTGGAAACCGGCCTGGCGGTGGTCGCCAGTATTGGCAGTACCTCGCCCTTCATCGGCCTGTTCGGCACCGTCTGGGGCATCATGGAAGCGCTCAAGGGCATCAGCGCGGCTGGTTCCGCCAGCTTGGAAACCGTGGCCGGGCCGATTGGCGCGGCACTGGTGGCCACCGGTGTGGGTATCGCCGTCGCGGTGCCGGCGGTGCTGGTCTACAACTACTTCCTGCGCCGCCTCAAGCTCACCGCCGCTGACCTCGATGACTTCGCCCATGACTTCTACAGCCTGGCGCAGAAGAGTGCCTTCCGGGTGCTGGTGCACCCGGCCGTGCACAGGCCCCAGGCCGGTTTCACCCAACCGGTGAAGGAGGCGTCCTGACATGGCCTTTTCGACCCAGGACAGCGACGAAGTCCTCAGTGAAATCAACGTCACGCCGTTGGTGGACGTCATGCTGGTGCTGCTGGTGGTGTTCATCGTCACCGCGCCGCTGCTGACCAATGCCATCCCCATCAACCTGCCCAGGACCGAGGCCGTGGCCCCGGTGGAGCAGAAGGACCCGCTGGTGGTCAGCATCGATGGTGGCGGCAAGTTGTTCATCAACAAGGACCAGATCCAGCCCGACCTGCTGGAAAGCAGCCTCAAGGCCGCCAAGGACAAGGACGTGGACGTGCGCGTACAGCTGCAGGCCGATGACGGCGTGAACTACGGCGAAGTGGCGCGGGCCATGGCGGCTATCGAACGTGCGGGGATCAGCAAGCTGGCGGTGATTACCGCGCGCTGAACCCGTCAACTTTCTTCAGGCAAGTGCTTAGGGGCCATATCTCTTGGCAGGGGATGGCTCCTTTTTTTGCGTGATCCCTGTGGGAGCGGGCGTGCCCGCGAACACGGGCGAAGCCCGTGCCATCCACTGCGGTGCTTGCTTCGCGGGCATGCCCGCTTGTGTCTTGATGGGGGATTAGAATTTGGAGTGAGAGCGGTGAATGGCAAGCTGAATGCCGTAGGTGCCTTGAGCACGTGTGGGAGCAAAAGCTGCCATTCACCGTTCCACTTTGGCGAGAGCCCGAACAGTTGGATGCGGCTCTGATCTCGAATCACAAGCGTGGGCCAAGCCAAAGTCCTCTCACTGTTTTGAGTTTAGGAGGTTTTGGTGATGGCTTCCTTCTTGGGTATCGATGTTTCCAGTCTCTCCCTTGATGCTGCGGTGCGGCCACAGGGCATCAAAATGCATTTAAGCAATGATCCAACAGGGTTTGAGGCGCTACTGGAGAGCCTTCGCAAGCTCAGTATCAAACGCGTCCTGTTAGAGGCGACGGGTGGCTACGAGCGAGATGTCATGCGTTTTCTACAGGACGCTGGCTACAAGGTCATACGCGTCAATCCCAGGCGAGCCAGGTCATTCGCTGACTCTTTAGGCATCAAGGCCAAGACTGACGCCATCGACGCCGAGGTTCTGGCGCACTATGCCGAAGTCATTCCAGATCAACCCTCTCTACGAGTCAGCCCCGAACGAGCGCTTCTGCGAGAGTTGCTTCAGCAACGTGATCGGATGGTTCAACAGCGAGATGACGACCTGCGGCGCCTGAAGCAGGTGCAATCGACTGCAGTTGCTAACTACCTGAATGCCAACCTGAAACACTTCAAGGCGCAGATCAAACGGGTTGAGTGTGAGATCGAACAGCAAATCGCGATGCTGAACGACGAACGGGTTGCCCAGCTGATCAAAGTGAAAGGCATTGGGATGGTGACGGCGGGCAAACTAATAGCGCTGCTGCCGGAGCTAGGTCGGGTTGAATCCAGAGAAATTGCCTCCCTGGTTGGGGTGGCGCCCTTCAACCACGACAGCGGGAAATTCATGGGCAAGCGCTCTATCTCTGGCGGGCGATTTGCGGTCAGGCGATCGCTGTACATGGCATGCCTTGTGGCGATGAAATACAACCCAGCACTCAAGGCTCGTTATCAGTCACTGCGGGAGCGCGGAAAACTTCCCAAAGTCGCTATCGTGGCCTGCATGAGAACGTTCATCGTGCGGTTAAATGCCATGCTCAGAACGGGTACATCATGGCTCGATCTAGTGCTACCGCAGCCTGAAAGTACAACGTAAATCCAGAACGCAGCGTGAGCCGCGTGGAAGCGGGCTTGCCCGCGAAGCCAACACCGTGGTGGATGGCACGGGCTTCGCCCGTGTTCGCGGGCAAGCCCGCTCCCACAGGGATCGCGCCAGCTTTTTGAAATTGAGCAAGACAGTTGCTCCCAC
>NZ_JBKGFP010000017.1:0-320199 GCF_046557535.1 Pseudomonas sp. S1(2024)
CGGTACCAGACGGTGTTGGCGTCGGCGCCGGTCACGCAGCCGAAGGTGCCGGTGCTGTTGGCGGCCTGGTCGGCGATGATGGTGCAGACTTCTTCCGGAATAGCGTCGCTGGTGTCGTAGATCACCTTCGCGGTCACGCCAGTGGCCTCAGGAACAGTGGCCGACAGGTTGTCGGAGATGCGGTAGGCGTTGCCTTTTGGCGGGGTCGGCACGCTGGACAGGTACTTCTGGGTGACCAGCTTGGTCAGCTCGGTGCTGACAGCGGTGGCGCCCGAGGCGGTTTCATCGGCTGCGCTCAGCGAAGCGCCAGCGTTGTCGTTCTTGTACAGCACGTGGGCGCCGTTGATCTGCTGACCCTGGTTGATGAAGGTCGAAGCGATGGCACGCGCCGAGCCGTTGGACAGGCCATCACCGCCGTAGAACAGGGTGGATACGGCGAGATAGACGGTCAGTGCGATGGCGATGATGGCGATAATCAGTGCAAACATGGGGGCAAAACCTCTTTCTTGTTGTTTTTATTGGGTTTTCGTCTCTGAATGTCATCATCTTATCAAGATTCTCCTTTACATCAATATTGACAGTGGTTTTGTTTGCGATATACAGCAGGTAATTTTTGGTCATCCTGCTGCAAGCTCCCCCTGCTGACACAAAAAAGCCCTCATTCGAGGGCTTTGTCTGCTTTGCAGGGCTATTGAAGGACAGGATCCAGATACGACATTCTCAGGAACGTCCCATTGACAGATCCACCCTTAGGGTCGGAAGGGTCTTTGCAGGTGCCCATGCAGTAACTAACCAGCTTCAGATTATCGCAGGCACTGATTGCCAGAGAGCCTTGCAGTAACTTGTTTTTGTAGTCCTTCAGTCCAGGCATTTTGGCTTGAAGGCTGTTGCCCTCGCGAATCACCTCGAAACCTGAAGACTTCATGGCCGTAGTGCAGGCCTGAATGTTTTTCGTCTTCAGATCTTGCAGGGCAATTTGTTGGCGCGGGCTCAGCAGTAGTGCTGTGGCAGACACCAGTAAAATGGCGCATGCCATCAGTCCCCCAATCCCGACCAAGGCGTTGTAGAGTGCATTGGTGCGCTTCATCACTTGCTCTCCGAAATGGTTTTTTCCAACTCATTGAGGATGTTCGCACGCTCAATGCGCTGGCTTGCCGCATCGACACTCGTTGCAGGCTGGTTGATAGGGGGCGCTGGAGCGGCTGTAGGTTGTTCCTGGACAACCTTCTTCTCCTCAACCCTCCAGGCACCGTTTTGATAGGTGAGTTTGTGAAGGTACGCTTCCGGTTTTTGCAGCACGGACTCAACTTTCCCAAGTTGCTGCCATGGAAGTTCATGTGCGGATTGGGAGTAGACAGGAACCTTGTCCTTGCCATAAATCTGATAGACGACAAACCATGCACTGAGGAAAGCCACCACGCCAAACAGGGATGCCAGCACTCCAGACACCATCAGGCCATGGTGGCGCGAATACACAGGCTTGAGCGGATCGCTGAAGAAAAGATTTGGACTGATCACCTGCTCCTCCAGCTCGTTCGGCATGTAGGTTGCAAAACCGACCGCCTTGCGCACCAGCTGGACATTTCTGTCATTGGCCGGCAGCGTAACCTCACCTTGGGTATCGAGAGCTTCCAGGGCCGAGCGGAGGACGCCAAAGCCGGCACCCCCCTCCTGAACTTCATAGGCAAAGCCGCCTGACCATGGAACAATTTGATAGAAACAGGCCGTCTTCGACTCGGCGTTGTCGATGACCCACTCGCCAATGTAGCGCAGCAGGTCTTTGCGCTTCACTTCGGACATGAATCCCATGTGAAGCTTTTTCGGCCAATTCGCAGGGTCTTCAGGCGATTCAGGTTCCACAGGGTGGTTCAGGGGGTCTGCCCAGCGCATGAACCGCTCCATCATACCCCTGGTGCGACCCATGTGCCGCCCTTTCAAATTGGTTGCTGCTGGGAACCCCTCTTGCCTTGACGCTGACTGAGGAAGCTCTTCAGTAAAATCTGCCTCAGTCGCTTGCGCCAAGCGCGTCTGAAAATCTTCGCTGATCCCCTGATCAATGTTTAATCCACCGAATCTTCCCGAAATACGTGGTGATACCTCGATGAGCTCATCCTCCCCCAGGGGGAAACCTGGCTCCAGGCGCTTATCAATCATATTTAGCTCCTTTGGCCAAGAAGACGGTCACAGTAGGGCGAATCAGAATGAACATGGCGGTTCGCGATATCTTGTATTCTTTTGAAGCGGTGTCCTTCGTGTCCATTACCGCCAGGTTGCTGCGGGTGTCGGTGATTTGATCGTAAGTCAAACCACCAATGATCAGGCTTTCACCGGCCCTGACCTTCACGTTGTCGGTAAAGGCCTGTTCTTGGGTTTGTGGTCGGCTCAGGGTGCCGATCTGGTTGCCCGCCGAAAGTTCGACAAAACGCAGCAGTGAGCTCAATTTCAAATCAACCTTGATCGAAACCAGCCGGGTTCGGTAGTCGAAGTAAGGGTTGAGTTTCAACTCAAGGCCGATATCCACGTCCTTGACGCTGGTTGACCCCAGGCTGTTATTTGAGTAGCCATTGCTGTTGTTGCTGTTGTACCCATTGCCGGTATTGACGCCAATCGAGTCGATATAGGGGATCTTCTGCCCCGACTTGATTGAAACCTCTTCACCCGAAATGGTGTCCATGGAGACAGACTGGGTTGTCTTGGTCTCGCCATAGGTCGAGAGGAGGTTGAACGCCGACAGGAAGCTGAAATTGCCCGAGCCGATATTGACCTGCAAGCCATCTTTTCCAAGCCCCAGGTACAAGCCGCTTGTGCGCCCACTGGGGCTGCTGGAGGAGCCATCGGAGCCATCGGTGTCGGTGGAAGTGCTGCCAACTACGGAGCTATTGCCATTGGTGAGGCCATTGCCCGAACCAGTGCCACCGCTGGCGTCCGATTCGTCATTGGCTAGCCCAAGGGCACCGAGTCCTGCTTTTAGCGAGCTCCAGTCAAAACCGGTGTTGCGCTCCTTGTCGATCGCGGTGTTCAGGATCGCCACTTGCATCGAGACCAGAGAGGCGTTGATCCCCATTTTCTCGATCATTTCTGCGATGCGCTGCTGATTCTGGTGGTTCGCCGAATATTGGATGGTGCCTGCTTGTATCGACACCTTGACATCCGTTGCGCCAAGTCCGGTGATATTGTCCTCGATCGCTTTTGCCACACCCGCATTCTGCGGGATCTGCAGAATGTACGGCTTGCTTTCGGTTACCATCAGGATGTTGCCGGGCAGCCAGCTGAAGGACAGGCCGTGGGCGATGGATATGGCGTTGAGGAAATCACCAAACCGCCCCTGGAAATTGAAGATCACGATTTTTTTCTGACGAAGGGCGTCGTCGGGCACAACCAGGTAGAAGCCCATATGACTCATGACTGCGCCCAGATCGTCGAGGGTGGAGTCCTTGCTGAACATGACTTCAACTTTCTTGTTCGCCACTGCCGTGGGGATGGACTGCGGCGCCTCAATGGTAAACCCATGCCCCAGGCCAACGGTGCGAATGGCTGGGGTTTCGGTAGCCCAGGCTTTGCGCATATCGTCGGTCAACGCGCCCCGCGATGGCATTTCCGAGCTTTCTGGGATCCTGTTGCCGGAGCAGCCAGTCAGGGCCATCACGATAGCCAAGGCCGTCAGCTTGAAGCATTTGTGGATTACCATGTTTTACCTTTGGCGTCTTTTTTTGTTGTCGGTTTGCCCGCTTGAGGCGCGATGGCTTGCTTGATTTGCTGGATATCGTCCGAAGGCTTGGGGGCTTCAAGAGTGCTGATCGATGTGCCGTCAGCCGGGTAGCGAACATAGAGGCCCTGTTCCGGTTTGTACCAGACTTCCTGTCGATCAATGATCGCCACCATCCTCGCCCCTGCGAGATCATTCATTTTGCGCTGGGCGACGGGATCTACGATCGGACTACCTGTGCGGGAAACGCCTGGAACGCCCGAAGGAGAGGATGGGTAGCCCCCTTCTGATGTAACAGTCACCTGGCGCATTTGCGGTGGCAGGAACGGGTTCTGTTCGGCTTGTGCATGAGCAGATGCCGCCAATATCATCAGAAGAAAGAGCTGGTTCTTCATTTCAATTCGCCCTTTGTGCTTCGAGAAGGCCGATGCGGCGCAAAGTCTTAACCGCCTTCACCCCCAGGTCGACATGCTGCTTGATCCGATGGATGCTGATTTCGCCACGCATATCGACGATCAGCACCTCTTTGCCAAGCAGCAAAAATTCTGAGAAGTCCTTGATCTTTACGGAATCCGACAGTTCTGTGAACTTGAATTCAGGGTGATTTCTGAACCCGTCGTTGTCCAAACCTGGCCTGCCCATCAGCAGGAACTTGCCTTCGTGGTGATTGCGAGGATCGGCAAGCCAGGAGCTGACAAATCCTGAGAGTCTTGACCCTTCCGCCGACGCCCGGACAAACGTGACATCCAGCTCGGAATGTTCCGCTTCACGCAAGGCCATACGAATCTTGATGGCGCTGGTACTGTCGTTGGCACGCTCTGGGTTTTCACAATTTCTATCTAAATCGAGACTCATTTGTAAAGCGCTCCTGGAAATTCAACCCACCGCAAGGAAAACGCGATTGTATGATGCTCATGGCGATGAACCTCAGCGATAATCCATCGACATCAGTCTAGGAACCACGAGGATTTCCAGCCTCATCATGGTCACAGCAGCCACAGGTGCCATTGCACGTCGTTTGGACTGAACCTTGGGTGTTGGTCATTTCAAGCTATCTTAAACAACTTCATGTCAATATCCAAGTAAAGCGAGGTGCGTGAACGAGATTTCACTCCTCGTCCAGTTGCGATTCTTGATCCATTTCAAGCTGGGTTTCTTCGCCGCTTGCCTCACCACCGAGCGAGTTAAGCAGGTGTTCCAGCAAAGCATTCACCTCGGCAGCCATCAGAATGACGTCGGCCTGTAGAATTTCCATAGGTTCGCCGCCACCTGAGTCGTGATCCGCCATAGCGATCTCGCTCAGGGTGAACTCCTTGATCATGAAGTCTTCGGTCAAGGTGAAAGAATTGCGCTCACCCATGGTCAGCGCCAGCTCCGAGACAAACAGGTTGTTGCGCAAGTACTCCTGGAGCTTTTCGTCAGCAAGATCACGATTGCGATATCCGATGGTGCCATCACCGTCGCCAATCGTGCATTTGTGACCAAGGTCAAACGGCTGTGGCGCCTTGTCCTCACTGACCCACAAGGTGAGCATTTTGGACACTTCGTGTTGCGGACGAACGGGATACAACACGTTGGATTCCATTGCCCCGCGAATTGCCTGGGCAATTGCGTCCCCTGTCTTTCTGGACGAGGAGTTGATCACCAGCAGTCGGGTGTTGGTATCAACGTAGGCCCAGGTTTCTTTGGCCTGAGGTGGGCAATTCACCAGCAAGCGAGCCTTGATTTCTTCTTTCAAGGCTTTCTTTTCGTCTCGCTTGAGTTTCCGACCCTCCTTTTTCTCGCGCTCCTGCACCTCCTTGTTCAAGGCGGTTTTGATCGCTGCCGGGGGAACCTTTTTTTCCTCGACCATTAGGCAAAACAGGTGGTAGCCACTGACAGTGAAGACGCGTTCGTTCAACCCCACCACCTCGGTGAAGCCTGCGCTTCTTTCCTGGGATTTGTGGCACGGATTGAAGGGGTTTGCGTCCAGGAATCCGACCAAACGCTCACGGTCGACCTTTTCGCCCATTCGGTAAATATTAAGGTTCTTGAAGAACATGGCTCGGTTCCTTTAGGCGTAAATTGGTGATTGCCAGCATTGCGAGGTCGTGAGAGCATACATTTAACCGTATATTGAGTCAAACGATGCATTTGGGATGTTCTCTTGATCGATTCTGGCCATCAAACGCGCCTCTGGCAGGCTCATCTGCACCTTACCGCCGACCTCGTGAGAGACTATTGCTACAACGCTGATCTGACCGAAGATGCACTGCAGGAGGTCAAGCTTGGGTTGTGGGAAGCCACGTTCGAATGGCGTGAGGACATGCAGGAAAAATTTGCGCACTATGCTTGGTTATGTATGCGCAGACGGCTGCTCACCTATCTGACTCAAACGGCTGTTGACAAGCCCCGCCTATCGCGCAAAGAAACCTCGGTACTGCGCGACCTCAAAAAGCATCTACGCGCAGGCGAACTCATCTCCTGCAAACTGCTGGACTTGCTAAGCGAAGAATCGGGGATTACCCGGTTCAGGTTGTGCCAATTGATCGCCTACTGGTATGCCAGCAGCACCGCGTTGAGCGCCAGCAGTCTCGATGTGCTGGAGGAAGCCTGCGTGCCGGATGAAGACCCTCAGTACAGCGAGAGCCAATACCAGGCCCTGGAACAAGGCATTGCCAGCTTACCTGAGCGCGAGCGCCTCATTGTCATTGCCAGGCACCTGGAAGACCCCAAAAAGACCCTGGCGGAGCTTGCTGCGACGCTGGGCGTGGTTATTTCAAGGGTGCGTCAACTGGAAGCGGCTGGAGTGGCGCGACTGAAACGGCATTTGGGTGTGAAGGATGCAGGCCAGCAGTGACATTGCGTCTGCAGGTCGGACGACATCCGACCCTTGCCAGCCTGGGTGGTCTAGCTGCCTAACTGGCGCAGTGTACTTAGCAGGTCTTCAGTAGAGGCATACTCAATAACCTCTTCTTCCTGCACCACCCCTGACAAATCCCAGTGTTCATTGTCTTCCACCGATACCAACAGGCTCAAGTAGGCATCCTTGAAACGCTGCTCGTTTTCACGACTCTTCCCATTGGTGTTCAGGTCAAAGGCACTGATCCTGGCGCGGGCCTTGACGATCAATGGGTGCAGCGGTTGACCAGGGCGAACACTAAGCGCCAACAGCCAGGCATCTTCGACCAGCGGTGCCCCGCCCTTTCGATGCGACAGTAGCGCTCCCTTGAACTGCTCCAGGGATGGCGGGAAGCTTCGGAAGACTGTGCTTGCCTGGATTTTTTTCAGGGCCTGCTCCAGCTCGCCGATGGATGCCTGAACGTTTTCGAATTCTGCCAGCCAGACACGTTCACGCTGGAGGCTTTCAATGGTGCTGTCCAATCGCCAGAAGCGACCATACCCCTGGCAGAAGTGGGCATCGAGCTTGTACCAGAACTCGGCATATTGAACTTGCCCATCGGTGACAGGACAGATTTTCAGGACACGACCTATCTGGATCAGCATTTCAAGATTCGGCGGGTATTCAGCAAATGGCTTCAAACCCTGAAGCAGCCAACTGCGGATATTTTTTACACATTGAGCATCGATGTTCGAGCGCATGAAGCCAAGCGCGCAATCGTTGGCGTAGGCGGTACTTTCCCCGTACATTTTTCGGAACATGGGGGTTCCGTAGCGACGCTCGACCTGCATTGCGAGTGTGCGGCACTCCGCCGCCAACTCCTGGGGAATGGTGATTTTCATCAATATTCTGCCTCGATTACCATGTCTTCAAGGTTAGGCGCTTCATCGTCCTGCTGCCGGGCCAGGTTTGCACCGTGTTTCTTGATCCACTCCCGAATCCAGTAAGGGGCATTCGGCACGGTGGGTCTGGATTGACGCTCCGACCTGAGATCATCGTACATCAGCGCGAAAGCGGCTTGCATGTCCACGGTCGGGTGTTCCAGCTCCAGCTGCTGGCGTTGATCCGGGGTGATGATGAAGATGGCCCCATCCAGGCCGTACAGCGCGGTTGGCAGCCACCCCTGAAAGCCCATGTCCAGTTCGATGTTGCGCTCTTCAAAGGGGATTCGGCGCGAAATTTCCGTGATGGCCGCAGGCCCGACATCCTTGAGCTTGAGGTCGGCAGCTCGTGCTTGGATCGCTTTTTTCTTGACCGAATCCATGTCCAGGCGCTTGGAGCGTTTTTTCACGGCGCTGGCCGAGGACTTCAAGCCGACGCAGATGAGCACATTGGAAACCACTCCCTGGCAGACCTCTATCACCCCTTTCACGGTCAGGGCATTCACCACATCCCAGATCAGCGCCTCGTCCACGCCCCATGAGCGCGACAATTCCTGGCTTTGGAACGGTATTTCGCCCGGCGTCTGGGCCATCAGCATCAGGTCAATGAGCTCCCGTGCTACTGCCCGTTGATCGAAGGCCGGGAACTGATCTCTGATCAGCGAAGCAATCTCATCAGGAATGCGCATGGATTTTTCACCCTGTACTGCATAGAATATTGGAAAGGCCTAAATGGGCTCGCAGTCTAACGATTTAAACGGAAATTGACAACCGATGCCTAGCAATACGTCATCCCCTGAGAACATCATCCTGTACCCCCATAGCTACAACAAGCGCGGGGACGAGTCTCTGCATTCGGTGCAAGGGGTCACTGCAGACGGCGAGGAGGTCAACGTAAAGCTGCGCGTGGCCAGCAAATATGCCAGTCGCGATGGCACGCCGAGCATCGCCGAGTTTGCGCGGGAAGACTATGGGGCCAAGAATGCGTGCATTGCCACCCCCGACAATTCTCCGACAAATCGACAGGGCATCCTTCTGTTTACAGGCTGCGAACCTGACGGGGAAAACCGAAAAGGCATTACCAGCTATATTGCACGCTGGGCGTACCGCCTGGTGGCTGATGGTGACTCTCCTGCCCCTATTATCGGCATCGGTCGCATTCATGTTGCCGAAGAAACATCACGTAATCGTGGCATCCGTACAGACATCGAGGCCCTGCAGCAAGCCAAGCCGATTGGCTGGGAAGCCCGAGTGGTCAGGCTTGAACAAGACCTCAATGACGCCACGCGGTTCGCCTACTCTCTTCGACTTTACCAATATGCCCGCACCCGGATGTTTCCAAGCGCAGACACCAAAGCTTGGGAGCAGTGGATCATTGATGTCATCAACACGGGCGGTACCAACAGCACTGTGACCGGTGTTTTTGTACGAGCAAGACTGAGCAGCGGTAAGTACCTGCCCGAAATTGACGCGGAGCTGATTCCCATCTGGAACCCAAGAGACAGGCGCTATCAAAACGGCGCAGAAATCGTCTCTTGGCTGCACAAATTGATTCCAGAGCTTGCAGGTATCGGCGACGACGTGAGCCTGGTGATCATGCCCGTTGAATGCCATATCGCCGGCCAGGTTTTCAAGAAGTTCTATGGCGAGCCCAAGAATTTCCAAAAGCTGAAGCAGCAGTACTACCCTGGCGGGCGTGCTGAGCTTTCACTGTTGGCGGCCTCTCAAAGTTTGCACGATGGCAGCCCCTTGCTGCTTAGGGTTCACCCTTTGGGCGGCCCCATGGGGCCAGCAATGAAGCTCAATGAGCATGGGGACTTCCTGGCGCAGGTTGTTGGCGAGGCGGGCGATGAACCAGGCGAAGTGGTAGAAAAGATCGCTGCTGGGCTTAATTTCAAGGCTCCGATGTTCTTCCCAAGCTGGTTTGAACCGACCAGGGTACTGATCGATGAGAATGACCTTCCGATGCTGCATGACCTGACGGTCGAAGAATCTGATCCAGATGCCCCGCAGGAGACTACGGCGCTTGATGCTGGCACCTTCACATTTGCCACTGACCCGGAAATGCTCGACGAACTGGTGATTGTCGATGACATCACTGAAGTCTCGCCCTCCCCCGGCGTTGACAGCGAGCCTCCAAGCTTGGTGCCGGAGCTCAGCTCCGCTATGCCCGCCTCAAGCGAATCCGTTGCCGATCAGGCGTTTGATTTTGACAACAAACCTGCCCCAGCACAGCTTCCAGCGCCAGTCGCTGCAATTATCGTGGAGTCGCCAAGTGAGCAGGCCACAGCGTGTGAGGACGGTGGTGTCATGATCATGGTAATGGATGATGAGCCCGCCCTGGATCCTGTTAACGACCATCCTTCGGAAGTCGCGTTGGATGAGCCGGATGCATCCTGGGCTTTTGGCAGCGATGACGAGCCTGTATTGACCCCGGAATCGGAAATGCAGCCCACCCCAATCGAATCAGGCAATGCTTCCATGGTGCCTGCGGAAGCTGAAATGGCAGTGCCAGAGGGCGGCACTCCTGCTGTACCACCAGTTTCTGCTCCTGTCATGGAGCTTTTGGGCGTGGGTGAGCCGGCGCTGGTATCAGAACCCTCGCCTGAGCTTGAATTTGAGCCCGAATTGGAGCCACAAATGCTGACTTCTGGCGCTGAGGCTGACGGGCTGGAGCAGCCAGAAGTCATCGTGGATAAGATGGAGCCTGCAGCACCTCCACAGGCGCCAGGAAAGAAACCGAAGGGCCTCGCAGGCTTCCTAGCGAAAAGGGGCTTGGCTTAGCCCCAAGGCTTCAGAAGCCCATGCCAGACTGGATGACGGCACGCATGTCGTGGGGTTTGAAAATTTCGGCCCCATCGAGCACATACATAGATTTTTTAATCCAGCGCTCCTGCAGCACCTTAAGTTGATCGTGGGCTTCCTTGTATTCGTGGTACTCCATGGGGTCGATGCCCACGGAGACCGCCATTTCCAGCGCTGCCTGCATGGTTTTCTTGACCCGAATTTCCTCCAGGGCCGTAGCGCCATCGCGACCGTGAAAGGTCAGTCGCTGATCGCCCTTCTCTAGCCAGAACTGGCCAGTCAGGACTTTCTGGCCAGCAAATTCCTCATAGAACATACCAGGGTCTTGTGGCGACGCAGGGGGTACAAAGGTGCCCGGCGTGCCATCGTCGCCGTTCCTAGGGTTGTCTGGCTCTATCACGTTGATATAAGACAGGTAGCCATTCTCCAGCGGTGTTTTATACACCAGCAGCTTGGTTTCCTGCAGTTTCGGTGTAACAGGATAGATGTCCTCACCTACTTTGAGCAGATGTGGGGCAATCAAGGTCACCGGGACGCCGTTGAAGGATTGACCGACAGTCACCTTCCCCAGGGTTTTATCGTCGTCACTTTTGAGCAGGAACGTCACGCTACCCCTGCCCATGGCCCGTGCCTGAAACCCATGCTTGAGATTCCGCCCGATCAGCACACTGTGCTCGCCAACGATCAGGGTGCCGTTAGGGTTTTTTGACACGATGGTGGATCCGTTCAGCGTTTCGATGCTTTGATCGAGCTTGACCATGCGGGTGCTTCCGTTCTTACGGTGCACCTTGTAGAGGCCCTGGTTCTCATCAATGAGCTCCGCTTCCCATTTCGACAACAGGTTTCCAGGAAAACCATAGACAAGCTCTGTAGCCGCTGCCGCTTTTCGGTGTTTGGATTTTTCGCGAGCCATTTTTTGACCACTTCAAATTATTTCTTTTCTTCACTATGAATTAGAAGAAAGGGGGGATACAACGAGAAAAATATATCCAGGCCTTGACAGTTTGTCAATTTACATTATATTCGAAAAAACTGATCGAAAGGATGGATGGTCATGAGTGCATTCGGAACCCGTAGCAAGCCGGAAATTTTCATGGCAGCGAAGCAGGGCTGTCGCCGTAGCCAGAATATCTTCCTGATTCAGAACCGACTACTGGTTACCAAAATCGCTCAATGCTACCTTTGCAACCCGAGGCTGTCCTCTGAGCATGATGACATCGTCCAGGAAGGTCTGATGGGTATGTATCGTGCACTGGAGAAATTCAATGTGGAACTGGGCTTCAGCTTCTCGACCTATGCTGTGCCCTGGATACGCGCCTACATCGAGCGTTTTTTGCGAAGCTCCCTGATCAAGCTGTCCATGCCGACCCGGATGCGCGATCTGGCCTGGAAGGTGCGCGGGCTTTCCCAGAAATACAGCTTGGAGGCGATCAGCGAAAGCCTGGATATCGACCTTACCCTCGCCACAAGTCTATTTGAGATGACGGATGTCTTGCCTCTGGACACGGTGAGTGAAAACCATGGTCATAGCGTCGAGGATCTGGTTATCATGCAAACCGAAATCCAGCGCGTGGGCCAGGCCTTTGAGCGATTGCCAGCCCTCGGAAAAGCTGCTTTACTCATAAAAATTGGCGAACATCAGGTGTACGACGGTGCCTCGAACTACCTTACCGATCATGACATCAGCCGATACGATTTTGATAAAACTGCCAAGCTTTCCCTGGCAGCCATGAAAAGCGCACTCTGCGCATGACCAATGAGGATGTAATATGAGCCAACAACAATTGATTGACGATCTCGCCCAAGCGACTTCTCTGCCGAAAGCCTCCATCAAGGCTGTGCTGAAAAGCCTGCCGGATGTGCTGGTGGCACAAATCAAGGCCAGTGACGATCAAGCTGTCACTCTGCCAGGCATTGCCACCGTCAAACTGGTCACCCGTAAGGCCCGCACCGGCAAAAACCCCGCGACCGGTGCAGCGATCCAGATCCCTGAAAAGATCGTTCCGAGCGCAAAACCGCTGAAGGCCTTCAAAGACAAGTTCTAAGCCTTCTCTCCGTCGCAGCCGGGGTTGTTAGAGCCCTAGCTGCGATACCGCGCTTTCCCTGCGCCTGAAAGGCACCACGTTGTCCGGAGCAGGCATCCGGCGCTGATCTTTCATCGGCAACCCAAAATCATCACGCGCCCAGCTTGGCCCATCCATTTTCAGCATGGCGTTGAACGAATCCACCCTGACGAATTTCTGCTCGAACGATTTGGCGGAGACGGGCATTTTCATCTCGCCGTTGGTGACCAGCCAATCACCCTTATTGCCACTGGGCCATTCGGTGTGGTCGAAATTGTGCACGCAGAAATCGCAGCCCATCCGCACGGCGTATCGCACTCCTGTCTGGATGTAATAGACGCCGGATTTCCCTGCATCATCGATATCAGACACCATGAATTCGTCAGCAAACGTCTTCATGGACAGCGGTCGTGGCATTTGCTTGTCCAGTACAGCTTTGCTCGGATCAAAGCCTTTTGGGCCCCAGCAATCCTTGGTATCAATCGCATAAGTCAGCGCGATACCAGGCCGAGTTGTAAGATCAACCCAGAAAAATTTAGGCTTGTGGGTAACCATAATCGCGCCATTATCAGGCCCAATATTGAGCTGGGTGGCGTCTAGTCTAGGGCTATCCATTATTATGTCCCCCTGCATGCGAGATTTCAGGTACAGATTGGCAGGGAGCTTTAGCCGTTTCAACACGATTTACTTGTATATTGTTCAGAATTGCGATTTAATTTAAGCGTATATTGACACAGGATGCTCTCCATGGATTTGCTGAACTCTCCATTTTCCTCGTTGATCAGGCTTCAGGGGCAGCTTATCGCCCAGGAACAGGAGGTAGAATCCGAAATTGCCGAGTTTCTGCAGGCTGGCTCCACCCTCGCTAATTCTGTCCCTGGCGCCCACCTGAGGCTTGAAGAGCTTCGTTTTGCTAGAGCCATGCTTCGCTACCGGATCATGGATGCTGAAGCGGTCACCAAGGCTCGAAAACAACTCCATTTCGAAACTCGGGTTTTGGAGGCATTTGCCCTCCTCCACCCGGAAATGAATGCTGAGTTTCAGCATGAATTGGCAGGCCAAGCCTTTAAGGTCGAAGGCTACGACTGCCCTGCCGTCATTCTTCAGTCGATTGAGACTTGTTACCGCAAGCTCGAATCGTCCTTCCAGGATCAATCGTCAATGCTGAACCAGATGGCGCTGAATGCGCCCAGGGCGAACGAGATGAAGGATTGGTTTGGACGTGTCAACCATGCGTTGATGAAGTCAAAGGCGTATTTCTCACGCCAATGTGGCAAGGCCAGATCCCTGCGGATGAGATTCGCTGAAGCGTACGGCAACAATGAGCAGCACCATGCCTTCACCCTCCTCCGTGCGCGCTATGGCGCGGAGATGATTGATGCCCTGGCACTGGCAGTTGCCGCCGATTCGAAGCGGAGAAAGGCCGCCTAAGCGGCCCTGCTTCAGGACTTCAGGAATTTTTCGACGAAATCGTGGAATTCCTGAATTTTGTCTTGCGGCAACTCCTCCTTGTTCAACGACAACGTTAGTGTTGTCGATGAGTGTGTCAGTGTCCCAACCGGTTTGCCCTCAAAGCTGACGGGTTCTGACTTTGGTTCCAAATCAACTCTTTTAGGCGAAGTCCTCGCGGGCTTTTCGGTCTTGATTTTGAGATTGGCCTCAACGTAAGAAATCAACTGCTTTCTGGTTTTGATGTTGCCGTGAACAAACCTGTCCATGGCATCCAGGACAACTTCCGTGAATTTTCCTGAATCATAACGACCCTTGTCATCAGTCAAAAACTGGCTGAGGGCCTCTGCTTCGGTCTTCCCAATGACCGTCAGGTTTTTTTCGATATACTGGATGACTGGTTCAGGAAATTTAGAGAAGGCATCGAGCTTGTAGTAATCCTGGTTCCTCAGCTGCAGGGATGCCATGATTTCTTTCGGCGTCTTACCCATTTGCCGTTGGATGACAATGGCCCGGTAATCTTCGTAAGCCGAAGGGTTCGAGCGCTGCTTGTTTTCACCAAAGCACATCGAGGCCATTTGCTCATCAGTGACTTCTCTGATGATGGCCAAAACCTTTCCATTTCGCCGGGTAGCGGCCCGCCAGCGATGCTCGCCAAAGATGATCTGGTAGTTGTCTCCAACGCGGCGAACACCAATCGGCTGTAGCTGGCCATCCTTATCGAATGCCTCCATCAGCTCTATGATTTTTTCCTCGGAGAAGTACAACCGGTACTGATAAGGGTTAGGCGAGATCCGCGAGCAGTCCAGGGTATGGATTTTCTCCCACTGCTTGGGCTCTTCATGCAGATTACTCGATACTTCCGCGATCCTACCGATCAGATCAGCACTCTTGGCAGTCAATTTATCTTTCAAGTTCATGGTCATGCGACCCCCTCCCCTGCTTGGTTCAACCACTTCTCCTTACTGGCAATGACAAAGTTGGCCAAGGCCTTGTAGGCTTTGGCGATGTCCGTCCTGGCCACGGCGCTGGCGACCAGCTCGCCCGTATGGGTGTTGTTGCGTACTTGTTGGCGGAATGGGATGGAAATATCCATTTTAGGCATCTTCATGTTGCCAAATGTCACCTTATCCTGAATGTTGCTGTCGAGCGCAGTACCTTTCTTCATCATCACCGGCAGCACGCCAAGGCACGATAGGCCCTTGTTGACCTGGGACACCTTCCTGAGCATGTTGTCTTCAAGCGGGATTAGACCCAGTTCGGAATAGGCCGAGTCGTCGATTGGCGTGATGAAATGGGTTGAAGCAACCAGGGCGTTTTCGACTGCCAGCCCCAAGTTCGGTGGACAGTCAATAATGATGAAGTCAACTTCTCCGTCGAGCAGCGCGATGCGATCGCTCAGGAGTTCAAAGGGCTTCATCCAGCGGTGCTTGTTGGATTCCAGCAGCATTTCTAGATCCCGATCAGCCATGATCATGTATAGGTTCGGAACGTTTGTTTCCTGGACAGCATCTTGAATTTCAACGCTTGGGTTGAACAGCAGCATCGACAGAGTCACGGTGCTTTCAAGGCCGACCAGGTGCGGCAACAGATGCGTTGTAGTGTTCATCTGCGGATCCGCATCGATAATCACCACTGACTTATTGGCGAATGCCAGGGCCGCCCCTAAGTTGATCGAGCTGGTGGACTTACCAACGCCACCTTTGTGGTTCACCAGGCTTATTACCATCGTTTGCTTCATTGCCACCCCCTCACAGTTGAGAACCATTCTCATCCAAATCAAGCCTTGAGTGACAAGATACCGAGTCATCTACCCAGGGTCAAGGTGCTCTCCCCAATTTGGGGTAGTTCCTGCAAAGATGCCAGCCAAGTCCCAATAGATGATAGACGTGCAAGTTCGGAATACAAGCGGAAGTCAGGGATTTTTGTTGTGGAATTTTCTGACAAGCTTCACCCTTCCACTATTCAAGTGCACTGAGGTCCCCTCCAAAATTGCCAAAGCCGCCTCAGTCATTGCTGTTTGACGCCCAATAAGCCATCTGTGAATCACGCCCCAAATTGGGGTTCAGGCCTGCTGGAGCATTGACATACGCTTTGACGTTACTCCCTGTGGAATTCAACTACCGGGCCCTGATCTTTTAGTTCCGGAACGAAAGGCTGCCAATCTTCGTGCAGATGCAGGGTCGATAACAGTAGCTCAGTAGCAATCACGAGGGTGAGAAGGGTCACTCCCAGTCTAGTGTTAACCCCAATTTGGGGTGACCCACGCACGCGAATGAACAATTTTGGCGAGCGCCTACGGATAGGTCTAGGACTACTGGCATCGGGGGGCTATCCGCATCGTCAGCCCAACTCAATTCATAGCTGCAGGCTCATCCCAATTTGGGGATGCATATCCCTGTTCGAACAGGTGCCTGGCGTGCTCGGATTGGCGCTCGTCTCGACTCACATGATCGCCTTATGCCATCCGCACCCCGAAGCCTCATCCCCAAATTTGCTTTCGTCATTCTTGACTGTCTAAGGGGTCTAGCGTCGACCTTGCCGGGACGATTCGCCTGCGACTCAGTCAGTTATGAGCAATGCCTGCCCTCCCCCCCTGCTATTGTGCGCGCCTGGCATCAGACTTCTCCATCACACCTTGGCGCCCAGATTTAAGCGACTACGCATGCCACCCCAAATTGGGGTGCGATCTGCAGGACAGTTAGACGAGTGGACATCAAGATGGCTCAAGGGGTCGCTTTGCAGAACAGCGACTTCAAGCACCATAAGCATCGGCTGCCTGTGCGCGGGGTTAGGCGGATATAGTGAAGGAAGGCTAGCCCCCAAATTGGGGATTGCCCAGCAGACAAAGACGGCAGTGATAACATGCTAGATGACTCAAAGCTGCAATGTGACACCCGCCGCAGAGCCTGACCGAAAGAAACACCGGTGACCAGGCAAACTTCGGAGAGTCAAATCTAGGCAAATGGCTGACGACAGAAATGCTCCCGGTGGATAGCCTTCCCCTGAGCGGACTCAGGCAACCATTCACAATGAAGCCTACCTGGCGCAGAGCGGATCACCCCAATTTGGGACATAGGGCTAGCCAGTACTCACATTCCAAGGCGACTTGGGCAAGAGGCTGACAGGCCGGATCTGGTTTGGCTGCGGACTGGTTGATAGCACTCAGGTCACGACCGTCAACCTACTCCACCCCCAAATTGGGGATGACGCTGAGAGGATAAGCCCTGAGAAGTCAGCGCCTTCGCTGCGCTAAGTAGATGGTCGCCGGCACACGGAGCCTGATACCACGGCTCCCCCAATTTGGGGAGGTCAGTGTTAATGCATACGCGGCAGACGATAGACTCACCGCCCTGATAAAATCTCGGCTGGGTTTATCCTCAGAACTCCACCATCGATCCTCCTAAACTGAGCAACCCCAAATTGGGGTGGTTATGATCAGCTGACAACTCGACTGTTACAGCCAACGGAAGGGCGTGGCAAGCCTGCGGGGAAGCTGTGAGATCAGGCGATTACCCGTAGTTGTAGCGAGTGGCGCATTACCCCAATTTGGGCTTGCGCCAAGACCAGCACAGATAGCTTGTCGGATCAGCCGGCCTGAGAAGCTAGGTGACCTGCCACAGGGTGCAGGATGGAGCCCCAATTTGGGGTGGCTGCCCCCTTTAGTTTCAGCTAAGGATGACTCGATGGCGCATGGTGCCAAGCATGTCCGAGGAAGTGCTACAAGAGGGCAGTCGGCGTTGCGAATTGGGGAGCACCCCAATTTGGGATGGGTGACTCACATCAAAATCACCACTTAACAACACTGACCATAGCTGATACGACAAGCAGTAATCGACTGCACCTGCGGATCCCCAAATTGGGGTAAAGCATCAACTCTAAAACTAAAGTCTGTCGCTCGTAGGCCCGACCCACAAAAGATCGGAAGGGCAGGAACAGATTCGAGGCAAGATTGATGACGACTCCATTACCCCAATTTGGGGTTATTCACATCCACGCCAACACCACAAAGGCCAACATGCCATACAGGCTGCCGATGCGGAGGCGGTTTACGAAAGTGCGCTACCGCAAAGCAGGGTGGTAACGACTCACGGAGCAGACCGAAATTTTTCATGCCCGAAGATAAGACAAACGACTACCCTGGTAGGAACCCCAAATTGGGGAAATCGTTGGATGTTGCGCGCAGCCGAATCATTCACGCACCTGACCATAGGCTTCAGGTGCGCATCGTCTCGTCATCTTGTCCAGCGGTCGGCGGTGTCGAGGGATTGATGGCACCCAACCGCTGACCCCTATTACGTGCACGGAAGAGCAGATGCAAGAAGGGGAGGGGAGGGGGGGAAGTGCCTTGAAAGGGCATTCCACTCAGGGCATTAAACATCCAGGATGAAGCACTTGAGACAGCTCTCCATGGGAGGCTAGAGCATGAGAATCAGCGGCAAAATTTGCCCAAGTATTATCAAGCGAGGCCCACTAACAAGCACAAGGGAGACGCCGAGCAAACCAATGATGAGTCCTGGACTGCGGTCGCATTGCAAATCATCAATATGCTAAAGCTGAACGCAACCGACGCGTCTTTTCTCTGGCGTCACCGGCAAGAGCCATAAGCGAAGCAAAGTGCTGGGTCAAGCAAACACTCTAAAAATGAAAGCGGGGAGGGCGCCCTGAGCAGCCCCTGAATCTCACAGGGATGCCCGGCAAGTAATTGGGTCAATCTTGTGGGCATTGATGTTACTCACTGATCACTGCTGTCGTGCAGGTTAGAGCTGAATCCAGTACAACCGTGTCACATTGGCCCAGAACAGCTGGGCATCCTAGACAGTCAAATCGATTGCATAGACACGCAATAACCGAGCAACTCAACGAGCACAAACGATAGCCAGCTAGATTGATGGCCTGTCCTATAAAGCCTGACCAGGGAGACGGTGATTCAGGATCTCTCGAAAACAAGCAAAGGGGCTACGATCTCGCCCTGGGTAGCCCAGTCCCTCCGACGCAAGTCGCAGTAAATGTTGTGGAAACGAAGCGGTGAGCCGGCGAGTGCCGCAGATCGTTGCCCAGGCCTGAACGAGATGTTCCTTTCATTAAAAGGGAGACTAGAACAAACCATCAATAAATTGCATCGCATGGCAGGGGAAGGGTCAACAAGCATGAACATCCATGGTCTTTTCAAGACTCAATCGAGCACACAGTGCAAGTGATGGCACATTGATACCATCAAATTAAGCAGGTTTTCAGATCACAGCTATAAACCAGCAGAACCGGACTAAAACACCATTAAGTCATTGATTATGCAGGCTTTTTTCTCAATTCCAGTTGTTGTCCAGTTTAAGCCTTTAGAAAATCTTAAAAGACTAAGCCAATCAATACGGGGTTTAACGGTCAATCACTGCTAGTTAAGCAGGAATCATGTTGGACAACACTGGACGAAGATATCTGCTTATGTGATGATATCTGGACTCTAACTGGAGACACCGCAAAGCCACGAAATCCGGGCTTTCGACTGCCACATCCACACCTGGACATCAAGATGATCACCGGACGAACGCTCAGAGATAAAGCAATCGACAGTTTCGGTCTGGCCGAGGCCGGCATCGCTTTGTTAGCGCTGGATCAACTGTTGAAAGTGGCCAACCTCGGTGAGGATGACAACACCTCGGACTTGTTCGATGCAGAAGACTGGGATTCGGTTGTTGAAACCGTCGTGAGCAATCTGGAGGGCAAGGGGAGTCAGGCCGAACTTGCTGCTGTACAGGCCAAGCTCATGATCTGGCGGATGGTCTACCGCCTTGAAAAGCTCTCAGGCAATCACCTGGCAAGCGAACCGGAGCCAGTGGAGCCCGCTGAGCTACTACCCACGCGTGCGGCCTATGCCCCGGTGGATTTGGGCTCCACCTTTCTTCGAGGCTGCCTCTATTATTCCGTGCAGACCCTGGTTTCCACCCCGCATGTCGTGGATGGAGTAGCTCAAGCGGGCAGCGAATCGATTGATGTGGTGGTGGTGCGATCCGACCGCACACTGCTAAATGTGATCGAAACCAAGTCCACCAAGGGGCGCCAGTCGCATATTTGTCGCCTGACTGATGGCACCTTGCTCCAAAAACCACCCATTGCAGGGTTTCAGTCGACTTGGTCATGGGATTCGATACAACGCTACCTGGCCAATGACTACACCCCGCAGAGCCTGCGGCACCTAGCCAGGCGTGTGTACCAGCACCTGCATGCCAAAGTGTGGCTTCCGGATCCTGATGATTACTGGGTGCTCACCTTTTCCTGCATCACCTCCTATGTCCAAGCCATCTTCGATGCTGTGCCTTTGATTCTTCTCAATGGAGAAGGTGGCACAGGAAAGAGCGACCTGGGCAAAGCCATGACAGATGTGTCCTGTAATGCGGTCATGATCGGCAAGACCAGCCCCTCCTCGATGATTCGCCTGATGGATGAAGCCAAAGGCTTGGTAGTGATTGACGACCTGGAATCCATTGGGGCAAGAGCGTCGGGCGCCGGTCGCGAATCGTTTTCAGAAATGGTGCAAGTGTTGAAGGTGAGCTATAAGAAAGCTTCCGCCAACAAGGTGATCACGAATGACCGCAAGAAAACCGAGATCGTAAATTTCTTTGGGGTCAAAATTGTCTCGAATACCACAGGAGTCGATCGGATCCTGGGAACACGGATGATTCAAATATCCACCCAGCTTATCCCCAAGGATCAGCTGGATCCGTTCCTTGCCCGACACGAGCTCAGTTCCGATGAACTGCATACGCTGCGAAATGAGTTGCATTGCTGGGCCTTTGACCATGTCAACGACGTCAGCAATGGCTACCGCAATCTGTTTGGTGCTAGCGCCGATCGTGAACAGGAAATTGCCGCACCGCTGAGGGTGCTGGCCAAGCTGTCAGGCCTGGCGGAGGCAGAACAGGCGATTGAGCGCTCGCTGGAGAAGCAGACAGAGCGCAAGATCACATTCCGTTCGGCCACCGATGCTCTGGCCTATGTGATTGAGCAATGCGCGAGGGAAGGGGCCAGAACGATCAGTGTGGTGGAGGTCATGCTCCGCCTCCGTCAGGCCATGGGGCAGAAGCCCATCAAAAGTAAGCCCCTGGTATGGATGAAGCCTGAGTGGGTCTCGAAGAAGCTGCGCGAGTTAGGCTGGGTGACAGCGAGCGCCGGTAGAAAAAACCTCTATGGCTACCAAATGCGCATTCTTGGGATTTCCGATGACAAGCGGCTGGAAGTCGGAGCGTTGACCAAGGAGGCCAGGTCGAACGATGCTTTTTGCAAGGGTTGCCTGGAATGTCCATTCAGGAATTATGGGTGTGAAATCATGCCTTATCGCGTCAAGCGCGAAGGCCTGTAACTGCCCACATCAGCTCGCGAGAAGCCAGGGACGGCTCGACCGCTCTGGCAACTAGACAGCATTACATTCCGGCGAGCGACGAGCTCAATAGCAGGTCGGCGAATTAAGGGGCATGCGCAGGAAACCCAGCGCCGGGAGAGCCTAGTCCGCTTATCTCATATATTGCTTGGCTTTGCCCGTTATTGGTTGAAGGTGATACCAGAGTCATTTAGTATTACGTATATTGACTGATAACGAGAATAAAAAATGTCAGAAAATCACCTTTTCGCGGGCGTTGATGACGGCAACCGCGAGACGAAAATTGTGGTATCCAATGGACTGCGCATCTCCACACCCTCCAGGGCCATGAGCGGCCTGTCCAATCAGATCTCGCTCAACGGCGCCAAAAGCGGCGTGTTCAGCTACCTGACCCAGGACGGCCCGTTTTCGGTTGGCAATATCGAGGCGGCTGAA
Organism: Pseudomonas sp. S1(2024); assembly: GCF_046557535.1. Classification (NCBI taxonomy): domain Bacteria; kingdom Pseudomonadati; phylum Pseudomonadota; class Gammaproteobacteria; order Pseudomonadales; family Pseudomonadaceae; genus Pseudomonas; species Pseudomonas sp. S1(2024). The sequence goes on from NZ_JBKGFP010000017.1 coordinate 21,596, forward strand.
GATACGGCCTATGATGGCTATCCAACCAGTGCCCAAAACCGTGTCATTGTGGCTCATGCGCTGCGCCAGCTCGGCCTTAACCAGTCGCATACCCTGGATATTGTCACCGGACTTCCACTCAAGCGCTTCTACCTCAACGGCGACCTGAACAAGGATCTTATCGGGCGCAAAAAGAAGAACCTGAAAATCTACGATGTCAAAGGTGTGGATGGGTATGCCCCGGCAGTCATCAAGCGGCATGATGTGCTGTCTGAGGCGATCGCCGGCTGGGTCAACTACGTCATCCAGCGCAATCCTGAGGGCAAGCTGAGCATTGTCAAGGAAAGGGCCCTTGAGCGCACAGCAATCATCGATATTGGTGGTCGCACGCTAGATATAGCTGTGGTCAAGGACTGGGTGCTCGATCGAGATCGCTCCACCACCGATGAAATCGGCATGATCAAAATCGTCACCGCCCTCAAGGATCGTCTGTACGACTTCTTCAACGGTGTCGACCTGACTGACGAGCAAGTCGAACAAGCGCTCACCACCCGCCAGGTGAAGGTCAAAGGCAAACTGCATGTCGTCGGCGAAATCGTCGATTCGGCAACGATGTCGGTGCTGAACAGTATCAAGGCCACCGTCATGCGCCAACTGCAGAAGTCCGGTGACATTGACACGGTGTTTTTCATCGGCGGCACCAGCGAGTTCCTGAGGCCCCACCTGGCAGATTGGTTTGAGCAACAGGTGCTGCTGGAAGATGCCGCATTTGCCAACGCCGAAGGCATGCTCAAGTACGCCGAATTTGCGATGGGGCAGAAGTAATGCGCCATCGCAAGGTCATTAGTCTGTACGAGGCTGACCCCAGTCATGCTGAACTCCTGGAGTATCTGGAGGGTATTGAAGGCCGGAATCGTCAGGCCCAGGCCTTGCTGCAAATGCTCATGATCGGGGCTCGTGTCGTCCTGCGTCAGGAGAGTGGTGAACAAGCCTGGTTTGCGGCGCGCAACCCCGACGTGCGCACCGTGCGTAGAGAGGCAAAAGCCCGACAAAAACCGATCCCCGTTGCCGAAGTGCCAGCGCTGAGTTCAACTCCACCGCCAGGGACAGCGGCACAAGCACCCGCAGGCCTCCCGGTTCCGCCACTGCGGGTTGAGCACCCACCGGCTGTAGAGCCCGATCCGATAAGCCCGAAAGAGCCTGCTGAGGGAGTTGTGGAGCTCGCAGGCACCTACGAAACCCTGCTGCCATCGCCCCCAGACAACGCCGCTTACCCCGATGAAGACGATGATGACGACTTCATGGATCCCCTACAAAGACTTCAAATGATGAGAGAGGAATAGTCATGGCTCAACGCGGAGCGGGCGCTTCAGACACCAACATGGAGATGTGGGCGTTTCTGATCGTCGTCCTGGTTTGTCTGGCCTTTTGGCTGATCAGCCACAATTTCTGGGTATACGCAACGATGTGGCGGTGGGTGAGGATTGCCGAAATTTCGCTATTCGCCTTCACCGTGCCCCATGCCGTGGAAAATCTGATCGGCGTCGATTTCGGCGCCGGGCTTCGCTTCCTCCTGGACACCAAGCCAACCTTGATGACGGCGTCGATGATCAGCGGGTTCGACAACATTTATGTGAAGTTCTTCAACTGGCTGCCAGGCGGCTTCCTCGCCATTGCCGGTGCCAAGCTATTTTTGGCCTCGGAAAACGTCTCCTTCAACAAATACAACATGGAGTCGTTGTTGCTGAAAATGTCCAGGGCGTTTCCCAACAACCGGATGTTCTTGAACGTGCACCCGGAGCTGACCCCGCTGGATTTCTACCCGGATGACCCGGACAGCTACGAGTACTCGATGGCAATGACCGAGCGTCAATTTGCCCAGTGCGTTCCACCCGTGGGCCTGGACAAGGAAGCCAAGCGCGATGCGTCCTTGCGCAAGGCCATTTGGGATGGCCAGCAGGGCTTCAATGACGACCTGTGTCGCAAGGCCTTCGACAAGCAGCTGGGCAGCCTGTACATGGGTCACAACCGCCTCAATGAAGACGAGAAGAAGCTGGCGGATCTGTTCAGAAGCAAGATCCTGGTCAAGCGCATTGAGGTATTGCCCATCCTCATGGACTATGTCGCGCAGATTACCGAGCACCGCAACGCGAACAAGCTCATTCCTACCGACAAGAAAGCCCTGGCCGCCCTGGACATCAAGACCCTGCCCAAAGCTCAGGTCAAGCTGCAGGAGGACTTTGGTTCCCACAAAGCGCTGGTTGAAATGCTGACCACCATGATCGACGGGATGTACAAGAAACACGGCGCCACGCTCAAAGTCAAGGAGTCGGACATCCGTTCGATGGTCTCCAACAAGGATCTGAAAAACACGCTGCGTCACATCATGGCCGACAGCAGATTGGCCAGGCATGCTTTCACCTACACCGGGCTCATGACCCTCCTGGAAGCCGCCCGCGATGGCGCCACCCTGGCACCATCATCGTTCCGCTGGCTGAAGGGGCGCAACCGCACCCTGTGGTATGCCCTCAACTGCGTCGGCAAGAAAACTGCCTTCACCGAATCAGCTGGCACCTACGGGCACTGGCTGCTGGAGAAAGAGATCAAGATCAGCGTCCCGCATGCTGAAACCACCGAGGCGATCGAAGCCTTGCGCATTGCCCTGGAATTGCCGGCGCGGGCGGGCGCCGCCAAACAGGATGAGTGGACTTGAGTCGGCGTGACTGTGTCGAGATTCGCGAGCAGCCAATGACCAATGACTGCTCCCGGATCTTCAACATCCTCAGTGACTGGGCGCACCTGGAAGGGCAGGGCGGCTGGGCCGACGAGGTGTTTTCAACCCAAACAGTCAGGCATGTCCTGAATGCCGCCAATTGCCATGCCCAGCGCCTTTCATTTGCCCTGAGTCTTCTGCTGGGAATTGAGCCAAGCGAGTGCGCGAAGGCCCTGGGCGCTCCCGAGGAGATCGCCAGGCTGGAGTCTATCCTGGAGCGGTGTCGGCGAAAAGAGGGCAGGATAAAGATTTCCTAAAATTCGCTTTTGATGTAAATTGGTCGTAACTGGATTAACCCTATAATAATAAGAATGGGCAAACCATGGTTCACGGTATTTCCAAGAATGCGGATCTTGATCCGGCGTTGCTACATCGCGAGGTGCGCCCGTTCCGTTATCGGATCAAGGACTTCTTCGCCATCGCAGGTGGTGCAGTCACGGCCTTCTTTGGCTGCTCGGCGTTCATCACCCCCTGGATAGGTTATGGGGCCGCCTCCGACTTCATGATCTTCTTCGGTTTGATCATGCTCATGCTCAGCCGAAACAATCGTCGGGCCTACCCTCTGCGCCGACCGATGGATCCGCTGGAGATCGACCCGACCGTTAAGCTCAAGCCCGAGGACAAAGGGGATCCGAAAAAAATTCTCAAGCGGCGGATGGGCAACGGCATCATCCTGATTGGCAATGACAAGGTCAGTGGCGAGGCGTTTTGGGTCTCCAACGATGATGCCCGTACCCATATGCTGGTGTTCGGATCTACCGGCAGCGGCAAGACCCGGTTCTTGCTGGGGCTGTTCTACCAGGCCCTGTTGCTCGGTTCCGGGGTCATGTACGTCGACGGGAAGGGCGACACGACGGTATTTGGCCTGGTCTTCTCGATGGTCAGGCGCCTGGGTCGTGAAGATGACCTGCTGCTGATCAACTACCTGACAGGCTCAAAATCACCCGGTGCAAAAGGCGACGGGACACGCCTGTCAAACACCACAAACCCCTTCGCCTACGGCCCGTCCGCCCAGTTGCGTTCACTGGTCGTGAGCTTGATGCGTGACGGTGGCGGCGACGACATGTGGAAAGGCCGAGCCAGTGCATTGCTCGCCGCCTTGCTGGACACCCTGGTCTACCTGCGTGATTCCGGTGAGATCAACATGGACGTCGGGAAGTTGCGTGATTACATGCCACTTGATCGGGTTCTTGAACTTACCCAACGCCGTGATATTCCTGAGCATGGCATTGTGCAGCTCAAGAAATACTTGCTCGACCTGCCCGGCTATAACGAAGACGATGCACTCAATGGCTCGCTGTCGCCAAAGTGCTACGAACAACATGGGTACCTGCAAATGCAGCTAACCGAGGTACTCTCTGAGTTGTCCTCGACCTATGCGCATATCTTTAACGCCCCCATGGGTGAGGTGGACTACAAGGACTTGGTTTATAACCGCCGAATCCTGTTTGTGATGTTGCCAGCCCTCGAAAAAGACCCGGACGCGCTGTCAGGTCTTGGCAAACTGGTCGTAGCCGGGGTTCGAAGCGCACTGGCGCCAGCACTGGGCGAAAAGGTGGAAGGCTCCCACGAAGAAGTTATGGATGCCAAACCCACCAACTCCGATGTGCCGTTCCTGCTTATTCTCGATGAATATGGGTATTACTCCGTGAAGGGCTTCTCGGTAGTTGCCGCGCAGGCCCGATCGCTGGGTATTGCGGTAATCTTCGCCGGCCAGGACTTCCCAAGCTTTAAACGCGGGGGCGAGGACGAAGCCAAATCCGTAACAGCCAACACCAACATTAAAGTCTTCATGAAGCTTGAAGACCAGGGCGACACTTTCCAGTTGGCTGTTGAACGTGCGGGCGAAGGTGAAACTGCTGCGACCGCTGGTCATGAAGTCAAGGGTGAATTGGTATCGGGTTACGCCGACAACCTGCAAACCCGCATCGAACGCCGCAAGCGGATCACCATTCGCGACCTGGTCGACCAGAAGCCTGGCGAGGCACATGTCATGTTTGGTGACTTGCTGGTTCGCTGCAGGTTGTTTTACGCCGAACCCAACCAATCACCTGAGTACCGCATCAACCGCATGTTGATGGTGAACCGCCCACGGCAGGAAACCATCAAGCAGATCACCCAGGCCCGTGGCAACATTGGCAAGGTCTTCGATTCTGGCCTGCCGCTGAGCAAGCTGAAAAACACCGATCTTGATGCGGGTCTGAAGGCCCTATTCACCGGCTACGAATTGGCCCGTGACCGCAACCAGGATCCCAATGGCAGTGCACGCCTCGCCTTTGGCCTGATGGAATACCAGGAGCAGTTGCTCGACGAAACCTTTGTGAGAGCAATCAAGGGGGATACATCACCGGTCGCGCCACAAAAATCACGAGTGGAGCCGACCATCACTGAGCGACCCCAGCCAACTGCCGATCAGCACCGCGAAGAGCGCAGGGTGGAGATCGACAAGGCTCAGGATGACGAACTTCAACACCAGGTCAGTTCGGGCCTGCCATTCATGCGGGAAGCCTACGAATCGGACAATGAGCTGAAGGAAGAAGCGAAAGGCATCTATAAATCGCTCTCTGAGCTCATCAACGACACCATTCAAGAGCAGATCGATAGCCATGAAGAGCCTCTGTCGCCGAAGGCGCAGGCGGAAGCACTGCCATTGCAGCAGTTGAAAGCGATTGAAATGGAGCATGGCCTTGATGAAGAGGATGCTGAAGCCGAAGCGCGTCGTGGCCTGGAGATCATCGATGAGCGCATTCAATACCCGAGCGAGCCACAGCCCAATCGCCTCAGCGAAGAAATCGTGAGTAAGACTTTGGAGCTGATGCTCAAGCAAATCGACAAGAACAAGGACGCCTGAGCTGCAGGCACACACAACCCGGCAATGCCGGGTTTTTTATCGAAAAAATAATTTTCAATTGAATTTAGCAGGTGATTGCTGCCCCAGATCAAAACAACGGCGATTTTATAACTGAATCCGCGCCAGGTGCGAATTGTCACTGTGTTGGCTCATTGCGGAAACTGAAGTTAATAAGAATAAGAGGAAGCCGTCATGTCCCTAAGCAGCCATTACAACCTGCGCGATCTCAAAAAGAACGTGGAAAACATCCGCATCGACAACCTGATTCAAGCAGTCTCGGGGGCTGAACTGCACTCTGGCGATGACAAGACCAAGCACTTCCAGGCCAAGCTGCTGATCGACGTTCAGACCCTGAACCCGGAAGAGATGAGCCTGCTGCGCGACTCCGCTCCGTTGCCAAGCTATGCCGGTGGCAAGTTCGTCGCTGCCTATCGCATGGGCAAGCAGTTCATGGAAGAAAACAAGGACAACATGCATGAGCTGCTCATTGGCAAGCTGTCGAAGGCCGTGACGGCCACCTACGAAGCCCGCGTTGAGCAGGCCAATGAGGGTGTGTTCATGCGCGACTCCCAGCTGCCTACGCAGAAGGAAGGCTTCTTCGCCAGACTGGTCGGCAGCTTCACCAGCAAGCCGAAACCGGTTCACCAGGAGTCTTCGATGGGCATGCGCTAACCGCGCTTGGCAACACAAAGGATTTGCACGTATATTGACGTATAGGCGTCAGTTACACGCAGATCCTTTTTCATTGTCAACGGATACCCCAGGGACTTGAATAATCGCCAATCCGGGGCTACGATTTGACCATAAATTGATTCGAGGTACTCGTTATGTCTTCAGAAAGCCGCGCAGGTACGCCCATCCTTGGCAGCGTCGAAGCACTCAAGAAAGGGTCGACTGCAGGTTTTGTAGGCTATCCCACTCGCTATATGATTGGCGACCATCCATCCGACCAGTATGTGGAAGGGGTTGACCAGGCGGGGGCGCGGTTTACGCTGCAGCTGACGGTGCCAGAGCGGTTCATTCAGGAAGCAAAGAAGAAAAAGGACGTCATCATCCCCGACCTTGCCTCACTGAGTGAAACCCATCGCACAGCCCGCAACCCCTGTTTTGCTGACGAGACCAACGGCCCCGGCTCAATGACAGGGGGAGTGTTCCTGGCAGAGCAGGTCAAGGTGGTGGATGCCGAAAAGAACATCCTGTCGTGCAACTGGCTCTCAGTGTTGCGCGCCGAAGATCGTGCGGCCAAGCCCAAGATCGGCGTGGGATACCTGGAGATGAACCGTATCCCCATGAACACTGCGGAGTACGAACAGCAGCGGATCCGCCTGATGGAGATGAATGCCATCCTGGAAGCGGCGACCGAATCGACTGAAGAGCTCGAAGGCATGAGCCTGCTCGAATACAGCATGATGCGCGAGCAGCTCGCCATCGACCTGTACATCAACCAGAAGAAGAGCTTTTACATCGGCGTCGATGTCCAGTACCAGCGCCTTGAAGCCCTGAATCTGGACAACGAGGCCAAGGTGCGCAGCACCATCCTGGAAATGATCGAATCCAACAGTCAATGCGGCATGTACGGCGGCGTCATCATGCGCCCCGTTGATAACTCGGGACAGTCTCGAATTGTTCAGGTGGATGGGATTCGCCGCCTGAATCACCAGTTCGATTACCGGGAACAGAAGGTTCCCGATGTCACGACCATCTGGGATGAATTTGTCCCGCGTGGTTCGGGCTGGCTCAAGTTCATGAAGAAAAAAGGCTTCGAGATCGAGATCATTCCGATCCAGCGTGTCAACTGCGGCCCCATTTCCAACGAGAAGTACCTCAAGGAATTCATGCGCGGCGGCCATGGCATGCCCAAGCAACTCAAGGCTTTTGTCGACAAACGCTTCCACTTCGCGCCGTTCGTGAACTTTGCGAACCAGAACGCCTACCTGGCGTGCCCGATTGCCATGCGCAATGCCGACACCGTCAAGCGTGAGTTTCGGGCGAACAATACCGTGCTTCTGAGCAGCATTCATGCGTACGGCAAGGCCATTGGCAACGTCCTGGAGCTGGACAAGAACTGCGATCGCACCTTGAAGCTCTCCGCTACGCCTGCGCCGTTCGTGCGCGCCCCACGGGACGATCACCCAGCCTATGGCCAATAACGTTGCTGCGCGGCGCCAGGAGGCCTCTCAGGTGGCCTCGGTGGTGCCAGTTCTGCCAGGCTGGTCGGTTGGCCAGATGAAGGCGCACATCAACCACCTGGTGCAGGCGCAGGACTACCAGGCATTGCGCGACCTGCACATGTTGCACTTGAGCGATGCCAAGCAAGGGCATATGGCCGTCTTGTTAGGCACCAGCCGCTCGTTCAACCTGTTCATTGTCACCACCTACGCGTCCTTCGCGCCCGAGATCAGCCGAGCGGCCATCGAATTTGGCAGGCATCTGTACTTGCGTGACGGCATCGTCGGTGACGTGCAGATTGAAGCGATGCTACTGGAAACCGCTTGGGCCTTGGAATTTTTCCAGGACATCGATCACCTGGAGATGTTTCCTGCCGAGTTCCAGACCCTGCTCCTGGAGCATGGCGCCCCCGTCCTGGCCAACCTCGGGGCATTTGAGGGTGCCCCGCTGGTCAACCTCCAGCACGGTTATGAAACAGCCCCGGTGCGCTGCATCAAGAACCTGCAGCTCATGGCGCTTGCCGATCGACGCCTGGCCCTCAACACCATTCAGGATCATTCCCTGGCCGCGCTGGTCGTGCAGCTGAACCTGGTCACCCGCGACGACCTGGACAGCATCGACAATGAAATTGTGCGCTGTGCCGTCTTGGAAAGTGAATTGCTGTAAGGGGCGGCCTAACAGAACGCTCGCCCCTTTCCTTTAGGGCTCAGGATCGCAGATCGGTTTTCGACTGGTTTCGTTGATCCGGTACTCCACTGAGGCAGCCTCGGTGGCCAAGGGCACCTCCCATTTAAATAGCATATCCCGAATACCCTCATTCTTCAGGGAGGTGTCCCGCTTGCTGTTGCGTTGATAAATAACCTTTTCTGGTTGCTCCAGGTACACCAGCTGCACGTCCGCATGGTAATCATGAAGAAAATCGAGGGTTTGGGTGCGCATTTGAGCCGAGAGCAGGGTGGTGTTCCACACAAAAGGCTCCTGTCGGCGGAGCAGTTCCCTGGCCTTGTCGTAGGCATAATGCGCGGCAGCCCCGTTGTTCTTGCCATACCGGAGCCCCAGTTCGTCACGGGCATCATCAATGGACACCACGGGAAGCCCTGGGCGGTGTTGGCTTACCCAGTGGTTTTTGCCAGATGCCGGCATGCCGCACATCACGGTAACCTGCGAACCTGTGCGCTCACGGAAAAACGGGTAGTCCGGCGAGATCGAGGCGCCGCGCAGGTAGCAGAGCTTGGTGTAGGTGTCCGGAAATTGCTTGGCCGATCGCAGGCAGCCTTCATCCTCGGCAAGCATGCGAAACAGCTCGATGTCGGCCAGCACGTTCCGCTTGTCGTGATAGACCCGTCCTTCCATGTCAGCCACCGCCATGGCACACAGCATCCACAGCTGCTGTTCGCAGGACAGCTTGTGAATCAGGAACTCAGCCGGCTTGCCGCTGCGCTTGTCACCATTGAGGGCAAAAAAGGGCAATTGGTGCACGGTGATGATCCGGCAGATTTCCTCACGCAGCTCGAAAGGCACCCCAGCCCGCCATAGCAGGATCCGGGCATCAATCGCGCCACGTCGCGAATGACCGGGCTGGCCGATTTTGCCAGTGACGGGGTCAATCACCGTGGTCGAAGGCTTGGCGATGTCGTGTAGCAGCGCGGCGTAGAACAAGACAAAGCGTTCATTCTCAGTCGCGCTGCGGTAGTCTGGGCCGTTGACCATGGCGCCCACCACCAGGTCAGTATGGACAAGTACGTTCCCCTCTGCGTGGTAGGAGGGGTCTTGGGGAGTCGCCTCCAGCAGCGCGAGCGCAGGGATCAGCTCGATCAGCGCTTTCATGTCATGGGCCTGGCCAGGGCCAACCACCAGTTTCTGCATCTCATGGTACGTCATGCGAGAAATCCTCTTTCAAGCGGGTGGAGATAAAGGTCAATCGTGCAGGGAGACCTTCACCCCTGGTATGTCCAGCCGCTCAAAGAGAGGCTCATGGTGTTCAAAATTCGGCGTCAGTGAATGGGTACGTCCAGCGAGCTCAGCCCGCTGTTCCTCCGTGTGGCGCGGAACATCCTGCAAATCGAGACAGAGATTTGCAAAATAACCTTGCTCATAGCCAAAGAATGCCTGAACCCGAGAGCCTCCCCCGGTGAGCACCCACACAGGGCCTCGTTCCAGAGCCAGGCAGTAATTATACAGAGCCTTGATTTTGGCGTGGTAGCAATCGATCATCATCTGACGGTGGCCAATCGCGTGTCGGATACGGTCGTCGCTCCCGGTTCTGGCATAATGAGTATCCTCGTTCACGCAGTAGGGGACGCCATCATGTGGTGCGAGCATCATGGATCCACTGAATCTCGCCCTGCCGGCAGGAACAGAGACTGTGAGGCCGTAATGCCCCCACATCTCAATCCGTTGCTCATCGGTTTGCTCAACAGGTGGCTTCGTCAACCCCAGCAGGCGAAGGTGCGTGGAGATGAGGCCGATGTCATCCAGGCCTAGGTTGTCAAAGAAGCCTTCTGTGCGGGAAAAAACTCCCTCCATCAATTGTCTGTCTCTGGCCGGGAGGCCTTTGACGTATTCGATGATTTTTTTCGCGGAAACGGCATCAGTAGATGATGTCATCGGAAGGCCTGTGCTGAGCCAGTGGTATACCCAATAATAGGGGAAACTCGAAGCCAATATCTATATTATTCACCGCTCAAACGGAAAGAGCCCCGAAGGCATCACCTCCAGGGCTTCTGTTTTGCACGCAAATCAGGCTGCTGCGGTATCCTCGACCTGATCAAGCTGGCTTTCACGGTGACTCACGCAAGCATAGACGTAATCAATCATCACCACCGGGATGTCGAAATACAGTGCCTTAAACAGTCGAAATACTTCCTTCTGAAACGACAGGTCGGGCTTTTCCTGGGCGTAGGCACGCAGATGGATCCCGGCACGGATGTGATCAGCCTCCTCCAGCATGGCCTTCCACTGGGTGTCGATGGCATGCAACAGGCTGCTGTGGATCATGGCATCGCGCTTGTCCTGAAGCTGAGATGAGCGGGCCCGCAGATCAAATTGAACCCAGTTGACCAGCTGATCCTTGAGGCTCTGGATCTTGTAATGGTCATTTTCAAAGTCCGCATACATCCCATCAAACCAGTCACCGGACAGTCCCCAGCCCACCAACTTGTCGCGCAGGCCTGCCTTGTTCCAGGTTTCGGGGAAACCCTTGCCGCTGTTGAGGTAGATGCACAGCATGCGCTCGACCGCCTGTTCGACCTTGTTGCTGGCAAAGTCGAAGATGGTTGCCGGATCCTCAGCTAACAGCTCATCACGCAGCTGGAAAAACACATGGCGCGGTTTGTCGATGACCGAATCCTGCTTCAGGCCTTCCTTGCGCGAGGTCATGTGAATAGCCTGTTTCTTGGCCTGCGCTTTGGCGATGGAGCTGTTGATCATGCTGTGCTCGACGCCATCATGTTCGCCCAGGCCCAGGGCCAGGAAGAATCGCTTAAGGGCATCGCCACCGTAGTTCTTGAGCAACGGGTCGTCCAGGGCAATGTAGAAGCGTGAAGCCCCTGGGTCGCCCTGGCGGCCTGCACGACCTGACAATTGCAGGTCAATGCGGCGGGAGTCGCCACGCTCGCACCCCATCACAAACAAGCCACCTGCCTCCATGACTGCCTGCCGTTCGTTACGGCACGCCTCTTCCACGCGGGCAATCGATTCCTCGTCAGCCTCCTCCTCGACCATCAGTTCCGGGTTGCCACCAAGAATGATGTCGGTGCCACGGCCAGCCATGTTTGTGGCAATGGTGATGGCGCCCAGACGCCCCGCCTGGGCCACAATCATCGCTTCATGCTCGTCTTGCTTGGCATTGAGCACTTGGTGGTCGATCCCCAGCGATTCGAAGCGTGCGGAGAGCTGCTCGGAGTCGGAAATGCTGCCGGTACCGATCAGGATAGGTTGGCCGGTGGCGTGGATCGTTTTGACATCCTCGACAATTTTCCGCCACTTGCCTTCCTGGGTCATGAAGACGATGTCGGGATGATCGACGCGGATACGCGGGCGGTGAGTCGGGATAGGGACAGTGGTCAGCCCGTAGAGATCATGGATTTCCTTGGCCTCAGTCATGGCCGTACCGGTCATGCCACCCACCGAGCTGTAGAGCGAAACGTAATTCGACAAAGCAATTCGCCCCAGCTCTTCCGACTCAGGCTTGATGGACAAGGACTCTTTCGCTTCCACCGCCTGGTGAAGCCCATCGTTCCAGCGCTTGCCGTGGGACAGGCGTCCCGTCTCCTGGTCAACGATAATCGCTTTGTCATCCGCGATGATGTAGTCCCGGTCGCGAACGAACAGGTGCGCAGCTTTGGCGCAGGCGTTTAGGGCACGCCAGATGTGGGAGCGTGACGGTTGCCAGATTTCATCGCGGGTAGCAATGACACCCTTGTCCAACAGATAGTCTTCGGCCACGGTGATGCCGCTCTCGCTGAAGAACGCCGAAGACTTGGTGCGATCGACGATCAGGTGCGATTCGTAGCCGTGGTTGTCGACGAGGATTTTCTCCAGCTGTGTGCGCTTGTCTTCACGCATGTCTTCATGGGTCAGCGACGAGACAAATGCATAGAGATCAGTCCACAGGCTCGGATCAAGAGCCCCATCGCCCGAAAGCACCATGGGCGTGCGAGCTTCGTCAATGAAGATGGAGTCAGCCTCATCAACCAATAGGAAATTCCGGCCTTGCTGCATGAGCTGTGCATGGCGATGGACGATGTGGTCACGCAGGTAGTCGAATACAAACTGCGACGGGGTGCCGTAGACAATCGAGCATTGATAGGCGATCTGGCGAGATTCACGACCGAAGTTGTCCTGCAGATAACCCACGGTCAGACCGAGGGCTTCAAACAGGGGGTCAAGTTGCTGGGCATCACGTCTAGCCAGAAAATCGTTGACCGTCATGGCATGGGCGCGAGTCTGCAGGCCATTCCAGGCCAGCGGAAGCGCAGCGGTGAGGGTTTTGCCTTCACCCGTGGCCATTTCGGCGATACGGCCATCCGCCATCGCCAGGGCGCCCATGATCTGCACTTCATAAGGGCGCTTTCCAAGCGTTCGATCAGCCATCTCGACGATGATTGCAAAGCCCACCTGCATCGCTTCCCGGTCGGTGCGACCGCGAAGATTCTGGAAACTGTTGGCAAGCGAACCATCGGGGACGCCCCCAAGGCTGAGGCTATGGTGCTGGATAATCTGAGCTTCTGCACGGTATTTGCGTACGCTTCGACCAAGCAGATAATTGTCTAGTTGTTTGATCATCGGGGGGATCTCCTGTATCAGGAAATCCTACTGGATTTCGGTTTTGCTGTAAATTGGGTGGCTTTACGGTTTACGCTTTGACCGCATATTGGGTTATGGGTATATTGACTCATCAACACACGGGTTGTCCGATCCGATTGAGAGGTCATCACAATGAAAAAATCCATCCTTGGGCTGCTGGCGGCCACGGCCATTCCGTTTATGGTCGTTTCGACACCCTCCCATGCCAGTACTGAAGCACCCGCAGCGGCCACTCAGGCTCCAGCAAGCACCCAGACCCAGGCTGCCAATTTCAAATTGAGTCTGGTCAATCCAGTCACCCATCAAGCGGAGTCGCTGTCGATCAGCCAGATCACCAATGCGGACAAGATGCGTGAGTTCATCGTGCCACTGCCCAATGCGGCAGAGCTGTACGACACCTACGTGAGCAAAGGTTATCTGCCCCTGCATGCCATGATCCTGACCAGCTGGGACGTCAACGAAATCATGCGTTCCGTGAGCCCGTCCCTACCGGACAATCCCGCCATGCGTGAAAAAATCGCAGGCATCCACAAAATTTATCAACCCGCACAATAAGGTCTGAAGATGCCATCGCGATACAACAACAAATTGGCAACGATGCTCCATTATCAGGAGCAGCTCAATAACGTATTCGACCCCCAGTGGCGAGTGAACCGCCATGCCTACCTGCGCGCAGCCAGCGTCGAAAGCGGCGAAATGATCGAACATCATGGCTACAAGTGGTGGAAAGCGGTGCGCAAAGACGTCGTTCAGATGCAGCTGGAATTGGTCGACATCATCCACTTCTACCTCAGCGAAGTGGCGCGCATTGCCAACGATCCGGACAAGGCGCGTGAGGATCTGCTGGCAGCCTGGGCAGTCGAGGACACGGTGGTTGTCTTCGACAACGTGGAGTACGTGATTGAAGATCTCCCTGCCCTGGAGAAAATGGACTTGCTGATGGGCTTGTCCTGCGCCAAGCGGATCAACTGGAGCTTGTACCGCGCCATCATGAAAGATGCTGGCCTTTCGTTTGATTCGCTGTACTCGATCTACGCCGCCAAGAATGTGCTGAACCTGTTCCGCCAGAATAATGGTGACAAGCAGGGCACGTACATCAAGGTCTGGTCGGGCCGCGAAGACAACCTGTACCTGGAAGACCTGATGAAGAATTGGGTGCCTGATGACGGCATGGAGCTGCTGTACCAGCGTCTGGGCGAGTGTTACGCCGAATTTGCCTGAGGGCTGACAACGAAAACCCGGCAGCGCCGGGTTTTTTCATGCCTGGATTTCAGAGGTTCCAGGGCGCAAACGGTGCGCACCAGGCGACCGAGGCGCCTCCAGAGGCTTTGATCCGGTGTTTCTTGATGTTGAACGAGCACAGACTGGCGATCGCTTTCTTGCAACCACAGTTGCCCTTGACCGAGGATGCCGCACTTTTTCCATCAAGCACCGACGCTGCACAACCCATCAGGTCGGTTGCTGGATTTTCTTGCTGACCGATCAGTTCCTCTCGGTACTCTTTCTTGTTGAAAGACCCCGTGTTGGTCAGCATATCGTCGTTCGCAGGAATCGATAGGCAGGAAAGATCCGCAGCATGGGACACGGATGGGATTAAAAGCGAAAACAGTAAAACGCCGAGTAATTTTTTCATCGAATCCACCTCTTTTTGTTAGTATTGATAAAGGGGATGACAATTTCAAGTGGCTTTGACAGCCCGCCCAGAAAAAGGCGGGAATCTTCATACAACCTGTGCTAATCAAAACCGCTCCGAAAGCCCTGAAGAGCTCAGGGAAGAAAGCCGTTAACCCTAAGGCCCAAGACCAGCACCGTGCTGGCAACGATTGCTGGGCCCGCTGGAACGGCTTTCGAGCCAACCAGCCGGGCAAATACCCCAGGTTCCCATTTTGACCAGTGCTTGCAAATTTGGGTGAGGATCAGCATGGGCAGAAACAAGCAAAATACCAAGAGCACGTCCGAACCCAGCAATACTCCGGCGATTGAAAATAGGTGGTAGTCTGCCATGCCCATGGGCTGAGCCTTGGTCAGCCAGCTGATCCCCTGAAAAATGCAATATAGCGAAAAAAACACGATCAGGTGTGTCACCATCGCCTGTTCAACGCCGACGCCGACGCCAGACATGGCCAGCACATAGCCCAGCGCAGTGGTGCAGAACAACAATGAATCGGGGATGAAGCCCTCAATGGCGTCAATTCTGGCCATCAGCACCAGTAGCATCACAATGCTGCCCGTAATCAAGCCCGCCATCGTAGGGCCCATGGTGAAAGCCACCGCCGTGAAGACTGCGGCGCCGACCAACTCCATCCCCAGGTACACGAAACGGATGGGTGTCTGGCAGCATGCCGACTTGCCGCGAAGCAACAACCAGGAGAGCAGCGGGATATTGTGGTAGGCAGGGATCGGCTTTTTGCAGCATGGGCATTGTGAGCGCCCACCCAGTAGTGACAGTGGCGTGCTGAGGTTCAAGCCTGTGACCTTACCCTTGTTTAGGCTGACCCAGGCTGTCGCCTCGGCATGGTTGTGGGCAATTTGAATGGCGGGCCAACGTAGCGCCAGAACATTGAAGAAACTGCCCAGGGCAGCCCCCAGGAAAATAAATATCGACCAGAACGCATGTGGAAGATCCGCATACAAGGGAAAATCGAGAATGGACATTTGGCAATCCCATAGCTTGTTATTAGATTGGCAAATATTGACACGTCAGGGGGATTATTTCAATTTGCAGCTGGGGTGTGGATGACAGTGAGAGACGGGGGAGACGGGAGGGGCAGGTTGACGCAAAGGCAGGTCGTATAGCGTTTATTCCCGGTGAACACGTCCTCACCGGGAACGGTCAGGCGTAGCGGGTCAGGCAGACTTGATCAGCGAGGATCGACCAGAGCGAAACTGGCTCAAGAGGTCGGGGAAACCGTGGCTGATGAAACGGATAGCCCTGGGGTGGAGCCTGCGACTAGTGTTGGCGGGATGGGCCCAGGTCAGGACGGCATTGAAATCTTCAGATGAGGTGTCAAGACCAAGTTCAGCGGCCTTGTCCAGAATGCCTGGTCGAATCACTTTTGCCCAGTAGGGGCGCAGCTCGGTATCAGGATGAGTCACCCTGAGCCCTTCGACTTGCTCAGCGATGGCGGGAAAGTCCTTCATCCGGAAGGCTTCTGCCATGCGGCTCAGCGTCTGTTCGAAATTCAGCTCGATCATCCACTGTTCCGCGTTGCTCATGCTCAGCATGGTCGCAATGGCTTCTGCGGAAGCATGAGGCAAGAGTTCGGGAAGCTTTGGCTCGACAAAATTAACCGCCTTCAGACCTTCAATATTGACTGAAAGCATAAACTGGCCGAAGCTAATAGATGCCTTGCTTGAGTACATGGGGTCTATGTAGGTGAGCGTGTTCATCAGGCCTCCGAGATCTGATGGCCTTTATATGGCATATTGAGAACTGCGTCAACAAAATTTCGCCAAAGTTCCGCCAGGGGGACGCATGCGTATCATCTATGTTGTGGAAGAGATCAATCGGATCGGGGTCGTAAGATCGATGCTGAACACCGAAGACCCGTGGATGGCACTGGCAGACTGGCTGCTGAAGATCCATCGGCCCGTTGGGTTCAAGCCAGGTACCAAGGTCGGTGACGGCTCCCTGCACTTCAGGTCAACAGGCCAGTGCATGCCTGTCGATGTGCTGATGATCGAACTCAAAGGTTTTTTTGACTTTCATGACGAGTGCGTCAGGGAGGTCAGGCTCTCCACCTATGCCAGCCAACGCTTGGTCGACGATGGCTATCACCCGATGTCAGGAGAGCTCTACAAGAGCCCGGAGTACGGACATGCCGTGATGACGCTGAGCAGCCGAATTAAGGCCTTTGTGCAAGGCAATCTGGATGTAGCTTACGTGCTGGCCCAATTTGCAGCACAGGACACCCAACATCAGTTCTGGGTGTCCCGCGTCACGCCCCGAGGCAGGTCGTTGAGCGCTTAATGCAAGGTAGCCTGGACGACGGTTTCGACAAACTGCCGAATGCTGACCCCGTCGACCCGGAACTGATTGCTGCGCTCAGCAGGTTTGAACGAGCGCCCGAAGTTCAAGGCCATCATTGCCTGGCTAGAGCGCCGCATCGAGCCATGGCTGACCGAGACCAGGACACCATCGTCCACGCTCTCAACCCTGGTCAGCTGCCAGTGCTTGAGGGCAATCATCTCTTTAACCCACTCTTTGAACTCCAGAACCTCTGCAGGCAGGTAGCCATAGAGGTCGTTGAGCTCGCGCAGGTTCAGGGCAGCCTCTTCCACAGACTCGCTACACATGATTCGCTGGTACCAGGCCAAGCGCTCACCTACCTCGGTGATGAAATGGCTGGGGATTGAGCCTCGCATAGGGAAGTCCACGCTGTTCATGATTGCAGCCACTTCCAGGGTGGCGCGATCACCGCCCTCGTCGAGCGCCTTGATGGCCTGGGAAAGCAGGCGCATGTAGAGCGTGAAACCGATCTTGTGCACGTGACCGCTTTGCTCTTCGCCAAGGATCTCGCCAATCCCTCGGATTTCCATGTCGTGCCTAGCGATCACAAAGCCTTCGCCCAGGTTTGATGCCTGCTCCATGGCCTTCAGGCGCATGTAGACGGGGCCTTCCTTGGGGCCTTCCTTGGAAGTCAGCAGGTACGCATAGGCCTGGCGCGTCGATCGCCCAACGCGTCCGCGAATCTGGTGCATTTGCCCAAGGCCAAGCCTGTCAGGGTGCTCGATAATCAGGGTATTGGCGTTCGGCACATCGATACCGATCTCGATGACAGTTGTGCCCACCAGGACATCATACTGGTGGTCGCGGAAAGCCTGCATGATCCGGGTCATTTCGGTTTCAGACATCTTGCCGTGAACCTTGGCAACCCTGGCGGACGGCACAATCCGCTGGATTCGCTCCACGCAAGCATCCATGGAATCAATGAAGTTGTGGATGACAAAGGCTTGACCGTCACGGGCCATCTCACGTTGTAACGCCTCCTGGATCACCGAATCCTCGTCGTTACGCACCAGGGTGCGCACCGACAGGCGCTTGGCTGGCGGGGTGGCGATGATGGACATGTCGCGAATGTTGGAGAGCCCCATGCTGAGCGTGCGCGGGATGGGCGTTGCCGCCATGGTCATGACATGCTTGTTGCCCCTGTGGGTACGCAGGTGCTCCTTTTGCGCCACGCCGAAGCGATGTTCTTCATCAACAATAATCAGTCCCAGGTTGTTGAAGTCGACGTTACCCTGCAACAGCTTGTGGGTACCAATGACAATGGAGACTGCGCCCGACTCCAGCTGCTTCATCTGGGCTTTGGTGAACGTCTGCTGGCTGGCCAGGATGATGTTGTACGGCGTTTCTTCGAACCGGCTCACGAAACTGTCGTAATGCTGCTGAGCCAGCAGTTTGGTCGGCGCAAGTACCACAGTCTGATAACCCTGATCAGCCATCAGGAAGGCCGCCCGCATGGCCACCTCGGTCTTGCCAAAGCCAACGTCGCCGCAAATGAGGCGATCCATCGGCTTGCCAGACGTCAGATCCTTGATGACATCCTGAATGGCCAGTATTTGACCGGGCGTTTCTTCATAGCTGAAGGTGTGGCAGAACCGGTCGTAAGCATCACCCGGCATCTTCAGGATAATGCCCGATGCACGTTCGCGGGTGTTGCGCAAGTCGATCAGCTCGGAGGCCACCTTCAGGGCGCTTTTCTGGGCATCTTTGAGTGCCGCAAGCCAGCTCGGATCACCCAACTTGGAAAGAGGGGCCTTTTCAGGATCGCCGCCCGAGTAGCGCGAGATCAGATCCAGGTCGCGAATGTGGGCGAAGGTGCTGGCATCATCAGCGTAGCCGATTTTGACCATGTCTGTCGCACCACCGCCCATGTTGATTTGCTCAAAGCCCTGAAAGCGGCCCACGCCCTTGGTGGCATGGACAATGGGCTCGTTGAGCTTGATCTCATGTAAGCCCTGGAGAATCACGCGGCGATGGTGCTCATCCAGTTCACCGTCCAGAGACGATTCGATGGAGATGCCGAAGATCTCCTTCTCGCTGATGACGCGGTACTCATTGCCGGCCAGGAACCCACGCTCCATGACACCTGTGGTAATGGCAACCATGGGGCGGGACGCTGCGAAAGCATCGAAACTAGCAACGGAGATCGCTTCGTGACCGGAAGCCATTTCCGTCAATACGGCGACATGGCGGTGGCGAACCTCGCTTTTGATGACAAACAGCAGTGGAATGTTGCTTTCAAAGATGCCTTCCAAAACGCCGATGGCCTCTTTGAGAACACCCTTCCTGATCATGCCGCTGGGGTAGTAGCCAAGGTCGACAGTATCGGGGCGCGGTTTTTCCACCAACTCAAAAGACTGGTAAGGGGCAAGCAGTTGCTGCAAGTGCTCCGGAGAGGCCCAGGCATCACTCGGGGCAGGTACAATCCGGGAGCTGTCCTGAATCACATCATGATGGCGGCGGTGAATCAGCGCCCACTGCTTCTCAATGGAAGCTTTTGCACCGTCATCGTAAATCACACCACCACTCAAAATCTCGGCGAGGTATTGAGCGCCAAGATCGGCAAAATGCGACCACGTCGAGAGCTCCGGGTGGTCTTTGCCCTCACTGATCACCTTGTAGGTTTTTTCGTCTCGTGGCTCAGGGTGAACATCAAATGACTTTTTGCGGAACAGGTTGGTCAGTTCAGCGTTTAGGGGGTACTCCCGATCCGGAAATATCACCACCGAGTTAACCGCTTCGCCGGAATCCTGTGTCAGTGGGTCGAGGCGATGAATCGACTCAATGCGCTGATCATCATCCAACAGCATGCGCAGGGCGCAGTACTCAGACCCGGATTGTTTCTCAGCCAGACCGACCGGGTAGATGTCAAAAACCTTTCCGCGCTGCGACCAGGTCGAAGGAGACTTGACGCGGAAGGACTTGGTATAACCCCAGGCCTCCAGCAGCTTTTCATGCCCATCGGGCAGTGTCGAGCCGATTTTGAGCTCGAACTGAGAGCCGAGCCAGAATGATTTGGCGGCGACCGGTTGCATCAGATTGGGGCCGCTGATCACCAGGATTGGGTTTTCAATCCCGGACATCAAGCGGGTCAGGGCAGTGGCGCGAACAGCTTTGATCGACGGCGGCGTGGTCTCAAGGTCGTAGGGCAAGACCTCGCCCTCAGGCAGATAGACAACTCGCTCAGTCAAGCCTGGGTAGAAAAATGGAATTTCGGATGCAATGGTAGTTGCCTCGGTCTCATTTCGGGTAATGATGATGCCACCTGATTGCTCAAGCTCTTTGCCATAGACCAGAGCCTTGGCGGATCCCGAAATATTGAGCCAACTCATAGATTGATCCTTGTGTGGTGCTGAATGCCTCGCGATTATAACGAAAACAACAGTCTTGGCAAGCGATATCCTCTGGATTTCCTGGGCGAATCAGGGTTCAATAAAGGAAAAGAGGTGCTTATGTCTGAGATGCAGCTTTCCTTCGAACAATTGCGAAGCGATATTTTTCAAGGAATATTGAATTCTCTCGCTGAGAACTCCCATAGTTATTTGCATGCTGCAGCCAGCTACGGGCAGGATCCACGCTTATTGATTTTGCCTAATATTGGCTCATGTATGCAGCTTAATGCATTTGGCAGCTTGATTTTGCCATTTGAAATACCCAATAAACCAAAATTGACTCTGGCTGTCACAATGACGCTGGGGCGGCTCAGCTACACCATTCAGGCCAGTAACGAACTCGCTGAGCTGTGCGACCTGGTTCAGTCGGTGGAGCATCTTTCGCTTGAAGCTGGGCTTAAGTTTCAGGCTCGAACTGTCACAGATGGCGTGCGCCTTGAATTGACCAATGACTCCGGAATCCTGAGTGCGCCAGTGACCATCAACATTCTGCGCCAGGCGCAGCTGGAAGTGGCTTTCAAGGAGTTCGTGCGACTGCAGGTAGACCGCATGATCATCGGGGTGTCCGAAATCCTTGCTCAGCATGGCGTGCGGCGACCCGATGCAGGAGGGGTGTATTGCCTGGCTATCTTCAAGCACCTTGGCTATGACAGCGAGGTGCGCATGATCCTGCAAGAGGAATTTGACATTGTCAGCGTGGATACCCGCGACGCGTTGAACATCGTCTACTCCCTCAAGACCAAGGAATCTACTGCCGCCCCGCTCCTGTTATGCGAGACCGTGCAAGCCCGTCTGGCCGACAAGCTCTACCATGTCCACCTGATGCCAACCTGGGGGTTCCAGGCCCTCAACGAATCACTGGTGCCAAAAGTGATCGAGAAAATCGTAGTGGAAACCCGCACCGTCGAAGTGCAGCCCCCCGAAATGGACTGGAAGGCGCTGATTCGGGAACCTATTCTCGACTAAGAGAGATAGGTGTGAATCCTGAGCGTCGGTATCAAGGGAATGCTACAGAGTTTTTGATCCTTGCGCCGGTTCCTGATGGTAGACCAGGCCTCGGGAACTTCCAGCTGACGATCGGGCTCCCGCTCCCCAGCGGGGTATAAAATAGGCAAAAAGGTGGGCAACGTCTTTCGAAAGGGCTCGTTTTCAAACTTGAGATTGGCCTTATAGTAGCCCGCAAGGTGTTGAATCTTTGCCAATGGGGTATCCGGGTGAATTTTCCTGAGGATTGTCGCCTGATAGTCAATATGGGAGCCGGTGAATCCGGTCTCGTGCAGTTCTATAAGGGCTTGTTCGGGAGTGATTCGAGTGATGCTTTTCCCTGATGATGAAAACGAGAAGCGAATGGACTCAGGTGTTTTTTCCAAAAGGGGAATGTGCCGATAGGCCATCCGCAACGACAAGCGGCCCAGGCCAATCTCGTTCATCAGTCTGCGAAATGATTTATCGGTGCCAGCCACCGACTGCGCATGAAGGTCGCGCAGCCTTTTCTTGGCCGCAATCACTATTGATTGAAACTGATCCTTGTTCCGGTTGACCTGAGCGGCTGCGGCAAGGACATCGCTATCTACGGCCATGGCGCCCAGCCAAATAGGTGTTACCCGACCATCGGATACACCTTCTTCGTACCACAGGGACGCATAGGCCGTTTTAATAACTTTTATTGCCTCTTGTCCGACCTTGAATTCTCCCGAGTCTTTAGTGGCAAAGCATGCTTGACCAGCACTCAACAATTCATTGAGGCTCAGGATGCTGTCATTGAGTGTCTTTAGCTGATCCTTGAGCAGGGATACTTCCATTTGGTCAAAACCCCGAGAGAGAACGTCTTCCCTGTTATAGCTTGGCCAAGATCACTCATCAACCCCTAATCATTCGTCAGTCTCGGCGTTCTTCTTGTTGGTGGAGTCAGCAGGGCGATCAGGCCTTGATTTGGAGTAGGGGCCGATTTTGATCGACTTTTTCGTCGGCACGGCATTTTTTTGCCAAGGCTTCTGATTCAGCATGTCACGCTCAATCGCTTCACGCTGAATCATGCTCGTGGATTTTTTTCGAAGCTCCGCAAAAACCTCGCCAACGGGCAATTTGGAATGAAGGTAAGACAACTGACGGCAGGTGGTTTCAATCATCAGGAACTGGTTTTGCGACCATGCGACCCGAGCCAGGAATTCGCTGGCCTGGTTTAGCCAATCGTCGTTGCGCGGGTGCAAGACTTCCAGGGTATTGAGCGAGGCACGTAGCTTGTTGAGCGTGTCACCGTCCATCTCGGAGGCACAGGCATTCCAGAAACTGTCCGGAATCACCGTCAGCAGCGCGCACGATGTCAACATCCGAATAAATTCAGAAGCCTGGATCAAATCCATTTTCTTGCGTCGCAGGGCGAATTTCAGGGCTTCTGTTACCAGCTCGCGTTCACTTCCAGCAGGCATTCCTTTCAGCGCACCTCTGGTCAGATTGCAGACATGCTCAAGGGCTGTGAGGCGGCTTCTGACCACAAGTTCACCCAGTAGCTTGTCGGTCTGCACGTTGATCGCTTCGGGCCTTGGGGTGGTGAGCAAGGCGGGAATGGCCTTCGGCTCTTTCCAAGGGTATTTGAAAATGTAATAGATATCACGCTGCTTGAGTAGCAGGCTAATTTCACTGTCGACGTAGGCAATGATGTCCCACATGATAGAAACCTGTTTTTTCTTTCTATTTTGCAGGTTTTTTTAGGAAAAGGCGACCCTGCTTACCTACCGCTAGTGCAGCCAGTAGAACAGGGTCGAAGGACGTGAAATTATCGATCAATCAACCACGGTTGCCCAGGACTCGACAACATCCGCGCCATACTGCTGCTTCCACTCCTTCAGGCCCCGGTGATTGCCACCCTTGGTTTCGATGATTTCACCGTTATTAGGGTTTTCGTAGCGTTTCAGGCGTCGTTGTTGCCGACGAGCGGGCTCTCCACCGTCACTGTTTTTTTTGCCTTTGACTTTAGGCTCAAGCGAAGGCACCAGCGCATAGCAGATTTCAAGCAAATCGATGCCTGACTTATCAGCTTCCTGGCGAACATGGTCAACGATCTTTCCCACGCCAGCAAGCTCTTTGCGAAGCGTTTCAATGCGCTGAAGCGTCGCAGTATGCGCGGCTTCAAGGCGTTTCAGTTCGGCTACTTTACTCATTGTTCGACTCTCAATGCTTGGGAGGGTACTTCAGCCGCTCCAATATAGGAACGGCAAGCCCTGCTGTCAACGACACATGCCTTCGATTTGTGATTAAATGGAACGATAAAAATTAAGGACGGGTGAGTCATGAGTCAGGATAGGGTGGGCATTTTCGTTGATCAGTCAAATATCAATGCCAGTGGTGGTTTCACCATGGACTACACCGTGCTGCGAGATTTTGCCTTGCGTGGAGGCTCCAGAGCGGTGCACATGAACGTTTACACTTCCCTTGATCCAGTAAGACTGGAGAAAGATCCTGCGCTGGCTGGCCGTGTTCAGGGGTATCACTCAGCCATAAAAGCCCTGGGTTACAACATCACGGTCAAGCTTGCCAAACATTTTGATGAGGGTGATCGTGTCGTGGTCAAGTCAAACGTGGACATGGAGATTGCAGTTGATGTCCTGGAGGGGGCGGGGAGACTCGATCGCGTGGTGATCCTCACCGGTGATGGTGACTTTGCCCCGCTGATTAAAGCAGCCAGGCGCCAGGGAGTGCGCGTTGAGGTCATTGCCGTGGACTCTTGCAGTGCTGATCTGCGAGAGGCTGCCGATGCGGTCTTCAATGCGTGGCTTATCCCCGATCTTTTGCCCCCGCAGTCGGCAGTGGACAAGAAGTGCGCCCTATGGGGTCAGCCAGGATCGCGGGTCAGGGGCACTGTAGACAACATCGACAATGAGAACAAAACCATCACGATCCGGTACATCAAACCTTGGGCAAATGCCAATGAGATGGCGCTGCTCGCGCCAGCGGCTCCCATGTGCCAAGGAGTAGCCATTTGTGACCTGGCCGAAATTTCACGTAGCGACCATGGTGTGCTTCGAGGGGCAATTGTTGAATTCACCTTACAAGGTCTTTTTGATGATATTGGCGCTGCTACCGATGTTGTCATGCACAGGTTTTCCACTCGTTCTGGCTGGTACCGCGCATAGTTGTCGTTGCACTGCTTTCTGTGCGCTTAATAATAGGTATATTGATACGAGTCGAAGCTGATGAGTAATTCGCTCCACGAAATCAAGGTCAAGCGGCAGGAAGCTTTTGCGGTTTTTTTGCGTGAAAGACAAATTCACGAAATGGCGCGGCTGATATCCGATGGATGGGTGGCTTTCCTGCGCGTCGGCAGCTATGTGTTTACCCCTGAGCAGATGAAAAACCAGGATCCGGAAGAGGTCAAACCCTACCTGCTGGGCATTCTGACCCGAGTCATGCACAGCGATCAGGCAGACGATGAGCGATTTTTTGCAGTTGCAGACCCCCATGGTCGTGACAATCGCCACCTGTTTAAAGACCTAGAACGGGGCCTGGCCAAAATCGACCCCGCCCTGAAGAAAAAGCTGGGTGTGCTCAAAAATCACATTGCAGACACCAATCGTGTGATTACCAAAGGCATGGCGGCTGATGCCAGTGCCACCGACCGGCGCAAGGCAGAGCTGATCCTCCAGCAGAAAGAGAATATTCTGGAGAGCGCCTGTGACAGAGCGGTCAATATGCGTAAGAAGCAGGATATTGTATTTGCCCCCAAAGCTGTGATTTTTCAGGGCGGGGGTGCCAAAAAAATGGGTGCCAGTGGTGTTGCCGAATACCTGGAGCAAATCGGCGCCCTGAAGGATATCAAGTACGTTGGCGGCACGTCAGCCGGGGCCTTGATTGGCCTCATGATGGCCTTCGGATTCCCGGCAAAAGAGATAAAACACCTGGTGCATTACGGCAGATTTGCCCAATTTTTTGCTGAAAGTGCATTGCCCATCAGCATGGCTGCGAAATACCAGCGACAATTCACGGAAACTGTCAAAACCATTGCTGCGCGGGTGCGAGGCAAGCGCTATCTGCGCTCAATATCCACAGAAACATCACCCCAGACTGAAGGCATTATGCTCAAGGATTTCAGTCGGGAATACATGGTGCCCATGCTCGTCGAGCACACTGGAATTACCACCAACCAGTGGCTGAAAATGGATGAAGAGGTTATCCATACCCATTTACAGCGACTGGAAGGTGTTGCTGCTCGCGGTGAAGTTAGCCTTGCAGAGATCTACCATCAGGCTCGCAGGCAATTCCTCAGCGATATGCATGCGCAGGGGCTCAGAGCAGAAGCTGAAACGCTTCAATTTGTGGGGTTATTTGGTCGCTCGGAAGCTTATCAGGGCGCCATTCAATGTTTACGCTTCGCGAAATCCAGGCTGGATCCGGAATCCGAAACGATTGAGGAATTTATCGGCGATGTGATTCAGAGCCGCCTGGATCGCCTGAATCCCCATGCCCTTGAATCCATCACCCCTCCCCTGAATACTCGAAAAGCCCGGCGTAACGTCACCTTCGCTCAGCTCAAACAACTTGCCGACCTGTTTCCACAGGAAGGTTTCAAGGAGTTTGGGGTGGCTATGACCGATCACCACCTCCCTATATCCCCCAGGGCAGTCCGCCGCTTTTGCGCACGTCTGGTTCAGCGAACGATTACAGCGTTCACGGAGGGGAAAAAAGTGGACGACGGGTTTGGCGCACTTGATAACCGCTTGTTCTTCAAACCGATCTTTGCCAGAGCTGCCAACAAGGATGGGCGCTTTGGCGAACATCAGCACATGCCCATCAAAAAAGCAGTCAGGGCCAGTATGAATTTGCCGGTGGTTTTCAAAGTCATGAAGTTCAATGGTATGAATCTGATTGACGGCGGGGTCAACAACAACCTCCCCCTGCGTATGTTCACGGATCAGTTCGCCTCTCAGCAAGAGGCCGATGCCCAGACAATTGCTTTCATTCAGTCCTCAACTGAGTCTGACCTGGAGTATCAGGCGGTGGATGAACTGATCAACAACAAGGGCAGCAAGCTGCGCATCATGCTCGATGAGGAAATTCAACGACAGATGTATCAGTTCGACCTGAATGCCTTGGGTCTGCCCAGGATTGGTTCACTGCGGCGACATTGGGATGCCATCAAGATTCATATGCTCAGGGCGGTGTCGGCCACTGTGGGACAGTTCATGTCCCACCATAATCCCCAGGTCACCTCCGAAGAAGCGCTGAACAACATCGGCATCCTTCGCACGGGGACAATTGACACGGCAGATTTTCATATCCCTGTCGAAGTGCGTCAGCAGTTGCATGAAGCCGGTGTGCGTGCAGCCCGGAATCTGATGAGCGCCCACCCCGATCGGCACCTGCGCTTTGCCTTATGCCGATTGCGAAGCCTCAGCCAACGCGAAAGCGAGTTGAGCAGGCAGCTCGGCTTGCCGAGTTTCGATGTCGGGGTTCTCGACAAAGCCATCCAGCAAGCTGATCTTGATGAGGTCATGAACAACCCCATGCTTGATGCCTACAGCCTTGGCGAAATTCTTCAGGGTCGGCTTTGAGCCTGAGTTTGCGGGTGAGCAAAGCCAAAGGGTTACAAAAAAGGATGGTTAGGGCTGCTGACGGGGTTAGGAAAACCGGGATTAAAAACGTGGGATTAGATCTACGGGGTTAAGGCTTGTTGATAACTGGGGCTTTTGCCCGTGCCTGTTGGGCTTTGGGTGTACCCGCTTGTAACCAGCTTTCCGGTGAGCGTTTTCAGCATTCCGGTAACCGCTCATGGAATACCGGTAAGCGCTCAGGAAAATCCGGCCCGTGCTCATGAGATTACGGTGGGCGCTCAGGAAAGTCCGGAGAGCGCACACAAAACTCCGCTCTAAACCCCAAAATACCCTGATTTTTTGTGAGTAAGCTGTGCATAACCAGTTAATAACTTTGTATATAAATTCCACGGGTTAGCTGCAAGCCCCGATTCATAGGGGCTGCGTGCATATCCGTGCAATTTTTACAGGGGACAAGCATTGCTCACGGGCGAATTCACATGAAATACCGCTAATTCCTGTGCGCTCCAGGAAAACAGCGGCTTTCCCGAATTCAACCGGAATCTTTTGAGCGCAGACCGGAAATATGTGTACACCCCGCTGGAAACAGTCAGCTGGAGAGCGGGTCGGGTAGCTGGCCGATGCTGGAGCCGCGATGAAAAACCTTCCCGACCGGAAATTGGTGTGCGCTAGCCGGAATCCCATGTGCGTGAGCCGAAGCATATCCGCAGCACTGAGGTATATTGGGGAGGATAGGGGCGTCACCTCGCCAATCGACCGTAGATTCACGTGCGCCGACCGGAATTGCGAGTGCGCCGTGATCGTCGCCATCCAACGGATCCAGCGTCTGACGTGGATATGACCGGAAGTTCGTGTACACCTGCCGGAGTCCTGTGTACAACCGTCCGCCAGGCTTTCGCAATACCCTTGGGCAGGTGCCAGGCTGTGCAGCAGGAGCTTTCCTCCAAGTGCGACCGGAATCTTGTGTGCGCTGACCGGAGTTTTCTGTACAAGAGCCCGATAAGACCGGAATTTGGTGTGCAGCTGGTCGGCTGGAGGGCAGCAAGGCAGCGGTCGCACCCTCACTCGCGGCCTGGAACGAGCAGGGTGCCCCGAAGTCACCGGAAATTGGTGTGCAGCGACCGGATTCGTATGTGCGAGCTGTGGATCAACGTCCGCAGACACTCATCCTCCCATCCAGGAGGGAGCGTCGACCGGAATTTGATGTGCGCTGACCGGATTCTTGTGTGCGCGGGCGCGATGCCGACCGGAGTTACGTGTACGCCGACCGGAACCTTGTGAGCACCTACCGGAAATTGCTGAGCGCCAACAGCTCCTGACATGGCTTTGACGGCCTGAAGCACGCCTTTCGACCGGAATTTTGTGTGCGCGCACCGGAATCTCTTGTGCGCCAGTTGCCAAAATCTTGTCTAACCAACTGATATACCGGAGTTTTCTGAGCGCTCACCGGAAATTTGTGTACGCGCCGCCTTGTGCCGCCTGTTTTTGACGGACTCCAAGCCAGTTTGGCTATCTTGTTGATATACCGTGATTTTCTGAGCGCTAACCGGAATCTTTTGAGCGCAGACCGGAATTTTGTGTACAGCGACCGGAGTTTCATGTGCAAACGCCCTGTTTGCCTCGCCTTTTGACAGTTGCAAGCGGTCACTGGCGCGTCATGGCCACGAGACCCGCGCTCCTACTGTGCCAAACCGGAATTTTCTGAGCGGTCACCGGAAAGCTGTGTGCGCCTAGAACTTAAGTTATCCCGCCTGCAGCCGACATCAGCGGGCGGCCACCGGATTTCTGTGAGCGCTCACCGGAAAGTTGTGTGCGCAGCCTGGGGTGTACCGGAATTTGCTGTGCGCAACACCTCAAAGCGCACCCAGGTGCTCAACCCATCCCGGAGTTTCCTGTGCGCCAGGTAAATCCAACCGCCTGGGGTCTGTGGTGACCGTGGTTTTGTGTACGCTGACCGTGATCCTGTGTGCGGACACCGGAAAGTCATGTGCGCGAGTGGAGATTGGCCGCCAACGGAGCTATCTGGGGCTTACGACCGGAAATCTGTGTACGCGCACCGTGATCTTGCGTACAGCGCCTATATAAGGAAGAGCGGCACACTGGGAGGCGTTGAAAACCCCTGCACAGACAATCTCGGCCAAGCTTGGCGAGAATTACAGACCGGAATCGTGTGAGCGCGAGAGTGAGGGATATCACCGGAATCTTGTGTACACCACGAATTCCGTGGCCTTGGGCAGGGGAGTGTTGGACACTGCACGGCCAGTAGTCGGAGGAGTCTGGTAACCAGCGCCTCTCCTGACCAAGCCGGCGTACACAGGACTCCGGTCAACCAAACCGCCAGGGCTGTAGAGGTGTCTACTTATATCAAAAAAGTCTATAATCAGAGTACACCTTGCGATTCATGGAATATATCCTACGCTCGAACGGAAACGCCCGAGCGGAAGAATCATGCCAACGCCCCAAATCAAAGAAGCCCTAGAGGTCATTGACGACAGAAAAACCAAGCTTCAGGCGAAGTTTGAGTTCGAATCTGGCCAGGGCGTCCTTCCTCTCACCAACGAGAAGTACTTTGAGCAGTCCAACCCGATTGTACGCAGTGCCCTGTACAGCACCACCAAGATGGGCAAGGTCTACACCGAGTGGACACCGATTTTTTCTTTCGGCAGAAGCGGCATCATGTACAAAGGGCCCGGTCTGACCATTGAGCACGAGGTGGTCATGGCCAGGCTACTCACGCTGGCCCGAGGCAAGTCCCTGACCAAGCCGGTGCACGTCTTCTTGGCCGACATTCTGCGCTGGCTGGATCTGGGCGACTCAGGTGCCAACTTCGCCAAAGCCCGCACCATCCTGGATGACCTGGCCACAGGCGAAATCAAGATTGCCGACCGGATGGCACTGAGACGCCTGTATGACATCCTCACCAGTCCTACGATTGCCGATCGACCGGATGGCAAGTTCTACAAGGAATCGATCGAGAACCGCTTCGGGCCCATGCTCAAGATGATCGCCCATGGACTTGAAAATGACGAGCCCGTGGACATCACGATGCGCTTCATTGCCAACCGGGCCCACAACTCGATGACAGGCAAGACCCTGTTGAGCTTGGATCTGATATCCGCCGTCTTCTTTGATGGTGTTAATACCACGCTCTTGCCCTTTGAAATTTACGACAAGCTCGACCGCTTCGGCAAGAAGCTGTTGCCGTTCATTGCTTCGCACCGTGACGGCGTGTATCCGATCAAGCTTGAGAACTACCACAAGTTCAGTGGCTCTATTTCCGAGTACGCGAAGGTAAAGCGTCGCATGAAGTCGGACTTGAACAAGCGCTTGAAGCTGTGGGAGAGCAATGGTTGGATCGAATCCGGCTGGGAGTTCTATCGCAACGAAGATGGCGAAGACCTCATTCGTGGCCTGAAACTGGGCGCCGACATCCGTTGCCGTTCGGAACTGACGATCGCCGATCTGGAGTCGCAGGCCGATGACCTCGAAGGCGAATTTGAGGTACAAGAGCAAGCCCCTCATCAGCACGAGGTATTTGAGCAAAGCTGAGAGTGGATGGCGGCTTTTTCGAAAGCGCTGCATTTTGAGTTAGACTGATTGAATACCAGATGCGGGGCTTTCCAGCCCTGCGTTCTTGGCATTTGCTAAGAGGGCTCAATCAATGCAAATCTCAGAGATCGACATCCAGGCTTCTCAAGGCCTCGTGCTGCCCTATAGTGCGTCAGAGATCGCCAGTTCACCGCTGTCGGAAAGTGAGGTGCTGACCCACCGCTGCCACCCAGGCTTGTCTGGACTGGTTAGCAGCAAGCAGGGATTGGTGCCGGTTATTTTTGTCGACAAACTACCCACGACCCACATGCTCTATGGCCGTCTGATCGACACTGATCGGCTGGCGCCTGATGAGCGGGGCAACATGATCCACCTGGCTGGCACACTGATTCATGTCCAGCACCATTTTGAAGCCTGGCATTTCCTGTCCCACCTTGAAAATGCGCGGCAGGCGTCCACCACCGCGATGGCTGTCTTCCTCGAATGGAAACCCGGTTCCCTGCAGGCAGCCATTGCTGAGCACGATGCAATGTTTCTCAAGGCTGACTTGCCGGGAGATGAGATGCTGGTCGGCAGCGATTTTGAAAAGGAGTCTTTGGCTCGCTACTACCTGAGCACGGGTCTTTCGAGTTTTGCCAATATTCATCTGGCCTCCGGCGTCGTCGATGCGTTAATGAACTCACCACTCACCAGAAAAAACCTACGTTCACCCTCGGTGGTCAGCGGCATCGCTGTGCCCGTGACTTGGACGCGCCCGCATGACTGATCATAAATCACTGGCCGCCACGGGACGGCGCCTTGTCCACCCGCTGGAAAAAGCACTGACAGAGGGTAAGGCTCGCGATTTTTTAGCCATCATGCGCGAGTTTGGTGTGCCGGCATCCTGGGATTTTTGCTGCGAGACATTTGACAAGAAAGTCGAAGACAAACACCGCCTGGTCGAACTCGCCTTTGCCCTGGTCAAGGCTGTGGAAGCTGGCTTGATCGGTGCTTGCAGGCTGCGTGAACTGTGCCTCACGCTCTTGAACAGTCACCTTGTGTTCAACAGCCAGTGGCGTGAAAACCGCACCATCCAGGTGCTAACGATTGCCATCGATGCCCACCCGACAATCCTCGACAGTCACTTTCAGCAACAGGTCATCATGGCGGCATTACGCTCGGAGTCCATTCGGCTATTTTGCGTGGCCGGACTCCCCATGCAAAGCCTGGAGCCGACCCCCGACCTGATGTTTGCCTTATGTGAGGGCAGGGGGACATTGTTGGACGTGGTATTCACCCCGGTGAACACTTGGCCAGACAGTGAAAAAATGCGCATGATCACCATGTTTACCCAAATCATTATCCAGGAAAAATCCGCCAATGAGACCCAGGAGACCTTCCTTGGCACCCTCTATGATCGAGGCATTGAGTCGCGCTTATGGATCAACCCACAAACCCTAAAGTCGGCGTCCGTGAGAAATATCGTGCACGCCAGGAAGATTGAGCTCAGCGCCGAAGATGTGCTGGGTGTGCCACTGCAACACCGCCTGGAATTCTGCATGGCGGGGCTGATTAGCCCAGCTGACGCCAAGATCAAGGATAGGCACCTGGAAGAAGCACTGAGTGAGGATATCGGGTTGTAGCAAAGGGTGGTCGTCCGATTCAATATATGTGATAATCGAATCACAATTAACGGAGGCCACATGAATCTCAGCAAACAACAACAACAAGCCTACACCCGCCTGCAGGAAGCCCTGGAGGTCATGACCGACGTCATTGACGATCCGGTCGTCATTCGCGAAAAAATGCAGCCGCGCATTGACAAATTCGTCGCGGAAACGGGTGGTGAAAT
Organism: Pseudomonas sp. S1(2024); assembly: GCF_046557535.1. Classification (NCBI taxonomy): domain Bacteria; kingdom Pseudomonadati; phylum Pseudomonadota; class Gammaproteobacteria; order Pseudomonadales; family Pseudomonadaceae; genus Pseudomonas; species Pseudomonas sp. S1(2024). The sequence goes on from NZ_JBKGFP010000017.1 coordinate 54,001, forward strand.
CAAGGTCAAGCTGGTGGGTGCAGGCATCCCGACCATTGAGCTGATCGACCTGTCCAAGGACTCGATGAAGACCACCCTGGACGCCAGTCAGACCCTGTACCTGCGCGCACGCTTTGAGAGCGTCCTGATTTCGGTCAGCGCGGCCTACAAGGACACCTACGCGCACAGCAACGAAATGATCGCCGATGCCCTGCAAGGGATGGCGCAGAAGGTGCGTGGCCTGCCATTTGAAATCGTGGCCAAGGGCGCTTGCAACATCGACGAGCTGCTCGGCCTGTCGCACAGCGATGCTGGGGACAAGGACGATGATGATCAAGGTGGTGCGGACGACGCGGGTGTTGCCACTGCAGCTGCTGTTGGCGCTGTTGCCACAGGCGGTGCTGTGGGCCTGGCGAGTGCCGTGGTGTCAACCACCTTCGGTGCTGGCCTCGAACCTGCCAAGCCGGCTGCTGACGCAGCCGAAGTGGTCGATGCTGCTGCCGAGCCCGCCCCTGCGGATGGCGATGTGATCGAACTGCTGCCGGCGCCAGCCGAAGCTGAAAACGCTGTCTGAAACCCGTAGAAAACAGCCCGCCTCGCGGGCTGTTTTGGTTTTTGACCCATCCGAAATTGTAAAAGCAGGTGGTGGAAATGAAAGGCTACATGGTTGTAATCGAGGGCGTGAACGGCGGCGGAAAGGGCATGGTGATCGAAGGTCTGGAGGCGCATTTCGCCCAACAAGGCCGCGATGTCGTGCTGAGCAAGGAGCCTGGCGCGACTCGGTTTGGACTGCGCTTGCGCAAGATGATTCTCGACAATGAATATCCAGAGCTGTTCAATGAATCGAAGCTGCTGCTGTTTGCGGCGGCCAGAGCCCAGAATCTGCGCGAAGTGATCCTCCCTGCGCTTCAGGCCGATAAGCTGATCCTGTGTGACCGTTGGGCGACCTCGTCTGTGAGTTTCCAGGGGTATGCCGAAGGCCTGCCCATCGAAGTCGTTAAAGCGGCCAACCAGGTGGCTCTGGGGCCGTTCCAGCCGGACATCGTCTTCATCCTCGACATCGACCCGCAGATCGGCATTGAGCGCACCCGCGCCCGCAACGCCGAGGCCGACGTTTTCGAACAAAAGCCCATCGACTACCATCGCCGGGCCCGCAGCGGTTACCTCATTCAGGCCCAGGAAGACCCTGAGCGCTTCGTCGTGATTGATGCCAGTCAGCCCCCTGAGGTGGTGCTTGCCCAGATCATCGCGATTCTCGAAGTGCGCATGAAAGCGGCGCAGCAAGACCGGAATCTTCTGAGCGCATGACTGCTACACCTTGTGAATGAGGTGATGACACTTGTCATGCACCAGTACCAGCAGCCTGGCGCATTGTTCAAGCTGCGGGCACCCTTCGCAGGGCGGTGCAGTCACCGTTTTGTTGGGGCGTTTGGGGGTCGCGGCGGAAAACTCCACCTGGTGCGTGTACACGCAACGGCGCAGGTAGGACACATGGTGCACCGTGTCGGTCAATGCCACGCCACGGGCACAAACGGGGCATCGCCCGCCTTGATTGGCCATCAACTGCTGCTTGACCACCGGATGATGCTGAATTCTTCGTGCGAAGTTAATCCAATATTGATCCCGGCCAAGTTTTTCTGCAGCCTGATCAGGGCCTAGTTTCGGGGCTAGTGGATGCATGCTTGATCTCCGCTGATGATTGAAGAAGGTCTGTTGCCGGTAATGCGCTCATGCCCCGCAGTGGTGAGCGCAGGCTGTGTGCCTGCATGTTGGTAGCAGGAATGCCTGATCGCGCTTTTACGCCCCACCATAAAGCCTGACAAGCGCACCTCAAGGTGAGCACACAAGCCGCGTTGCTGATCCAGGCCAACTGATAAGCACCCAACTTGCCGGGCATGCCGAACACGCTAGGCCAAAGTCACTGTGCATGCGAAATCTGTGATGCGGATCAAGCATTGCGTTTTTATGTGTATATTGGCGATTGACACGATGTCATCCAACATTATAATTCAGGCATCAAAGCGTGTTGGGGCATCCTATGACGACTCCGTTAAAGTATTTCAAAGAGCTGATGCTGTGCGATCGCCTGGAACGCCAGGGCCTGGTCAACCTCATTATGCCAGAAAACAATCTCTTGCTGTCTGACAAGCTTGTCGGCACGCAGCGCCAAATAGTGATTGAGGCACTGCACACCTACGTACAGGCCTATTACCTGACGCGCTATGTAACCATGGGGCTTGCCGGGCTCTCCGCCACCCTGGCCCTCATGATTATCGATCGCGCTCTGGGTTAGAGGCCAGGGCGCGCCAGATTGGCTCCTGGCGCAAGGTTTTGATCAGTGGACTGACCTTGTCCATCAATTGCGCGGCCTGTCGCGCAGAGGGTGCCGCGCTCCTGAGGTTGGGGCCCCCGCTGTTCCAGCCGTTGACGAAGTCCCACAGCGCATCCTTGCTGGCGGTCGAGAACGTGCCGTAGCGTTGAATTTCAGCAATCCTTCCATACTGCAGCAGTTGCATCCTCAGGTGCAGTTCCAGCGCATCCTCCATGAAGCGCAACGGCTCGATGCCCAGGCTGCCAAGATCGAGCTTTTGCACAGCACGGTCGCAGTCGTCGCGCCATCTTCTGAGCACGTTTCGGTAATCCGGTTGCGCGCAGCTGGCGTTGATAAAGCGCGCCATATGATTGACCATCTCTGCCCAGATGTCCGTGGTGACAAACTGCAAGGCCTTCTCTCGGGTAGTCAACACCAGGTTCAGAAGAGGCCGGGGATCACCCTCGACGGTTTTTTGCAGCATGTCTACACAGACTTGGATGAATGCTCCCTCCTCTTTTGAAATGCTCAGTCTCGTTGATTTATTCATTTCGCACCCAGCAGTATATGGAATATAGATAACGACAGAATACCACTGCCAGGCGCAAATATTCATCGCCATTCCTGGTGCAGGGGTTGAGGTGCGCGAGTATGAGTGATAAATCTGAAACTGGTGTTTCCAAGCGTGGGCGGGGTCGCCCCAGACTTCAGCCTGAGCCTTGCACTGTCCGCATCGGAGTGCCGCTTACCGCTGGTGACAACGAAGCACTCCTGGGCCTTGTCGAGCTTTCCTGTCAGTCCGGTAACAAGGTATCCAAGCAAGAGATTATCCGCGAGATGATCCGTGAGCGGGCAGCAAAGGCCATTGCCCCGTTACACGATTGATGCTCCTCTGGCACACTGGGATTATCAGTTCGATCCACCAGTTTAAAGGGCGGTAATTGTCATGTCGCAACATGAGCTTCAGGAACAGATCATACATCAACTGTTCTGGACGGGCGGTGAAAGACCGTTCAGTCGGCAAGTCATGCACGGCATGCTGCTCGATGCCTTCCCGCAGTTGCAGGGTCTTCCTGAGTTCGTCGCCAAGGGCCTGGCGGAACCCCAGGAGCTGCTACCGCTCCTGTTCAAGTCCGGTGACTATGCCGAGGCTAAGCAGTTCTTCGCTCGCCTGGTCGATGCCAGGCCTACCAACAATGATCCGACCTGGGTAACCGCGTCACTCAATGGTTTGGCCACGGAAGCTGTTTTCCGCATGAACTACCATGCAACAGAGTGGAAATCGTCAGACTTCAGAAGCGCCTACCTGGACATGATTGAAATATCCGAGCGGCTTTGGTGCTATGCCGACAAGGTGCACAAGAACAACCTGAAACAGCCTGATGTCCAAGGCAAGGCCTACTATTGCGACCTTGAGCTTTACAAGCTGTGTATCGAGCACGCCCCAGACAAGCTGCATCAGTTTTCAACCGATCATTGGAAGTCGGTGCTGACTCCGGCGTTGCAGGGGGATTTTGAATTTCAGGATTACATTTTCGACCAGTTGCTTCAGCAAACCCGCTCGAAAACCCTTCAAAAGGTGGATCTCGACCTCGGTGCCAATTATTTCTGGCGCGACATCCGAGGGGATCTGGCCAAGCTTGGCGATGACCAGCAGCGAGTCATGGAAAAATTGCTCGCGGTGGCCTTCACGGTCTTTTCTCCGGATAACGCGGTGGACATCAAAAAGCAGCTTTCCACCAAGCGTTTCAGACAGATGATCGTCGGCGCACCGCTGCTGCTTTTGGATGCAAAAGAAGCCGGTTTTCCCATGTCCTTCGACCTCTATCGCGGCGCGTTGAAGCCGCTGGAGAAAGCTGCGCTAACCGCCAAGCGCGCCTGGAAAGGGGTGCTGGGTCAAGACGAATGGGCCGCGTTTCAGGATTCCCTGCAGCGCCTGCTGGATGGGGTGGATGTCCACAAGATTTACCCGCGCAAGATGTCGGATACGACGGTCAGTGTATTCGCCGAGGTCATGCCGCAGTGTGGATGGATGGAGAAAGCGTCGGAGGTAGGGCGTGCGGACATCCTCATGGATGACCTTGGTCTTTGAACCCTAACGGATAGAGAATTTTGCATGCAAGCTTTGGAAGTCATCACCAAGAACGCCCTGAAAACCGGGGATATCGCAGATGTCATGTCGGCGTTCCACCCTGCCGCCATGTCACCTGAATTTTTGATCCTGGCCTTCAGTGATGAAGGGCGCACTCGTGGTCTCTCGGAATTGATGCTCACCATCCTTGAGCGAGATGCCAAGGCGGTCTTCGTAGCCAATGACCTGATCCTGCAGAACGCAGAATGGATTTGCCCGAACGTCGACCAGCACTGCCTCAAACGCATGATCAACATCATCAAGGGGGTAATGGGTATTGGTAAGGCCACCTACTATGCCGTGCTTAAGCACATGCCCGAAAGCTTTGCGATCATTCAGCTCAAACAGTGGGACAACGAGCGCAATTGTCTGACCCGAATCAACACCAGCATGCGCGAGTCGGTGCTGGCCGACGCGCTGGCCAAATCGCGGTTCAGAATCGCCCATGCCATGTGTGATGCGATGCTGGCTGCCAATGAGTCGGTTGAGGTGGGGCAGGTGCTGAAGGACATCCCAAGGGCCACCCTGAAAGAAACCGCCTTGGACAAGTACATTTCGGCAGAGCGTCAGACGCTTTTGTTGTGCCAGGCCAAGGCCTACAGCCAGGCCATGCGGGTGGCCGAGGGCAGTGAGCGCATGGAAACCATTGTGCGCCAGGCCATCTCGGGTCAATTCGAGTTCAAGGGGGCCAATGAGACCTGGGGCGATCTGTTCGAAAACCTCATGACAAGGGTCGAGGAAACGGTCGATCAGGAGCGGTTGATTGCCCGGTTTAAGAGTGCAGCGACCGTGATCTTCCAGAAGGTTCAGGCCATGGACGCGGTGACCACGGGCCGTGAGCTGCGCAATGACCGCATCCGCTTTCTGGCCTACCAACTGGGCCTTGAGCATGCGCTGCATGATGTGAAAGACACCCGTTACCACGAAAAAATTCTAGGACACGACTTGGGCTTATGAGCACTGCATTCAACCTCGATTTACTGAGTATTTTCCCTGGATATCTGACCGACGCCGAGGATGAAATTGCCTGTCATACATTGCACGCCTTGGTAATGGAAAACCACTCGCTCGCTGCAATTGCACAAATTGCGGAAGAGAACGCGAAAAATAATCTACGGCGGATACAAGCCATTTCTCCATACGCTCTGACGCCCTATGGTGATAACAGCTTCGAGCGCCTTACACGCTTGCGTGCGTTCTCGCTTTTGCGTAGGCCTTTGTATATGGCTGATTTCATTTCGTATGCCTCGCATCAACGTTTGAAGGTGAGCGCCAGGGATGTTCCTGGGGATGCTTTCCCGCAGAACCCTGGTGCAAATTCTTTGCGGTGTTCATCGGGCGAAATGGTGCCTCTGCAAGCAATCAATTACTTGTGCCAGAATAAATCGATGATCCAGTTTTTGATGTGGACGGCGATCAAAGCAGACAATGCCGAGCAATTTCAGTACCTCCTCAAGGTTCCGAAAATTGCCAAGGTCTTCGATCCTGGCAAAGTGTCCACCTGGCTGAGTGAATACCCCCTGGATCCGGCGTCGATACTGCGAACCCGCTACCTTGCCACGAACGCATTCATGCCCAAATCCTACGCCCACTACGTGGACGAAATGCTCGGTTTGGCGAAGCTCAGATATGACAACACGCAGGTGCCTTCACTTCCGGAATTCGCCCAGAAGGTGGGGCACGAAGTGATCCGGGAGCTGATGGACAAGGATTCCAAGGCAGTCATGCAGGTGATGAAACAGCTCATCCAAGATGGCGCGGACTGGTACATCGCCTTTGAACAAAAGACAAGTGGCGCGTGCGCGTACTTCGACCTGGTGGGGCGTACGCCTGATCCGACAGCCGAGCTGGCAGCGGTGATGTCTGGCGCGAAAAACAACGGGTGCAAGCCGTTGGGGCAAGCGCTGATCCAGGCGTTGGGCAAAGAGCCCTTTATCCAGCTTGCGTACGATCAAAAGTCAGCGGACAAACTGTGGCGGGAGTGGCGGCTGCCTTTTGTCGTAGACCGCGTCAGCGAACGCTACCGGGAAGAGATCCTCGGTAGCGACCTGGGGTTGTAGAGCAGTCGCCCCCTTCCCCGCGAAGCGGGGGCTCAGCGTATTTCGTAGTCTCGCCTTGTCGGGGCATCCGCATCCTTGAGCATCTGCTCGTTGACGATCGTCTCGTCGACCCGCACCAGTTCGGGCAGCTTGGCCTGGCCTGTGCCTTTCCACCGGATGCCAAAGTACCCCGAGCGGAAATGCGGGCGCTTGGTGCCCTTCGCCGCGCCCTGGCTGGCGATGCGTTCGGCCAGCGGGGTGTAGCTTTTCGGGCCGATCACGATGCGGTCGTAGACGCGGTTGAGCTGCTTCTCCAGCTTCGAGCGTTTCTTCTCGGCGACCTTCTGGATGCGCTCCTCCAGTTCACTGGCCTCATTGACGGTGTACCGGGCCTTTTTTTCAATGTAGAGGTACATCAAGACCTTGGTCAGATAGCTGAAAATCTCGGTTGTTCGGCTTTTGAACAGGTCGCGATCGGCGATGCCGTTCTTGGCACCAGAGTTCAGCGCCCGCTGATTGTAAAACTCGAAATGACGCTCCAGCACGTCCGCCAGGGGCTCGGCCTCGTCCTGAATGTACAGGGTGAAATTATCAACGGTGTCAATGGCAATTTTGGTGCCGACGCCCGCTAATTCCTGATTATTCAGGGGGGAGACAGTGATTCCAATATCCAGAATCCTAGCTCCTTGCTGCGGATCAAGCTGCAAGGCCTCGCGAGCTTCGCGTGTCATCAACGGAAGCTTGTCCACCTTTTTCTCCTGCAGATAGCAGCCTTCGCTGATGTTGGTGCCACCTCCTGCATAGGTGGACAAGCGAAAGGTCTCCCTGTGTTCAGCTGGGCAGAATTCGATGTAGCTGACCCGGTGTGGCGGCGTGAAGAATTTGACAGGAATATTGTTTTTCAGGCCAGTGTCGGCCAACATTTTTTCAAGCGGTTCGGACACGGTAAAAATCGCGCCGCCCAGACGCTGATGCTTGGAGATCATGTAGCCAATCCGAATCGCCTGTTCGCCATAGCGCTTGGCTGATTCCAGTGTCTGGATGTAATCGATGGCCCCGCCGAAAAACTCTCCCATCGTTGCATCCGCTTCAATGTAGGAGTCGTAGATCGGCTGCAACTCCGACAGCAGTAGCTGGCGGAACTCTTTAACAACGGGCAGCTGAAGCCGACGGGGGAGGGGGAGGGTCAAGCTGTCCCCCTTGATTTCCATCATGGCTTGATAAAGCCTGAGCATTGCCTGCTGGTTTTGCATGATAAACCCTTTCCAGCGGTCGCCAGGATAGGCTCTGGATGCCGAGGAGCGCTTCTTGCTCAATGGCCAGACCTTTCTTGGCGATGCGATTGTAGAATCGGGCTGCTTCAGAATCACACGCGCTAGCCCATTCGTTAAGAGTATACAGGTGGCGCGTGGATTTCTGCCAAACGTGGCGGTTACCCCATTGGTCGAGCTGATCATCACTCATGTCCGGAATCAGCATTTGCGCGTCGGGCCTGACGTGCTGCAGGCGCAGGTGGTTTTGAAAGCCCACCGGGTCGTAGTCGGCCAGCAGAAACAGCCTGGCATGGCGCCAGTGGGCCAGGCGTGCTGCAAAGCGGTCTGACAGCCAGCCCTCATACTGAATCAAGGCGGCAGCGTTGAGGGACTTCGGTAACAACGGACGGATGTTGAGCCACACGTCGCGGTTCTCGATGAGCACCACATCCCCTGAGGGCTCGTAATCATCGATTCCGTCGTCACGAAGGATGATGCCCTGGTATGCCCCTGGATCGTCGCCTGCGGATGCCAGCGAGGCTCCTGATGGCCTTGCCCAGGCAGTCTGCGCGCCACCGAGGACATTGATCAGCATGTAGGGCAGCCGGCTTCCCGATTTTGTATCGCCGCGCACCCCCAGATTGGTGGCCCGGACACTGGCATTCTCGGCAATGGCTTCCCCTTTCAGGGCGTCAATGCGCGCCTGAAGCCGCCCATGGTCGGTGATGATGACCTGCGGCGTGCGTTTGCCTGGGGGGACGGCGATGGCAACTACGCCGATGTCCCGCAGCCCCTTGAGCTCGGTGGCCAGTCGGGTCTGCCAGGCGGTGGCCGGCTGCAGGCCTTCACGTTGAAGGGCCTCCAGTGCCTGCAGTATGACTTTGCGGTTCACCCTGCCGGTCACGCCGGGAGCTCCAGTTGATTGTCGGCCACGACCTTGTCATGGTGAACAAAGTGCTGCCAGTCTACCGGCAGGATGACGATGCGAGAATCATCCTGGATGCACTCACTCAGGTTGACCCCGAAATCACCGGTCAACGTCGGATGAACCGATGCAAACACGGGGGTGAAACCCATGTCCTGGGCGTAGCCCAGAATGACCTTCTGATTCTGCTCATCCACACGCTCGGCCTCGTCGAGGTAAAAAGGCAGGAACGGCTCATCCTTGACCTTTTTGTCCATCAGGTGGCGAATGAGGGCTGACAAGACGAGAATTTTGAGGGCGATGCTTGATCCCGTCGAAGCCATGTCATCGAGCTTCTCGCTGGTGGTTTCGCGCCCACGGGCGTCGACCACAGTAAAGGCCATTTCAAACAGGTCAGCGACTTCCAGGTTGCCATCCTTTTCATTGTCAACCACCCGCGAGATCCGATCCATTGCACGCTTAACCTCGGCATTGGAAATCTCTTCGCCGACTCCACCGAACAGGTCAGCCGAGAAATCGCTGCTGTTCATGAATTGCAGCATGGTGTCGATGGACTCAAGGAGTTGGTCATTGCGGCGCAACTCGATGCTGAAACGCTTGAGGTTGGACACCTTGCGCGCACCGATGCTGCGATTGAACAAGGTAATTTCGTGCTCCAGCTGCAGGAAGTTATCCTGCAGGTCGCGCAGGCTGCCGGCAATCTTGATGATCGCCGCTTCCTGCAGGCGCGCCAGCCATTCACGGGTCTGTGGCAAGGCATCAATCCGCTCTTTCGCCTTGAGGGCAAGCGAATTGTCTTCCAGGTGCTCAGCGAGCTGGGGCAGGGATTCGATTATCCGCTCCTGGCAAACCTTGGCGTTGTTCTGGATGGAGCGAACCGCCATTTCAAGGCTGTTCAGCCGCGCCAACACTTCGTCGAAGTCAAACTCACTCAGGTCGCAAACGAAGGCTTCGTCATCGCCTTCGGCCAAGCCAAAGAAGTCAATCTTGTAGCTAAGTTTCTCCTGAACCTCGCGGACGGCTTTTTGCTTGCGGCGAAGCGCTTCGAGATCGACGCCAATGGCATGGATGGCGGCATTGATGGCTTCGAGCTTGGTTGCGTATTGATCAGTGGCTTCGGTCAACTCCTCAATTTGCAGCTCTAAGCCGACGATCTCCCCCTTCTTGTCGAGGTAATCAGCTTCCAGTTGCTCTAGGCGCTCATACTCATGCACAGAGCTGGAGAGCTTTCTGGCGGTCTGTTTCAGTTCAGCCAGGCGCTGGCGTGTGCCCTCCTGGTCATTGGCGATAGCCAGGTCTTTTTGCAAGGCCTGCAGGTTGTTTCGTTCCAGCTGGATTTGCTGCTCCAGTTCAGGGAGCTGATCCAGTTCAAAGGTGACTGGGGCGATCCCTTGGGCATTCAGGCTGAAGCCTGCACGCTCCAGCATGCCATCCTCCGGCGTGAGGTGCGCCAGCAGGTAGTTCTTGAAATTGCCCTTGGTCGCTTCTTTGAGGCAGTGCTTGCTCAAACCGAACAGCTGCGGGTTCAGCAGGCGGGAAGCCTCACTGATCTGGCCTTCACTCAGGCCCAGGCTGTGGGCCAGGCCATCGCCATCCTTGAGGCGGGCATGCTTGTCAGTCAGGGTCTTGAGATGCGCTTCAACGGAGCGCAATTTGCGCTCGATTACATCCGGCTGGAACACCCCGGCTTGTGCCAAGCTGGCTTCGAGGCCGGCGATGTCACGTTGCACCGCCTGCAGGCTGGCTTCCGTTTCCGCCTGGCTGCCCAGCGAGGTGCGCTGTTTGAGGTTGACGATCTCCTTGGCCATGGCGTCATGCACGCCTTTTTGCCGGTGCAACTGGGTAAGCGTTTCATGCTGGGTCTTGTAATGCTGGTTGAGCAGGTTCTTGCTTTCCTGCTTTGCGAGCAGTTCCGCCTCCCACTTGCGCAGCAGCTCAGGATAGGCCATCGCGGCGGTTTCCACGTTGACTTTGAGCTGTCGTGTCAGCAGGGCGCCTTCAACAGATTTATCCTGCAGGGTTTGCTGCTCCTGGAACAGTGTAAGGATGTCCTGGCGCCGTTGCTCCAGCGACTGGACTTCATGGGCCAGCAAGGCGTGGTCACGGAACGCCTCTTTGCGCACCTGGGTGAAATTGATCGAGCTGTTGGAGAGCTTGTCGCTGAACACGTTCAGGATCAGTTCTTTGAATTCCTTGCTCTTGAGCACCGACTGGGTCAGCAGGTTCTTGTAGATCTGACGGAACACTCCGTAGCGGCGCTCGCCTGCGTTGGCAATGGGGGCCAGGGTGATGTTCCAGTTCCCGCCGCGCACCTTGACGTACTCGCCGTACAGCAGCTGACGCATCTCTTCGCGAGAGACGGACATGTATTCACGGCCTGCGGCAGACCAGCGGGAAAACACCTCGCGGTAGGACAACAGTCGGTTGTCGTCGAGGAAATCATCGGTATTGAGTTCGCCACGCGCCACGAACAGTTCGTAGTCGTATCCCGCGCCCGCACCTTTGCCATGGGCGCCAATGATGAAAATGCCCGTGGAGAGCATGACTTCCATTATCACGAAGGAGTTGTCCTTGGGGAAGTAGAACTCCCGCGAGGCCTTGGCATCGTGATTGCCGAAATCCATGTGCGACTGGTTATTGAACAGCAGGTACTGCATCGATTGAATCGCGGACGATTTGCCGGCGTTGTTGGAACCGGCGATCGACAGAGGGCCAGACAGGGGCAGGACGCTGAGCAGGTGAGGGCCGCTGTTGATCAGGCAGTAGTGGCGAATGCCGTATTTCGAACGTTTTGCGTTTTTCATGGTGAGCCTCAGAGTTCTTCGTCCAGGGATTCGAGCAGATCCTCAGCCGCCGCATCGATATCGATGACAGCTACATCCTGCTGAGCAGCCTGCGACTCCTTCTGTTTCGCCAATTTACGGGTAATGTCCAGGTAGTAATACGTGGGGATACCCAGGGTGTAGGCTTGCTGATTCATGGCGTCGGTGTGCGTTTGCATGACTCCTGCCTCGACCAGCTTCTTGATGCCATTGGCCAGGTAGTCGTCCACGGTGCCAAGCCCCAAGGGCTGCAGGCGTTCGCGGTGATGTTCAACCAGCAGGCTCAGATCGTTCATGCTGATCGGGTCTTCAGCATTGATCATGGATTCTACCGAGCGCCCTTGATCCGAGAGCCATTCGACCAAGGCAAACATCGCGGCGGCAATCTGCCGCTCGCGCAGGTTCAGCGAGCGGGTTTCCAGAGGCTGCAGGTGGAAGAATCCGACGTGGTGATGCACCAGGGTATTGCCGGTCATTTCCAGGAGCACCTGGTAGGCATGGGTGTGCCGGCTCAGCTCTTTGTGCAGCTTGATGTGTCCGCTGGAGCTGATGAAGGTGCCCGCCTGCAGCAGGCCGATAATCTCGGCTGAGCGGGGCAGCAGTTGCTGCAGTTGCTTTGAGTACAAAGTCGAAGCTTCGATTTCCTGATTCAGGCGCAGGGATTCGGCCTCAATTTCGACCGTGTTGATCAGCTCGGCGTTATCCATGGTGTGCGGCAACCTTTGGTTTGCGTTGAGGGAGCACGTCGATGACGTCTGTATAGGGGGCGATCTTGTGCGACGAGGCCAGGTTGAAGGAGCGCCGCATCATGATCACGGTGAGGTTCTCGAAGTGATATTCCTGCCGGTCATCGTGACGCATGACATAGGTGCGGGTTGCCGGGTCACGACTGAGGGCACCGAGTGCTTTGCAGATGGATTGAGCCGTGGCCTGTGGATACTGCTCCTGGAGGGTTTGACAGATGTCTTCCACGGGTCGAGCCGTCTTGATCCAGTGAATCATGTCGGCGACGGTCTCGCGTCGAGCCTTGCGTGCAGCGGCTTCAACCTTCAGCCCCACCGGCAACGACTCGGCTTCCTCGGTCACCACCGCATCCATGAACGAGCTGTAGAACTCCAGCAGGGCATTGGAGTCGGCCCGGCGCACCAGCCTGACCTTGGCTGGCAGTTTCAGGTCGTGCTCCCCGGCAATGCTGCCGGTCTTGGCCAGGCTGCGGAAGGCGATGGAGGCCCCTTGCGAAATCTGGGTGTTGATGCGGGCCTGCTGGATCAGGGGCGTCAGTTTGCGCGACATGATGTCGATCGAGCGATCGAGCAGTTCACGGAAATCCAGCATCCTGAAATGCACGCTTTCAAGCTGGTGCCGGGCATCGTCAGCCATCAACACGCTCAGGGTGGCGTCTTCAAGCCAGGCCTGAAATTCTCGTGTGATCTGGGTAATCAAGGTGGTGAACGGCTGGCCCGGACTTTTCATTTCCAGGGCGGGTCGAACGTAGGAATCCCAGGCGGTAATGACCTTGGCGTAACGCTCCTTGATCGGCTGGCTGCGGTCAGCCTGCTTGGCCTCATCAACCAGGTGGTAGATGGCCTTGGTGTTCTGATCGACCAGGCGCTGAAGCGTGTGAAACCGCGACTCCATCTCCTGGCACTTTTGAAAGAATCCGGTGCGTCGCCCTTCAAACAGGGCAATGCGAATCTGATCAAGGTGATCGCGTAGCGTGTCGGTGTTGGCGGTGATTTCTGCCAGGAGCCCGAGCTTTTGTTCATCCAGCAAGAACTGGATGAAGGGCACCAGGTGAGTATTGAAGGAATAACCCTGGCCACCTCGCTTGTTCTCGACCAGAATTGCGCAGGAGACCAGCCTGGCGGCAATGGCACTGGCGGCGATTTGCTGCGCGCCACCGACATCGCGGGCAACCCGGTAGAGTTCGCCTTGCGAGAAGGTGCGGGATTCATGGCTGGCCCACAGCGTGCTGACCACAGGCCACTGATCACTCAGGGTTTTTAGATAGAGTTCGGGCTTCATGCAAGTCTCCTTGATCGCGAGACTATAGGGAGAAATAGCCAATGTGTCAATTTACAGCTAAAGCGATATGCGGCTTTGAATTTTTCCGTTCCATGCCTGTACCATAAAGAAAAAAGGCTTTTCTGATGCCCTCAATCCTCCCCATCCTCCTCGATACCGTGCTGGCGGCCTCCCAAACGGACGCGGCTACCCGACGTGTTGCCCTTGCGGACTTGGACACCCTGGTTGGCCCCCACGTACCGGACGTGGCGCTACTGCTGTTGCTGGTGCAGGATTCCATGCGCCATGTGAACATGGACATGCATGACCCCAAGGGAGATCAGAAACCCCAGTTTCGAACATCGGATCTGATCGATGAGCTGCTGTTTCGCTTTTGCGGCTCATGGGCCAGCGAGGCCGTTAAACACAGTCTGGCCACGGTTGTAGAGCTCAGGAAAAAGTTGGATGATCGGCTGTCAGCGCTTGTGCCATTGGCCGATCAAATCAAGCCAGGCAGGGCTTCAGCGCTGCCGACGCTAAATCAGGCTGAGCGACTCTACTCCGCCATCAACGGGTTCTGGGCTTTTGAGTCTGGACTGAAATCCTCCACCTACAAAACCCGAGGGCTATTTTTCCCCTTCAAAGAAACGCTGAGTCATCTGGCCAAACCAGGTACGGTGCTGGGAAATATGTCCATCAAGGCGGAAGAGGCCCGAACACAAGTCGCCAGCCTGCCCAGCAGCATGCTGATCGAGCGGCTGATCGACAACATTACCAAAAGTGATTTGCTCAGGGATCTCGACAGGCCGGTATATGGTACCAACTCGCTGTATTTCTACCTCCCTGCGATCGCCGACAGGGTCATCAACCCATCAGGCCCTGCCATGAGCCTTGAGTATTGCCAGATGTGCGAGCAAAAGATCCAGAAGACCCTGCGTAGCCTGGCAGTCGTTGAGGCGACGCTTCAGGCGCCTGGAGACGGCTCGCCTGCGCCTTGAGCGCGTCTGTCGGCGTACATATCAGGCATCATCTTGAACCAGCGCTTCTCGACGGTACGAACGTCGGGCACCCCCGCCAGGTTTTCCAGGAGGTTGCCCACCTTTTCAAATTCACGATCGTCCGGATCCCCCAAAAAGGGCTGAATTTGTACCAAATTGCCGTAGTTGAATTTGTGGGCGAGGGGCCGATCATCCAGGGCAAGGATCTGGCTGCGGCTATACGGCAGGCGCCGGGAGACCTTGTACAATTCCTTGTAGGTGGGAATTCCGTAGCCATTTTCCACATGGGGCCTGGCATGCTTGCCGGTGTAAATGGCCTTGAGCTCGTGCTCTTTGGGCCACATGACTTTCAACACGGCGTTGACATACTCCTCCCCGGAGACGCTCCACAGCATGAAATCATAGTGGGGTGCCAGCCTGTCGAGAAAGGCGATCAACCCCGGTCGAACCGCCATGAAATCACCGTCCACAATCAGTTGATAGTGCTCAAACGGCTTCATGCTGGCGTGGATCAGGGTTTCATCCAGGTCAAGGCATAACAGCTTTTTGGGGCTTCGCGGGGTATTTTTGGCGGCCACGGGAATTGCCTCTTTCAATGTATCTATTTTGCGTTATATTGACACTATACCAAGGAGATCACTATGCCTATCAACCCCCGTGCCGCCGAACTTCGTCAATTGCTGAACGAGCATAACCATCGTTATCACGTGCTGGATGCCCCGACCATCACGGATCGTGAATACGATGCTCTGTTTCAGGAGCTCAAAGCGATCGAGGCTGCCGACCCCTCGCAACTGACACCCGACTCCCCGACGCAAAAGGTAGGTGGCTATGTCGCCGTTGGCGGCCTGAAACCGATCACCCATGCCGTGCGCATGCTGAGCTTGGACAACGCCTTCGAGGACGCCGATTTTCATAAGTTCGAAAAGGTCATTGAAGTTGAACTTGGCGAAACCGACCTGGAGTATGCAGAGGAGCCCAAGTATGATGGCCTGGCCGCCTCGCTGATTTACATCGATGGCATCCTGAACCTGGGGGCTACCCGTGGTGACGGTGAGACTGGGGAAGATGTCACTCATACCATACGTACGGTACGCAACATCCCGCTGAAGCTGCGTGGCAATTACCCGGCCTTCCTGGAGGTGCGTGGCGAAGTGTTCATGCCTCGTGATGGTTTTGAGGCCTTGAACAAGCGCCAAATCGAGCAGGGCCTGAAAACTTACTCGAACCCGCGCAATGCAGCAGCGGGATCGCTGCGCCAGCTGGACAGCGCCGTGGCCGCCAGCCGACCCCTGGAGTTCTGCGCTTACAGCCTGGTGAAGGCCGATGGCATTCGTCCAAAGACGCACATCGAGGCGATGGAGCTGCTGAAAAGCTGGGGTATCCCGGTGACTCCAGGCCTTGCGGTGATCAAAGGGTTCGAGGGGGTCAAAAAGGCTTGGGAAAACCTGCTGGAGCGCCGCCCTACGCTGAACTACGACATCGATGGCATCGTCTTCAAGCTCAACAAAATCGAGCTTCAGGAAGAGATGGGTTTTGTCGGGCGGGTGCCGCGCTTTGCCATTGCCTGGAAGTTCCCTGCCGAGGAAGTCTCTACCGAGTTGCTGAAGGTCGATACCCAGATTGGCCGCACCGGCCTTGCCACGCCCGTGGCACGGGTCAGACCGGTGCAGGTGGGCGGCGTCGTCGTGTCCAATGTGACCTTGCACAACTGGGACGAAGTGGCGCGGCTGGATCTGCATGAGGGTGATACGGTCATTATTCGGCGTGCCGGTGATGTGATCCCGCAGATGATGATGTCGGTCGCCGAGAAGCGCCTGCCCGATGCCAAGCCCATCCAGGCGCCCTCCCACTGCCCGCGCTGCAATAGCGAAATCCTCAATGACACCGACCTGATCAAAAAGAAGGGTAAGTGGATTGAAGTGAAGCAGGCCTACCGTCGTTGCCAGGGCGGTATCGTGTGTGATGCCCAGCGCGACGAAATGATCATCAATGCGGTGTCCCGAGAAGTCCTGGATATCGATGGCCTGGGGAAAACCACGGTCAAGACCCTGTGCGACATGGGTATCCTGAAAGACCTGTCGGACGTGTTTGCCCTGACCTATGACCAGCTGATCACCGTCGAGGGCATGGCTGACGCCAGTGTGAACAAGCTGCTGGCTGCCATCGAAACTGCCAAGAAAACCGAGCTGCACCGCTTCTTGCGCTCGCTGGGCATCCGTAACGCAGGTGAAGGGACGGCCAAGGATCTTGCAAAGCAGTTCCTGAGCTTCGACGCGATCCTCGGCAAGACCTACAACGACTTCTTGGCACTCCCGGATTTCGGCCCGAAAACCTCACTGTCGTTGACCAAGGCGTTTGAGCCAGGCTCGCCGATTCGGGTTATGGCAGAGCGCATGCTGAGCCTGGGTGTGGACATTGCCCCGGTGGCGCAACAAGACACATCGCTGGCAGGCCATGTTTACGTGCTGACCGGAACGCTCAGCCAGATGTCTCGTGGCGAAGCCAAGGCGAAACTGGAAGCCAAAGGCGCGAAGACCTCCGGGAGTGTGGGCAAGAAAACCACCGCGCTGATTGCGGGGGCTGATGGCGGCGGCAAGCTGGCCGAAGCTGCCGCACTCAAGATTCCGGTGTTGAATGAAGACGACTTGATACGCCTGATTGGCTGATCGGCGTTTTTTTGCAATCAAAGCCCGGTGCCTGCGCCGGGTTTTTCTGTGTTTAGTCCAGGAGAGCAAACCATGGGGTTTTTGAACAGAGCCGGCAACGATCCGGATAATGACGCGATACTCGCGCAAGAGTTGGCCCTTGCCGGCATTGAGGTCATCAGCCACGAGCTGTTTCGCAAAGAAAACAGCGAGGTCGTCACCTCGGTTCGCGGCCATCTGCATGGCTGGGAATTTGTGCGCAGCTGGCGGTACTGGGAAGCCAAAGGGCCGGGCCTGGACGTTGAAACCGCCGAAGCCTTGCATGCCTCGCACGGTCACAGCGTGCGGGTTGATGGTCATGGGGGCTGCCCGTCGCCACGCGAGCACTTCAAGGGCCTGGCCTGTGGTTATTACCACATCGATGACCAGGAAGGACTCAATGCCCTGGCCAGCACCATTCAACAACTGGTGGCTGCCAACAGCCCTGACCCAGGTGCCGCGTTCGCCGAAAGCAACAGCGTGGGAAAGGAAATCGAGCGCAAGTTTCTGGTCAAGGCAGGCTGGCGCGAGCAGATCGAGCACAGCGCCGTAATTCGCCAGGGTTATCTGAACTCCAACCCGGAACGCACGGTTCGAGTGCGGGTGCAGGACGGGCGTGGCGTGCTGACCATCAAGGGCCCCAGTGATGAATCCGGGGAAGAATGCCCGGAAATGAACAAGCAGCTGACGCTGGAGGAGGCGAACTTCATGTTTGCCCTGTGTGAGCCGGGCGGTATCGACAAGACCCGCCACTTTATCAGGCATGCCGGCCATCTGTTTGAGGTCGATGAATTCCAGGGCGAGAACGAAGGGTTGGTCGTGGCCGAAATCAGCTTCAAGACCAAGGGTGAAGACTTTACCCGTCCCGAGTGGTTGGGTGAGGAGGTGACCGGGCAAGCAGAGTATTACAACTCGTCCCTGGCAAAGCGCCCGTACAAGCACTGGGGCGCTGCGTAACCGCCCGTTGGTGATCAATCAGGGTTCTGGCTGCTCCAGGGCCCTGTCACTGGCAGCAATGAGGCGCTGGAACGCCGCCATGGGCAGTGAATGGCCCGCCGCCTTCTTGTGTCCGTTACCGCCCAGGGCCTGCGCAATCAGCTGAGGAACAATACCATCGGTAGCCCGAAAAGACAGCCTCACCGTCTTATCGGCGCGCTCAGACCAGATCATGGCATAGGTGTCGTATTTGCGCGCCAGTTGCTCACCGATCACGCTGGCCAACGGGTATGGCCCGTTCACCATCCAGCCATGATGACCTTTGATCACACAGGGGCGTGCCTGATCGACGATTGAGGCCACCAGGTTCATCTTGTATTGGTAAAGCGGAGTGCCGATCTCCAGGGCTTTGGTGTAAGCGGCATCATCCATTTGCAGCTTCTGTGCGAATACCTGGATGTCCAGCGGGAACTGCTCCAGCCAGGCGATGAAGCCATTGGTTTCTGGATGCCTGAATTTCCACAGGTCGTAATCCTTGGCGTAGGTAACCATTCGCGGTGGCTCACGCTCCGGGAAGAAATAACCCCAGGTCAGGCTCGCACCACTCTCCTCGTTGTCGAAAATCAGCTCGTGGATTGGCACATGGGCAATGGCCTTCACCGCATCTTCGTGGTGATCAATGATCGTTACCCGGTTCCCGCTGGCGAGCAAATCCCGCAACGGCTGTTCTTTGAGGGTGAAGTCGAGCAGGTACACGTCCGAGTCGACCAGTTCATCGAACGGGAGCTTTTCATAGACGCCCGGCAGATAGGTCGCCTGGTCGCCGAACTTTTGGTAGGCGATGGCGGCAGAGGTCATGCCATCGAGGCAGTGTGCATGGTAAATCACATAAGTTTTGCGCATTTCAGGCAATCCAATCTCGTTTGCTACAGCGTGCCGGGGTCGATGATGCTCGGTCAAGCAGGGTCACTGGCGCGGCAGTAGTCGTACCAGTCAACCATGATTTCCTGCGCCACCGGTTGCGAGCAGCCTCGGGCCAGCGCAAAACCGTAGGCGATCTCATTCCAGCGAAGACTGTCATTAGCACCCAGGTGCTGGCCGCGCTCATAGATTTCGGCGCGGAAAGCCTGCAAGACCTGTTCTTTGGTGGGCGTCTGGTAGGATTCGCCCAAGGCATGCAGCAGCCATGTGACCTCTGGATTAGTGTTGTCCTGGCGCCGCAGAAAATCGAGCATCAGCATCCCCAGGTGATTTCGACATTGCTCGCGCTGAGACAATACCTGCAGCTGCAAGCGGCGGCTTTCTGCTGCTCGGCAGGTGTAGGCGAACAGCACGGCCTCATCAGTCACCTCTGCTCCCGATCGTTTGGCAGCCAGGAGCTGCTGGAGTTTCTCGTCCAGTTCAAGCAGATGGCGTTTTTCTTGGTCTGGAACAGCCACATCTAAAGTGCGGTCAAGGGTTGTCATGATGGGGCATTACCTGTTGAACAGTGGGGGGAGTTTGGAGACGTCCAGGACATAACCCCGGTGGGCATCCAGGTAGGCTTTGAGCATTTTGCGCTCATGTTTTTCCGGGTGCTTCTCTCGCAGCGCCTTGTACCGTGCGGAGTGGTAAGGGGCACATTCAGATTGGTCTTTGCGATCGAGGCGCCCGGCTTCTGCGGCTTCTTTCAGAATGGTGTCCAGCATGCGTACCTCAGCATGAAAAAAGGGGGCCCAAGGGCCCCCTCTTCGTAGGAGTATCAGGTAATTGGGATGGTGCGTTTTTTCAGCGCCTCAGGGATGACCTGCTCCAGCTTGATCTTGAGCAGACCATCGACAAACGTTGCTTCACCGACCTGGAAATGTTCGGCCAAGGCGAATTTTCGGGTGAACGAGCGTCGTGCAATCGACTTGACGACGTACTGGTCTTCACCAGCAGGTTCCGGGAACTTGACGCTGACGGTGAGCTGCTGAAGCTCCGACGAAATGTCAATTTGGTCAAGCCGGGTGCCGGCCAGTGCAAAATGAAGTTCGTAACTGTTCTCGCCGGTTTTGAGCAAATCGGTCGGTGGGTATGACCAGTCTTTGCCGGGCGTCTGCTGGCGCGAGGCCAGGGATTCAAAGGCGGAAGTCAGGTTGAAAAGCAGATGGGCTTGGTTCATGTTGTCCTCCAAGAGCGACAATAAATGGAAAATCACGCCCCGCAGGCACGTGAGTAGTATCGTCTCGATCACTACGAGTTAAATATATATTGGTGATTCGTGTGGTGCAATATGCAGGCCATAAAAAATCCCGGCAGGGCCGGGATTTCATTGCTGCTGACTTGATGACTTGCTGCCGGCTGTCAGCCGCCAGTGACGTCCAGGCCGTATCGGCTGGCGATGCCATTCAGACCTTGGGAATAG
Organism: Pseudomonas sp. S1(2024); assembly: GCF_046557535.1. NCBI lineage: Bacteria > Pseudomonadati > Pseudomonadota > Gammaproteobacteria > Pseudomonadales > Pseudomonadaceae > Pseudomonas > Pseudomonas sp. S1(2024). The sequence continues at coordinate 74,472 of NZ_JBKGFP010000017.1, forward strand.
CCCTGGCCAATCGCACCGACACGCCATTCATTGACGTTACCGTCGCTGTAGCGGTAGATCTCCAGCATTTCCAGGGCCGTTTCTTTGTCGTAGGTGTGGGTCAGGTTGTAGCGGGCCACCGTTTCGCCGGTTTCCTCGTTCTTGATCTGGGCAAAGGCGTCTCGCACCTGACCAAAGCTCTGCCCACGCTCGGTGGCCTTGTAGATGGTCACCGCAACGACGATGCGCTTCACCGACTCGGGCAGGGTTTCCAGGTTGATGCTGATCTGTTCGCACTCTTCATCGTTCTGGGCGCCCGAGAGGTTGTCGCCGGAGTGGCGCACACTGCCGCACGGACTGACCTGGAAGGCCGCGTTGTAGAAGATGAAGTGGTGATCTTGGCCTACGCGGTTCTGTGCGTTCAGCATCAACGCACTGGCGTCGAGGTCGAACGCGACGCCCGGCACACCGCTCTCGCGCCAGCCGAGACCGACAATGATTTTCTTCAGGCCCGGAGCCGCCTTGTCCAGGCTGATTCGCTGGCCTTTGTCCAGGTTGATGGTGTTGATGGAAGTCACATGCGCCTCCTACAGGCAATAATGGGTGGGGAAAATACTAAGGAGGAATTTGGTAGCTGTCAATTAACTCGTTAACCGAGTTCTTTCGCTTGACCCAGAAAAAGGTTTGTGGGTTCATATGCGCACAATATAACGAAAAATAGTGGGCACCCCTCATGTTCCTGAAAGTCGCTCAACACCCCATTCATTACGTGATTGGTTCCATCACCCACGCACCCCTGGTGATGCAGGCATGGGCCCAGGAAGATCCTGGCTACAAGCTGCGCTGGATCGGCCTCTACGCCGCGACGTTGTTCATCATGTCGGCGATGGTCATGGGGCTGCAGGCGGGCATCTTCATGGCCGTTTCGTGCCTTCTGATGATTGGCTTCATGTCGGCTCCCACCATCCTGGCCATGCCCAAAGGCCTGCCGTTTACCCAGCGATTCTCCGAGGCGTACCTGAATGGCGTTCTGGCCTGGCATGCCTTTTTCATCTCAATCTACCTGGTGCAGACCGCCATGATTTTCCTGACCAGCCTGTCTGGGAGCTGGAGCCCCAGCACCAGCATGTTGGTGGTTTCAGCCATCGCCTCGGTATTCTGTGCATTCTCGTTGCAGATGGCATCGTCACTGACCCGTCGCATGCCGCAGTGGGCGGTGCCAGTCGGCGCGGCGTCGATGGGGGTAGCTGTTCACTTGATTTCAAAAATGTATTCCTGAGCAAGGGCAAAACCTTGCTTCGCCTGTTGGCAGCGCGCAATACTGGTAAAAAAGGCGCGAGACCAACATGGCCAGAGATTACCCTCCAAGCAACACCAAAGATGCCCTGCTGCTCCTGTTTGAGCTTGCCGAGCGTGAAAAGCGCGTTGATCTCATTGCGGTCGCCGCGCCTTTCATCGAGCTCGAAGATTTAGCCTATCGGCTCGACACTGTTATCCGAAACAGGGAGGATGACGGGCAGAAAAACCATGATGACGTATTTTCTGACGTCTGGCGTCAAGCCCTGACGCGTAGCCAATATTCGTCAAAAGAAGTCGAGAGGCTGCTGTCGGCCAAATTGTGCCCGCTGCCGGGATACCTCGATTTTATTGAAGAGGTGGCGCTCAAGGCCACGCCTGAGTCCAGACATCACTTCATTGCGAATCTCTGCTCCAAAGGTCACCACGTTCAGGCTCTGACCCTGTTGAAGTCGCTGGATTCGCTGGACGAGATCCGGCTGATGATGCATGAGGATCTGCGCCACTACACCCGTATCAACAAGGAAATGGCGTTCTTCCGCATCATGGGCAACTACCGCACATGGGATCGCTCGACCTTGCAGGTGCTGAACCTCCTGGGTTTGGACATGCCACCCAGTGCCGACCTTGCTGGCATTACCGGCCAGGACAATACCTGGGGGCTTTGGTCGCAAAGCCGATTCAACGCCCAAGTGGATTACGTCGGCGATATTCTGCTGGAGCGCAATATTGGCATACCCAAGGTTACCCTGGCTGGCGAGCTTCCCCTGGTCAAAGATGCGACGCTGGGCGAGGCCTTTGCGCTGGGCCAGACCTACGCGGCGTCACTGGGCGGCTGGCATCTGGAGCATTTCCCGAATCACTACCCTGCCGTGGCTGCGGCAGCCGATATCAAGGCGCTGGAGCTGCATGGCGCCATTGCATTGAGGGTCAGTTCTGATCAGCTCGTTGAAGACAGCAATGGCCGATTCATGACTCCGGTGCATGCGTTTGCCAGCGTGAGCGACAAGACCTCTGATGTGGAAGTCCGGCTGGCCATGTCGTTGCTGGCCAACGATCAGATTGCGATGCTGAGGGAGTCGATCGCACCCGATCCGACGATGGCGGTGATTCTCGTGCCCAGTCATTTCCCCCGTGAAAAGGCGGATGTGCCAGCGGAGTTGGCCCTGGCCGTGCAGTACCATCGCCCGGAAGTGCTGAAAATTCGTGGGCAGCTGTCACGCAGGATTTCCAGCTCCCTGGATACCAGGCTATACCTCAAAGGGGTGCCTGCGGCATTTTTCGACATCAATCGGGAGTTCTCCTCCAAGACGCGGGAAATGGCGAAATTGGACATCGGCGTGGAGCTGCATAGCACGCCAGGCTTGCTCAAATATTTCACTGGCCCACTGGAGCGTGAGCAGCTGAGCCAAGAGTTCATGAAAAACGAGAAGCGGCCCGAGGAGACCAAGCGCCTTAGTGTGAGCACCTACGATCATGCCCGAAGCGATGATGAAAACCTGGCCGTGGTGCTCGACCTGCTGAAAACCTACCGTGAAACGCTCGGGGACATTCAATTCAGAATCGTCGCGCCGCTGCATTTCCTTGAGTTCATGGCAAGCCAGAAACTGGGCTTTACCGAGGAGATCAGCTATCACATCGAAGGTCGACAGGGGTATGCCAACAGCCTGGGCGATCATCCTCGACTGAGGGCGAGCTTGGGCGAGCGTCACAGTGCGGACTTGAGCGCGCTGGGGGATACCCCAGAGGCCTGGGTGGCCAAAGCCGTTCGCTCGCAGGACGACAAAATCAAGGACATGGCAGCAGGCCTGTTGGATCGTCTGGACATCGTAGAGGTGGCCAGGCTGGCAACCACGGCGCCGCGCATGAAATTCCTGGCATCGAAATTCGACTTTGTGGGTGTTTCCGAACATTTGCCCAAGAATGTCCTGGAAATGTACATCAGCGGAAAACTCGAACAAGACTTAGGGCTCTAAAATGGACATGAACAGGGCAATTAGCTTTCAAGAACTGACCTACATGGACTTTGCCCCCGTGCTGGCGCAGGCGATTCATGACCTGCTGACAAAAGGCGGGGTGTTCAAGCAGGGTCACATGGTGGTGCGCAAAAATGTCAGCAACCAGGCCTTTACCGACCCGGTTACCCAGCGTGTCATGACGCTTCCAGAAAACGCCGTGTATGCCCACAGCACGGTCGACAGCCCGCTGACTGGCAAGGCCAATAGCTGGCGCATCTTGGGTAGACCTGAGCACCTGGGTAGTATTGCTGCGTACCTGGCGGATCATACGCCAAAAGCCGAGCGTTACGCGTTGATGATCGATGTCATGAATGCGATGAATGCGCCGACACCCGAACATACGGTCAAAGGCCTCACTGCTTCACTCAGCCCTGTGCAAAAGGCCTGGGCGACATCAACGCCAGGGGTTGGCAATATCTGGTAGCTCGCTGCTACCTGCGCGCTGAACTGTCCAACACCCTCTACTGTGGCTCAACGACAGGGGCATCGATGAAGTCCTGGTGCGAGGTTGGTGCCAGGGCTGCACGCGATCCTGCACATGAATGCAATCGCTTTCCGATATATTGGCCATCACTCTCCTTGGGCTGTGAACACCCCTAAGACAAGTGCAGTTGCCAAGACCCATCCTGCGCCCTGATCAAAATACCTGCTCCATGCGGTTCGCTGACTCAGGCGGGATCTGAATCCCTATTTTCGCGTGTTACACTGAGGCAAGAAAATGGAGATGGGCTATGCAAACAAGCACCGTGCTGGACAAAATTCTTGAAGAGGCTGGGCCTCTGACGTCATTGTGTTGCCTGGATATCGAGGCGACTTGCTGGGATAAGGGTGACCCTAATGACCCCGGTGCAGAGCACTATGAGGTGATCGAGATTGGCATGGTGGCCATTGACGTAGCAACACTGACCATCTCCCGCGAACTTTCCATCCTAGTCAAACCTGTCGAGCACCCCATGCTGTCGGATTTTTGCGTGGGCCTAACCTCCATTACCAATGACCTGCTTGAAGGCAAGGTGCAGGACGACCCGACCGTCTCTTATGACATTGTGCGCACTGACAATTTTGCCGAAGCCATGCAGGTGGCCAAGACGTGGCTTGAAGGGCTGGGTGACTTTGCCTGGTGCTCCTGGGGATTCTACGACCTGCACCAGATGACGGTGGAGGCCAAGCGCAAAGGGGCTGAAATGGTCTTTCCTGCAGAGCGTCACTTCAACGCCAAGATGATCTATTCGAAAACGCGCAGTGGGGTCAAGCGTCGAGGGCTGGGTGCGGCAGTGAAGCGCCAGAACCTTGCTTTCTCTGGCACCCGGCACCGGGGCGTGGATGATGCCAGGGATGTGGCAAGGGTCATCCTTTCTGACCAGGGTGTGGCGTTTGATCCCAAAGTGTAGGAGCACTGAAGCATGAGCCTAGACCTTGCCGAGCTGCTGACGCTGGATATCGAAGCCAGCAGCTACAACAACGATGAGTCCTATCCTGTTTCCATTGGTATTGCTGGCCCAGGCGGGCAGACCTGGTATCGCTTGGTCTGCCCGCTGGAACACTGGGATGATTGGGATCCGGTAGCCGAGATCCTGCATGGCATCGAGCGTGAGACAATCATCACCCATGGCCGTGATGCGTTTCTGGTCGCACGTGAACTTAATGCCATGCTTGCGGGCAAAACCCTCATCGTGGACAGTCCGTGGGACATCCAGTGGATGAAAAAGCTGTATGACGATGTTGACGTGAGCCAGGCCTTTTCCGTGTCGCTGTTTAGTGATCATCTGCCGGCGCAATCCGTTGCCAAGATCCATGAGCAAATCGAATTGCTGGACTGGCCCCATGTGGCTAATGAGGATGCGGTGCTGCTGCGAAAAATCCTCGCTGTGCATTGTATGGCCAGCACCGAAGGCGCAACCTGAGTTCAGGTTTGATCGGGTGTCTGCGATGGGCCTAGAATGGAGAAAAGGAGAAGTTCAGTGACCATCGCCGACCAGTTGCTTGACGTAACCAGTGAGTCTTATTCGTTACAAGCCAGAACGCCTGACGCACAGCGTTTCGCTAACGGCTGGAGGCAGCAGGCATTCTGGCAGGATTTGGCGCAACGCTTGAATCCACTCAGCCGTTTTCCCTCGCCGGTATCCGGTATCTATCGATCTTCATTTCAAATTGAGCGGGACATGCAAATTCGCGCTGCGATCGATGGCCTGGAGGTCATCGCGAGCCATGATCGCAAAGCCTACTTGACCTCAGTGCAAAGCGGTTTGTTCGGTCGATGTGAATGGCAGGATGACCCTTACGAGACCCTCGGCTTGGGCGTAAGCGTGCTGCTGAGCGACATTGGCCGGGGTGGCTGCCTGGAAACCCTGCACCTGGTTGTCCTGCTCGCGAACGAGCTGGGTGAGTCTGTGCGGGAGCAGCTTGTGGTGGGCCTTGGCGGGCCCTCGGCAGCAACGCTGGGAATGTCGAGCCTGCCCTTTGCGCTGAATGATCCCGCTCGCCTTGGCGAGTCGGGTGAGCCCCAGGTGATTGACGCCATGCTGTTCTATGGCGTGTTGCTCGCCATCCACCAGGAACAGGTTGGTCAGGCAGATGAGCGGATTCGTGCCTTGTTTGCCTCCTCCGCGCCCCTACTGGGGTCTACGTACGCCGCCTGGCAATTTTTGCCACTACTAAGCTGGGGATCTGAGTTCGCCCAGGAACATGGCCTGAACACAAGGCAAAGCGCTTTGCTGGTTCCATTGGGAGTGCCAGCGTTGCAAATCCGGAATCTGTTCTGGAACCCCGTGACGGGCGTTGTCAGCAAGGAAGCGGCCAATGAGGTGGCTGCCATTGAAGCCAGTTCGCCTGCCGAGCAGGTCATCATGACGATTGCCAACAAAGGCTGGACGCGAGGCGCAACCCACCGGGAGTTTTCGCAGGCCTACCTTGCTTCGCATGTCACTGAATTCCTGCGCACGGATCTTGAGCCTAGGCATTTTCAGAACCTGTACAAACTGGGGCTTCAAACCACGCTGATGCTCACCCATAAGGACATGGATGAAGCAACGCGGGAGAGTTTTTTGTCCATGGATCTTGGCTTGTAGGCGCTGGCAAGCCCAGTCGCTCAATGGGTCTGGCGGCCAGGTGGCTGAGCCACGGCATCCAGCACTTCATCGATCAGTAGACAGGCGCGATCAAGAGCCCCCATATCCTTCTCGGTGTGATCGAACGCCTGGGCGAATTCTGCCTGGTCTTGTGTCAAGCCATCGGGAGCATCTTCAGCGAAGATTGGGTGCGGTGCCTTAGCCATGTTCTAATCCAGGAGGGGTGATGTCAGCTTCAGGATAACGCGTTTTCCGAGCGTTTCTGTTCACCACTCCCTGAGCCTGCTGCAACTCATCGACCATGATCTGCTGGCGTCGTTTTACCCCAACGCCCATGGAAGACTTGACCCCTTGGCCATTAAACCAGGTGTCCAGGCGGAGCAAGCTGTTGCCCAGCTTGGTCATTTTGCGCATGTAGAGATGATCCAAGGCCTTGGCTGCAGCCTTGGGCGAGAAGCCAGAGCGAATAGCCCATGCGCCTGCCGAGCGCGCCCTGTAGTGAATGTTGAGCAGCGACTTGTTCAGGCCCTTCATTGATCGCATCATGCCATACCGATTTTCAGGTGTCGGGTTGTGCTTGAAGCGCTGGATGGTCGCGACCAGACGTCGAGTCTGCAGCTCGACCTGCTGAGAGGCTTCGGCAAGCTTGCGCATTTCGCTACGCATCCTGGCCGTTCTCCAGCGAGCAAGTTGAGCAGAGAGGAAGGTGCTGGTGTCATTTTGCAGTTCGGCCACTTTGCTCAAGCTGCGGTTCTGCACACGGCCAATTTCCATGCGCTGCTCCGCCGTGAGTTTGTGTGCGGTTCGCTTGGCCAGCGGTATCAGTCGCAGCTCACTGAGGATGCCGGCGTCGAAACGCCCGTGAAACTCGAAATGGATCTGTAACTGACCGCCGATGGTGCTTTGCAGCAGTTTACCTAAACGGGGTGCGTCCAACGCACTCTCGGAAACGCCAAAGAGCGCAGCCAAGGACGCTTGGTTAGCTGTCACGAACGAGTTCAAGGCCTGGTTGTAAGGGTGCAGCATGGCGTGAGCTCCATGAGGATGCATATACCTTTAAATTGAAGGTGGAGCAGGGTCTGGGTAAAGGAAAATCCACCTATACACCACGGCTGTGAAGGGCAAATGGTGCATCGAGAGGTGTGATTGAGCTACCCTAAAGGAATGAACAGTGCGAGAGAATGGTGATGGTCAGGCAGCGCGGCGGTAGCAGAACAGATGGCGTCTCAGCAGCGATTCCGAAAATGGATGCCCAAGAAGCGTCGGCGCTGCGGCTGAGTGTTCAAGAGCAGCTCGGGGCCTTCTTGGGCGCAGCCAGTCAGCGTGGCTTTGGGCACAGGGCTACCCTGATGATGCCACCTTTCAGTGTTTATGTGCGGGCAGCCATACGACCGCTGGATGGTGTGATGCAACCAACTGTGGATATTGCCACGGTGGAGAATGTGGTCGAACCCGGTCGCGGAGCGCTGCCCATCCTAATGAATGAAGTGGAAAAGCTGGCGCTTGCCGCTCGGCGGGCCGTGTACGTCGAATCAGTGCAAAATGAGGGTTTGTCCAGGCACCTGACGCGGCGCGGTTATCGTTGTCGAGAGGAGGGGTTTACCCGCTCGCACTACAAGACAGTCGAGATGCTGGAAATGGATCTGGAAGCCCAGAAAAAAAATAATTCAATTAATTTATAAATAGTGGTTGACACGCTTTAGTCGGGGTTTTAATCTGTAATCATCTACCAAACATCAGTAGGAAGAATGACATGAACACTTTTGCTCAGGAACGGTTTGCTGAACGTCGCAATGATCGCGATGATCGCACCTGCGCATTCGTTTAGTCATCTTCGAAAGGAGGGCTAAACGCCCTCCTGGCATAAGAACCCCGGAGGGAAGCCTCCGGGGTTTTTTATTGGAAAGATTTTGTACCCATAGCCCAACTGGATAGGGCCCTGACTTGCGAAGTCAGATGATGTGGTGGTTCGAATCCACCTGGGTGCACCAGTTGTCTGGTTCGTTAGTTCAGAGGCCTAGAATGGCGCCCTGTCACGGCGCAGACACGGGTTCGAAACCCGTACGAACCGCCATGTTAGTTGCTGTGTTAGTTGGTCTGTTATTGCAAAAGCGCCATTCGTCTAGTGGACTAGGATTTCTGGTTCTCAGCCAGAAGACCGGGGTTCGAATCCCCGATGGCGAACCATTCAATGATCTTGGTTAGTCCGAGATCAGGGGTCGAAGATACATGATTTTGCTCTATTCGTCTAGTTGGTAGGACAGCGGGTTTTCAGTCCGTCAAGAGGGGTTCGAGCCCCCTATAGAGCACCAGTTAGTTGGTTCGTTAGTTCAGTGGTTAGAATGGCGCCTTGTCACGGCGCAGACACGGGTTCGATATCCCGTACGAACCGCCACATTCGTTGCAAGTTAGTCAGTAGATTTGCTGTCTGAAGGTTTTGCGCATGTCGTCTAGTGGTCTAGGATGCCTGGTTTTCACCCAGGAAGACGCCGGTTCGAATCCGGTCATGCGCTCCAATTTAACAAAAAACCGAGGCGTAGCCAAACTGGATAACGCACCCCGCTTCGAACGGGAAGATTATAGGAGTTCGAATCTCCTCGCCTCGGCCACTTTCCTCTGGGCAACCCCATGCCCTGGCGCCACGCGCAGCTTTTGATCGGCGATTCTCCTGGGCTATGATGGTGCAAATAGGAGATCAATCATGCACCAAGCCCATGCATCCAAGGCGCTCGCAGAAGCGCTGATGGCCATAGACCCCTTTAACGTGACCCCGGAGGTCGGCAAACCCATTGAAGACCTTCTCGTGGACATGCTGCGTGCGGGGCTGGTGATGGAGGTGCGTGCAGCCGTCATCCAGGCGCAAAAATCCTGGGGCACCCTGCCTGAAAAAAGCAGGCCAGGTGACGAGATGCGCTTTATCCCACACATCAACCCCTTCTTGCGCTTCCTGCGCGAGGGCAATACCGATTTCCTAAGATCGGTGAAAAACCATTTCTTTGGGTTTACGGGCGCTGGCCTGACCATGGACGTCGCCGAGAAACGCTACAAGGTCGATACCTATTTCCGCTACCGCTACTCACTCCCCATCACTGCCGCGATCGCCCATTATGGGAAGGATTTCGCCGTTTTCGATTGCACCACCAAAACGCAACTCAGCCATTTCTGCAGGCTGTTTGCTGACAAAGACAAGCATCATGCTGACCTGTATGGGTTTACCCGAGATCTTGACTTTGATTACAAGAATTTCCATGTGTGGGGTTCGGCAACCGAACTCAACTACTACGAATTGTGCGACAACCTGGTGATCAGTGCGGGCATGGGCCCTGGCTTTGTCACATCGGACGCGACCCTGCTGACACAGGATCCAGACCCGAGGTTCATCAAGCGCCAGGATGTCCTCTGGAAAGCGCTCAACCACCGCGAGAACGGGGTGATGGTGCTGGGCGGCATCATCAATCAGAGTTCTAAGGCCTACTTCAACGGCAAGCCGATTTCCGCAGCTGGCGGGGCCAAGTTTTTCTGGGAGCTGATGCCGCGCATTGCCGATGTGCTATCTGAAAACCTCAAGATTAACCGCAATGAGGTAGTCAAGACGTTGTTGCTCAAAGGCCTTGAGATGCACTGGGGTGGGCAGGATTCAGGCTTCGAGACCTCAACCACCCAGTGGGTTGATCTCGATGCTATTCTTCCGCTCGTGAGACCCAAAGATCGCGAGTATGTAGTGTCTCGCCTCCAAGGCGCCGTCGAGAAATTGAATGAGCAGGTGGCCAGCCTGCTTGAAGATGACCTGGGAATCTAAGCATGGCCACTTACACGCACTACGAGAAGCTGCTTGATGAGGCAGCGAAAGCTCGCGACCTGAAACTGGTGGGGTATCTGCTGGATGGCTTGGCGCTCATGGATTCAGGGCACCTGATTCAGGCCAATCGTGTGTTCAGGGCAGTATTGGACAGTGCTGACCTCGCAGAGGTGGCAGACCTGTTCTTCGCCAAGCTGGGTGTCGACCAAAAGACTGCCATCTCCTACTTTGAAGGCCTGATAAACAATCCGGATTTGCCACGCTCCGACCTGCAGAACTACATCGAGCACCTGGGGGACGGTTTTGCGGCAGTTTTTGTTTCCGCCCTGTACAAGGGGGATGCGGAAATCGCCAAGACCTTGAAGCAACGGTATGCCAGTCAATTCCCGCTGCGCCTGGATGACTACAAAAGCATCAACGGCCATACGATATCCGCATGGGCCGAAAACATGTCGAACTGCAGAAATTCTGAGGAAGTCCGTCAGATCTTCGAACTGGTTGTTGAATCAGGGCTTGGTAGCCTGGTAGGGAAAAACACGGAAGATGACACCTCTTGCAAATGGATGGTGTCATCGAGTCGATGGGCTTCTGTGATTGAACTCACTCGGGCTGCCCAATCAAAATTGCCGTTGCCCATACTCGCCAATGGGGTGGTAAGAAACCCTGAGATGTTGATGGCGCTGGCCCAGGAGTTGTCCACTACCCACTACCCTGAGCTCTACAACAAGACCATTGCATGGATTTCCGATGCAGACCTTCAGTCGGCAACGGTGCCAGCCATCACGACCCGAACCATCCGGACATTCGGAACAGGCATCTTTGCGTCAGTCGACACCCATAACCTGTGTGATTTTGACCTGAATCGGGTGTCGGCTCTCAAATATGAAAAGCAGGGCAGTGAAAGGGTGGGGCTCGAAACCATTGTGGAGGTTAATGTTGGCTTGCAGGTGAACAATGGCAATCTACTGGAGGGTGAGCATTTTAGCTTGCTGGGTCGGTATTTTCTGTCCGATGAAACACTCGCCGGCCTAAATCACCCGAAAGGCTACACCCTGTGCATGGTGGATACCCAGTGGCTTGCCCAATTCGAAGCGGCAGCCATTCAGGAAGACCTGCTGAACGAAGCTCATGATTTTGTCTCGGGCTTTTTCCCCGTTAATATTTTCTATGAGCTGTCTGAGACCGCCAGTGATTATGCCGCTGCTACGCCCAACCCCACAGGGATAGTGGAGGTAGCGCCCTACGATGCCAGGAAGTTCTTCTTGCTGCTTGAGCAGGAGAGGACTCGTGCGGAAATCCTGAAGATCATTCCAGAGGAGCTGTGGCGCTATATGTTTGAACAATCGCAAGCACGCCTGAAGGCCCAGGGCTTGCTGCTGGCCAAAGAACATCTGGGGCTGGAACTGACGCAGTTTGCCTCGGTGGTGCGAATGTCGACCAGCACACTCAGAGAGCTTGCCGCAGGGGGCTACAACCTGTGGGTGAATCAGGAGAATGGCGAGCGGGCAAGCATTTTGCTTGAAAAACCCAATTCCGAACGAAAAAGCTCGCTCTTGGATGTCTATCAAAACGTGATCATGATGGGCGGGTGGCCAGATGATCTACCGGAAATCAACTCTATCCAGGAAGCGATCACCAAAGGGGTGCGCGTCCAGGATGCCACCTTGCAGATGGCTTACCTGCGCGCCATGGGTGCCGAGCAGGTAATCCCGCTGGTCAAAACCAAGGCCCAATGGGAGTTTTTCTTCAGGACATTTGAAAATTCGGAGATCACCCCTCATCTTGATCGGGTGCCTGAACACCTCCGGGCCGATATCCTTGCTGATGACTTGGGGCTTTAACGTGAAAAAACCATACCGAATTTACCTGGCGGGCTTCGATGTGTTTCGCCAGGACTCCATTGCGCATGGTGAGCAGCTCGTTGCGCAATGTGCAAAGGCTGGCGCTGTCGGCCTTTATCCGCTCGACAATGTTGTCCCTCCAGGCCTTTCCGGACACGCCATGGCCAAGTGGATCGCCGACGCCAATGTCCGCATGATCGACTCTTGCGACGCCGTGCTGGTCAACCTGAACCCCTTCCGGGGGCACGAGCCAGACAGTGGCAGCGTGTTCGAGTTTGGCTATGCCTGTGGCATCGGCAAGCCGGTGTGGGGCTATTTTGCCGATCACCGGGCGATGATCGACAAGGTGCCCGGTGCAAACGGTCATGACGCAGAAGGCATGGTGGTCGAGGATTTCAACCTCCCGGTGAACCTCATGCTGGCCACCCGCTGGGCAGGGTCGAGCCAAAGCTTTGAGCAAGGCCTGTCTGCGCTGATTCAGCACCTCGACGCGCAGCCAGTTTGCCGCGCTGGCAAGGATAATCGGTCGGTAGACGATGGCGCGTTGACACCTTAAGCGCTCCATCCGAATCATGAGGGTAAGAGGCCCTCATGATAAAACACACAAAAGAACCGTACCCTGGCGTGGACTCTGACCACCTCAATATCCATCACCTGGCGATCGAGCGCGACGGCCAGGTGATTGCGACCTTGCGGGCTATTGGTGCCAGTATTCGCGACTCCTGGGCTGATCCCACCGATGACCACCCGCATGCGATGTACAGCGGGCACTCGGAATTGACTGACCTATTTGAAGGGGTCTTCGGCTACAACCCTGAAGATTCCGATGCTGATATCCTGACCTATGGCCTTCGGGATGAGCTACTCGATGCGCTGGATGTGCTGCCTGGGGGTATCCGGGCCGCAGATAGCATGGATCCGTTGCCCAATATCCTTTATGTCGACAATATTCTGGTGCAGCCGGCGCATCGGGGGCAGGGACTGGCTACCCGCTTGCTACGTTCACTGAAAAACCTCAGTCGACATTATGACGCAGTGCTGTTGGAGGCCTCGCCATTCCTGACGGACTTTAATGGTAACAAGGCCGAGCAGCTGCGCCTGCGGGCGAAGCTGCGTGTGCTGTACGAGCGTAGCGGATTTACCCCCGTGGCAGGGGAGTTTCCCTATATGCTCGCGACGTTCTCGGCGCTAAACCCCAGGCCGCAGATGGCCAAGCGTTCGGCAGCACACCACGAGCACACGCTTGGCATTTAACCTTTACTCGTATATTGGGTTTAGGTTTGTTACCATGTGGGCCTCCCGAGGACATCAGCCAGGTTTGCCATGTTTTTGTCCCCCAAAATAGCCACGGCGGTGATTGACGCATTCGCCAATGGCGACAGCACACTGCCACTCTCGATCTTCACCCACCTGGTTGATCAGTGTGCCGAGGATGAGCGCGCCGTGGCCTGCATTTTCGACCTGCTTGGCTTTATACCGGAACGCCCTGAACAGCCGCTGCTGGACTTTTTCCAGGGGCTCGACGATCTGCTGGCGAACACCTACTGCGCCATCGGCGGTATTGACGAGGCGCTGCGCACTGAAGCGTCGGAGCATCAGGCAGCGAGGGTGCTTGAGGCGCTGGCATGCCCGAGGAGCCGGGAACTGGCTATTTGGCGCATCAATACCAAGTGGCGAGGTACCGAGCATTTTGCCCATCTGGACGCGGTGCTGGGTTGGCGACCCACACCCAGGGAATTCTCGCACTTCGCTGCCAACGCGGGCCGCTGGAAAGCGCGGCCCTCGGATTTTTCAGCGGCTCTCGCGGTGTACTTGCAGACCGAAGCAATGACAGCCTGCCCCTTTCCGCATGTCGACGAAGTGAGGTTGGAACCTCTGGTGGCCGCGCTCAATGATTTCGAGAAACGCGACCTGCTCACCACCGGAAAGCTTCGCATGATTCTGGAGGTCTATCGTCGCGGGGCGCGGATACAAGGCATGGACAATTTCACCTTCATGAACCTGCTGGTCGAAAAACATGGCCTCGATAAACGCGTGGCATTGCAGTTGGAAGAGCTTCACGAAGACTTTCTCATCTTTGATCTTGGCCTTTGAGCCAGATGATCACTCACCTTCATACCCAGGCGCCAAGGGCCTATCCGACCATGAAATATGCGATTCCTGCTGCACTCATGTTTTCCGTGCTTGCCGGCTGTGCTCAGCTGCCCGACAGCAGCGTTCCTGTAGTAGATCGCGCTCAGGCGCCTGTGACGGAAAACCCTTACGGCGTCATCCTGATCCAGGAGCCAGTGGACGCCTCCACAAGCCCTGAGCAGGACAGCTATGCTGTCTACGGCGCCGATTCGGTCAGCACCTTCATTCCGCCTGATCAGTTGCCGGTCATTGATGCCGAGCCCCTGCAGCCGCAGGCTGAACCCGACCCCAGCAATCTGGATGCCGATGGTCTGTATGCCCTGGGTCGCCAGTATATCGAGGGCGACGGCGTGGAGCAGAATGCGGCGATCGGCGAGCATTACATCAGCTTGTCGGCGGAGCTTGGCAAGGACGAGGCCAAGCGCGTGTTGGGCTTGATTCGCCTGCGCAGGGATGTTTCGGACGCCGAGGCCCTGGCCATGCTGGAGGAGGCCGCCGAAACCAGCCTCAAGGCGCAGATGCAACTCGGCTTTCTCTATGCCAACCAGGCGCAGCCCCACCTCAATGACAAGCCTAAGGGCCTTGCGCTGATCGAAAAGGCGTACAGAGGTGGATCAGGTGAGGCGGCGTACTACTACAGCCGGATTGTCGCCCGCACAGATCCGCAGGCATCCAAAGAGGCCATGTCGTTTGCTGTCGCCCAGGGCTTCTCCAAGGCCCTTCTCGCCGCTGCCAAGACATCGGGCAGCACACAGGGCTCGGCTGAGTTCTATCTGCGCGCAGCGCGCTCCGGAGACCCTACTGCGATGTACGAGTACGCCAACGGCCTGCTCATTCGAAAATACAAACCCACCCTGACCGGTTTTGCTCATCCGGCTGAGGTAGAAGCACTGGCCTGGTTCAGTTTGGCGAGCGAGCAGGGCAACGGTCTGGCAACAACCGAGGTCGGCAATCTCAAAGGCGTCGTCGTGGACTTGGCCAGGCGTGGAACCAGCCTGGATGAGGTCAAGCGCCGCGTGCAGGAATTGCCGGCTGAGGATCTCGGGCAAGAGCAGCTTGACGAGCATTGACCAACAACGGCCAGCCCTCACGCTGGCCAGAGAATGACAGAGAGGAGTGTTTGAAATGAAGATATCGCGCAACCCCATTCGTTGGATCTTGGCTTTCGCATTGATGCCGATTATGCCCATCCTGGCATTTGAACTTGCCAATCTGGGTAAGGATTTCGGCCATTACATGGTCTCCCTTGCCAATCCAGTGCTGCTGGCAGCGCCCTGGTTCCTGGTGATTGTCGCGGGATTGGTGCCGGCGCTTGGTATTGGTGCTGTCGTGCTCATGTTCACTCCAAGCAGAAGTCCCGTGGATCGCCCTCGGAGTGATGTCTGCCCGAAGTAGGCTGCTGGGCAAGCAGGGCAGTCGCATGATTCGGGGTGCTGCGCACCCCGGCTTGCTTTCAGCCTTCCTGCCCCACGTACACTGAAAGAAAAAGGGTGAAGCGTATGGCCAAAAAATCCACCAAACAGAGCGCGTGGGGGCTGTTCCGAGAGTTCGAGCAAAGCGGAAACTGCGGGCAGCTCCCTCAGTGGGAATTCCTGTGGCAAACCCTGGAGAGCACGGGACTAAACTATGATCTGCTGGAACCGATTCAGCATGATTCGGGCACCCTGTTTCAGAGTATGCTCCTGGGGCTCTACGCCTACGCTCCTTCCTCGCGGGCATTCATTCAGGACATGGTTGAAGCCTATGGCGCTCAGGGCAATCTTGTCCGAGGGATCCTCGACGCCACCGCGAGCGAGCAATATTTCCCCGACCTGTTCATGGAGCAGATGGATGATTTGTTCGAATGGGGGATGGCTCACGGCGGACGTTTTGATCGATTACCTAGCGTCAACAAAGTCCGACCTGATATCAGCCAGTGGGTGTACGACAAGACGTGCAAACACAAGGGCGGTAAAGCTTGGTTGATCCAACATGGGTCGCTCCACGACCTTTGCAGCGTGGGTATCAGCTTGCTGCGGGATTGTGGTAGGTCGGATCTTGTTGCGCAGTTTGGCCAATTAGCCAATTATCAAGAGCGGGAGGCATGGATGTATGGTTGGCTCAAGGAGGAATTTGGCCTGAAGGTCGCCTTTCCGAAAGCCTTCAGGGAGTCCCGCTACCACAGCACCAATCCAGCCCAGGCCCTGTACAGCTACCTTGACCTGGCGGAGATGTTTACCGGAGGGGACATTCTGAAACTGGTCGGCCTGCACCGTGAAAGCAGCAGTGAGGCCACGCGCAACATGTCCAAGACCGCCATGCTGTTGATCCTCAGCCAGCCCAAGTACTGGGACATCCTGGCTGGCGCCGAGCGATCGCTGATGGCCCACTGGAGGAAATCCGGGGTGCTGGATGATGTGCAATGGATGCAGCTGGTTGAGACCACAGACGCTCAAAAAGAAGGGTTTCTGGCTCGTGACCTTGGCCTGTGACGAGTATCGCGTATATTGATATTTGAGGGTAAAAATGAGACACTGAAAGCCTAGAACGACAAGAAAAACTGGAGCTGGAAATGTCTCACCTCAAGCAATTTTCGTACATCATCAAAGACACCGATTTCAAAAAAGGCCCGCATGTCTCTGTCGTCGAGATCCAGAGCCATCCGTTCCAGCACCCCAAAGAGCTGATTGGCTTCGTCAACCAAAACGGCGTGCTGAAGCTGCATGGGATCATCGATGAAAACCAGCCCAAGGTCATCAATGAGTTCGTTCTGGTCGGTACGGGCGCAACCATTCCCGATGACATGATCGAGCGCCTGTACCGCATCGATTCGGTGCTGATCGGCGATGGTCAGTATGGCTACCATGCCTACATCCTCCTGGATCCTCGCGGCATTCCTGAAGCCGGTTCGGACGTCGGCCTGATCCCGAAATTCAAGCTCAGCATTACCTACAACCCCGATGCCGACGAGGACGAAAAGGACGAGCTTGTCGAACTCATTACCCAGTTCTGTGGCCAGCACAAAGGCGTGGTGCGTTACCACCCGGAAGCGGGCGGTGCAGACCAGGTCGAGATCCATGGTTACACCGACAGCTTCCGCCAAGACCAGGCGTTCCACAATTTCATGGGCCAATTGTACAAATCCTCGGTCATCGATGACGTCAACCTGACCAAAGCTGTGTGAGGTGGCGGGCATGAAAGTCATTCGTAAAGAGATGCTGGTTAAGGCGGATATTGGTGAAAACAACAATAAATGGTGGGAGGTTTCCTGTTTTGAAGACTTCAGCTGCCAGGTTGTCAATGGCCGTATCGGGAGCAATGGCCAAAATCAGCCATTGAAACGATTCAACAGTGAACACGAAGCCAATCGCTTCATTGACTCGAAAGTCCGGGAGAAGATTAAGGGTGGGTACAAGCCCTTCCAGGGTATCGCACAGACCAAGAGCAAGGCGGGTATGTCACGCCTGGCCCTGGAAATGGCGGCGTCCGAGCAGATCCGCACCCATCACAAAGATGTGGTTTCCGACCTCATCAAGCGTCTTGTCAACGCCAACGTGCACTCTATTCTGAAAAATACCGACCTGACCTACGACGAAGACACCGGTCTTTTCCAGACGCCATTGGGCATCGTTACCCTGGAGTCGATCAAGGACGCCCGCGACTTGCTCAACAAGCTCAGCGTTCACATCGAAGCCAAGGATTTTGACAGCGACGAAGTCAAAGCCCTGCTGGCCAGCTACCTGATGCTGATTCCGCAGAAGGTTGGCAGAAAGCTCTCGGTTGCCGGCGTGCTGCCGGACGGCGAAGCGATCCAGAAGCAGAACGGCATCCTGGATGACCTTGAGGCCTCCATCGGCCAGGTGGAAGAGCTGCGCAAGAAGAAGGCCCAGGGCGGCGATGATGCCGAAGTGAAAATCGAGGTTGAGAAAATCTTCAACTGTGAAATCAACGTGGTTGAAGACAAGGCGGTGATCAGAAAAATCACCGATTTCTTCGAATCGACTCGTCAGAAAATGCATGCCTCCTACGGCCTGGGCATCAAGCGGGTCTACGAGGTCAATATTGATGCAATGACCAAGGCCTTTGAAGAAGAAGGTCGCCCACTGGGGAATATCAAATTCCTGTGGCACGGCACGCGCCCCGGCAATGTGCTGTCAATTTTGAAAAGTGGCTTCGTAATTCCGCCCACCAGCTCGCCTTTCGTATGTGGCAGAATGTTCGGGAATGGCGTATATTATTCAGACCAAAGTACGAAGTCTCTCAATTATGCCACAGGTTGGTGGGCTGGCGCAAGAGAAAAAGAAGTCTTTATGTTTCTGGCCGACGTGGCCATGGGCAAAGAGCACATTCCACGGGGCCCGAGCCAAAATCTGCCGGCCCCAGGCACCGACTCGACTTACGCGATCGGCGGGAAAAGCGGGGTCTCAAATAATGAATTTATTGTATACAAACTGAATCAAGGTTGTATACGATACCTTGTTGAGTTCGAGTAACATTGATAGGGTGAGTGATTGTAAGGGCCTCGCATTGCGGGGCTTTTTTATTGTCAGTCGCCGCCCCTATACTGAATTATCAATGAGATCGGAAACACACCCATGCAAGCCAGCAGCCAAGACCAAGACGAACGATTCCGTAAATTCAGCGGCGGCAAGAGCGCCTTCGAGCGTGCTGTGGGGCATGCCGAATGGCTGCTTAAGCGCACTGAGCAAGAACCTGAGTGCCTGGGTTATGCCAAGCAAAGCTCGAAGTCCTATGTCCGAGGTGGCGACGACCTGCGAACAGCGCTTGAAAAAGCCCTGATCGACAATGCTGGCTATGGCTGCCATGAGGCACTGGCCGTGCTTACGCAAAACGATGCCATCGACCTGGTGGTCTATGACCGCTACGAGAACCTGATGGAGGCCAAAAGCCTGGCCGCCACGGTGGAAGAGGTCATGTCGGCACGCAAGCGCTATTCCAGGGCATTACAGCCCCTGGGCGCCGCCATCCGATCCTTCTCCGAGGGTAGGATTGATGAGGCGATTTTCCTGCAGGTGGTAGAAGAACTCGAAAGAATGGGCGGTCGAAAATTCTATCGCTCTCCCCAGCACATCGCTCACATGGGCAGGGGTTCTGGCTCCTACTTTGGTGGAGACATCACCAACATCCCCGAGTATGCCAAGGGCTTGGCCATGATAATTGATCGGGGCATGTCCAACCTGCTCCCACTGCTGGGGAGGACACCCGATTTTGAAGGATTCAAGCAGCTGACACCTCGTCACCCCACCAATTATCGCAATGCCTTTGCGGCGGCGATGGTGCTAGCGCATGACAAGGACAAGCATGAACTTGATACCCATGCCCTGCCGTTGGCCGCGCATGGCGTGATTTTCGAGACCCTTTTGGGGCGAATCGTTGATTGCGACTTCGACTCGATTCAGCGTATCGCCGACAATTTTGACCTCTCGCTGACCTATGATGCCTTGGCGTCGCACAAGCCCGTGCGAAGCACGGCCAGCAAGCCGCTCCTGGCAAGATCGGATCAATTTACCCCCTTGCTGTTGATCAGGGCGACCCTTGACAGCATGAGACGTGCGCAAAGGGACACGCCAAGGGTCGTTGACACCCTCGACATCCTGTTGAACTCGGGTCTTCGCAGCTACATGAAAGATCCCGCCCACCTGGCGCAGCTGACGATGCGCGAATTCAGGCACCACCTGGAGCGCTCTGAATCGGCGAACTTGCGCGCTGAGATCGAAACGCGTGTGCCATTCAAATCCCTGACGGCGGATCTCAAACCGCTTGAGGTGTTCAACCTCGCGATGAAGGGGGTTGATGCGGCGATGCTCGAATATGAAGACCGCCTTAAGGCTGACCGCAGTGTGCTTGCCCAGATCCTGCCAAAATTATCTGTGGAGCAACAAGCTAAAATGTTCAGCCATAGCCTGGCCCAGTGCAGGCTTCTCGATGAGGATCGCAAATATGCGACGGCGCCCTCCGTAATCGCCGATCGCCTGGCTTTGGATCTCGGGCTTTAAGGAGGATGGGGCAAAAGGATCGGCCATCTAGCCCTTTTGCACGCTGCCCCCGATCTAGAGCCCTAAATCCCTCTCCAGGCGCTCCTGGTTGAGCCGTTCACACAGTGCCAGTTGCTCATCTGAAAAGCCTACGGCTTTGAGTTGCTGGTACTTGTCCCTTCCCCTGATCAGGTCGAACGCGGTGTTCATCAGGGCCTCGATTTTTCGAGCAGGAAACTCGATGGTACCGAAGTCATGGGTCGTGCCGTGGTAGCTGAGTGCTTTGAACACTTCGCGGGGTGTACTGAAAATCAGATCTGCGGTTTCATTCTCCAAGGTCAGCAAATAGAGGATGATGCTGTTGGTCGTTTCGTTGCGGCCCCAGTGTTGACGCTTGTCTCGAAAACCTGTCCAAGTATGATCTGGAATCCATTGATACTTATGCATGAGCAACTGGGTCTTGAAGATATTGTGCTCATCCAAGATGTCATTATTCATGTAACGGTAGGCAATTTCCTCACGACCCAGGGTAAACAGCGCGTCATAGAACTCCGTGCCTTGCACGCTCAACGGGGAGTATTCACGATCGATCGTAAAATATCGGGCGTGCGACCCACTGTTTGCCACATAGCGGTCGATATGGCGATCAAACAGCTCGGCATGCTCGACAAGCACTGCCGGTGGGAAGCTCGCCAGAGAAAGGACGGCGTTTCCCTGGACGAACAGGGCGATCTCCTCGATTTCACTCATGCGAGTAAACAGCTGATCCCACGCTGCTACGCTTCCCGTTTTGGCCAACTGGCCACCGAGCTTCAACCAGGGTCTTGCCCCCATGAAATTGGTGGGTAGTTCTGATCTGAGTGAGGATTTGACAAGTAGGTCATCAAGGGCAGCATCTCCCCAGACAAACTGGCGGGTTTCCCCAGGATGCGCGCCGAAATTTTCCAGGTGGAACACCAATGCCTCAAACCTCAGATGCAGAGAAGTATAGGGCTTACGTCCCACAATCCTTTCGTAAGTCGAGGGCTCCAGCATGAGCGATGTTTGCTTGAAAAGCTCCCCTAGTGCCCCGTATTCACCCAGGTCAACCAGCTGCGTGATTGCTGCCTTCAGTGCCTTGCCTTTGGTGATGTAGTCTTCATACTCACCGTAGTCGTAGGCCAATTTGGTCATGTCGTGACAGAGCGCTTGCGCTTCAATGGCGATCGGGTGAATGAGTGCGGTCATGAGGTTCTCCTTTTCCACATTCTACCCCTTCCGGAGCGAGGGGAAGCAACCTAGCGCATTGACTGCATGACCTGGTCGGTGATCCATGCGACCATCGCATCCAGCTGCTCCGCAGTGCGCAAGGTGACCTGACTGCCACCCTGACCAACCTTGAGTCCTGGAAATGCCAGGGCTTGGCTTTCACTCGGATGAGAATGCATGGTCACCTTGAGTTTCGGGTGCATCGAGCCACTGAGGTGGACGCGCCCTAGTTCGGCACTCAAGGTGCTGAAGATGAGGCCGTCCTTGCAATCGACGAAATACAGTCCCTCATCAATCTGACCCAGGGCCTCCTGCAGGCCCCTGGCAAGGCTTTGCACCTGTGCTGAAGCGAAGGTCAGCATTTCACCGAAAGTGAGTCGTGAGCGCGGCGCAGGCGCTTGTGGAGGTGGTTTGCGATAGATCCGGTGGCTTTTGACGATATCGAGCTCAAACGTGCTGTTGGCAAAGAACTCGAAGGTCACCAGGTCGACATTGGCGCGGGTTTGATCCAGCAGGTTCAGATCATAGGGGTGAAACTCATGGGCAATGCACAGCGCCCGCGCTCCCTTCCAGTCAATGGCCTGGGCCATGTGCTCGCCCAGCTGGGATCGCACCAGCTCGGTGAAATCCCCTTGTCGCTGCTTGAGTGCGCTCAGGTAAAACAGTGCCTGGTTCAGGATATTGTCCGAGCCCACCTTCTTGTATTCGATGATCACGGGAAAACCATCGCCATCGATGCCGATCGTGTCCACCCGCATTTCAACCTGGCCGTGCATTGTCCATTCGCTGGCCAGAAAGGTCACGCCAAGAAATGTATTGAGATGCTGCTCCATGAGGCGCTGCAAATCCCGCTCAAGGCTGGGTAGCCATGAGGCAACGCGCCGGCAGGTGTTGCCCTCCAGGCTGAAAAGAGATCGTGTCATAGCTCTTCAACTGTCGTAAAATACGTGCTTAAGTCAATATACCGCAAAAACGTTATGGTGAGAATTTCCAATGGCAGCTTTGACTTCAAAAACCTGCTTTTTGTTTGACCGGGCGCAGCTGGAAAAAAACAATCAGCTGTGGCTGCCAGAGTGGTTGCTGAAGCTAGGGCATCAGGTGGAGGTGGCGGTCAAACCTGCGGTGAATGCCATCCCATCGGCCCCGCTGTTTACCCCAGACGCCTGCCTGGTCATTGTCGGCAGCATTCCGTTTACCCGCTATTTCATGCGCGTTCACAAGAGCAATACCCCTGGCGCGTACTATGACGATGAGCGGTTTCGTTGTAGCCAGTACATGCATCAGCTGCCCGCCGAGTGGCTACTGAACGAGCAGCATGTGTTCGTGCCCTACGCGCAATTGATAAGGCAGCCTGAATGGCTCTTCGACTTGTTTCAGTCAGAAACGCTGTTCATCCGCCCAGATTCAGGGGCGAAGACTTTCACCGGCCTTCCCATCAAGCGTGACCAGGCAGCCCAGGAGTTTTCGGCGCTGCGCCAGCTCACCAATGTGCCGGTTGAAACACTGACGTTGGTCAGCCGAGGAGTGCTTGTAGAGGCTGAGTACCGCTTTGTGATCGTTAACCGCAAGGTGGTGGCAGGGTCGAGGTACATGGTCAGCGGCGAGATCGACATCTCCACTGAAGTCGACAATGCCTGTCAGGCGTTGGCGCAACAGGTGGCCAGCCATGCCTATCAAGTGGATATTGCCTACACGTGCGACGTAGCCATTTCAAATGGCGTGCCGAAGGTGGTCGAGCTCAATGCCTTTTCCACCTCCGGGCTCTATGCGTGTGACATCAAGGCGGTGTACCACGCGATCATCGAGGCCGCATGGTTGGAGCACACCCTGGAAATCTCACTGGGTGGCTGAGTTTCACCAGGTGCGGCAGCGAGGGTTAGGCGAATACGTAGGTCAGGCCCAGCACCACCAGCATGGCAGATGAACCTGCAGCCACATCGTCGAGCATGATGCCCCACCCACCTTTGAGCGAGCGATCCAAGTAACCGATAGGGCCTGGCTTTAGGACATCGAAGATCCGGAACAGCACGAAAGCGACCAATGCCCAGGCCAGTTGATGCTGCCCAGGAATGAACAGCATGGCCAACCACATGCCAACAAACTCGTCCCAGACGATCGACTGGTTATCCTCGGTTGTGCCCAGGTCTTTGCATACCTGATCACAAACCCAGATGCCTGCCACGGTAGCGACCAGAATGACGATGGCCATCCACAAGGTGGGCAGCTCCAGCAGGGCCATGCCCAATGGCAGTGCCGCGATACTCCCCCACGTGCCGGGTGCTTTTGGAAGCAAACCAGAGCCAAAGCCTGTGGCGATGAAGTGCAAGGTCAGTCGGGGGTCAGGTTTGAGCGGTCGGGTGAAATCTTGAGGGTTTTCCATGGGACACTCCAAAATTCGGGTTGCTGCAATATATTTCTAAAGCGTGTATCAAACAAGCGCTTTTGCGCTCTGGGTAAGGCCTGGCCTATAGTGTTTAAAAGAAAAAGGGGTCGCACATGTCCGTCCGTTACGCTCAGCACTTCACCAAAATGACCGAATACCTCGAAAAAAATGGCTACCTCGGTCGTTACGGACACTTGCGATCGGATTTGATCCAAGCGGATTTTGACACAATCTTCAGTGACTTTTTCTCGAAGAAAAACTACCAGGCCATTCTGCAGGATTTTGCACGCAACGGTTGTGGCCAGGACACTTTGTCTAGATTCGTGGTGCAGCTGATCCTTGCTT
Organism: Pseudomonas sp. S1(2024); assembly: GCF_046557535.1. Taxonomy (NCBI): domain Bacteria; kingdom Pseudomonadati; phylum Pseudomonadota; class Gammaproteobacteria; order Pseudomonadales; family Pseudomonadaceae; genus Pseudomonas; species Pseudomonas sp. S1(2024). The sequence continues at coordinate 98,557 of NZ_JBKGFP010000017.1, forward strand.
CCTCCCAGGGTAGAGATGCATTGTTGAGGCTGGCGATGCTGACAGGCAGCGGGAGCTTCATTTCCAACGAACTGCTAAAGGGCATTGATACCAGTCAACAGACGGGTGATACCAGTATCAATGCCGAGCTCTTTCTGGAGCTTGAGATGCGCCGTTGGACGCCTGCGCATGAAATGTATTTTCCGCAGTGGCCTGATGCAGCCGGGGTGGCTTTGGGTCTGAGAATCAGGGCGGGCCATGCTGTTCGAGACATGGTTGCCATGATGAACCTCTGCGAGTTCTTTGCCGCCCTTCCTCATCTTAACGAGGCGGGGCTGGAAATCTCCCAGCAGGCTCAGGAAAAACTGACCTTCCCCAATGCTTACCTGCAGCTACCGCAGGCGGATTTGGCCACTGTGTTCGCGTACCAGGCCAAGCTTTTTGGTCAGAATGAGGCAGTCAGGCGTTGGCTACCCAATATTCAGCAGTTAGATTTGAGCTTTATTGGTCTTCAAACGTTGGCCAATTACCTGGACGTGGAGGAGCCGGGCAAATTTGTGAATGAAATGCTCGTGGTCGGCGATGATGCGTGCAAAAGCGTAGCTGAGCTGGTGTGTCGCCTCACGGTAAAAGAGCTGGGGCTGCAGGCCCTTAACAGACTCTCCAAATCCAGCCTGGATTATCTGGTCAAAGAGCGGGCGCTCACTCACGAGCAAGCATTGCTGCACCCCAGTGGCGGAGAGCGGTATGCTGCAGCAGCGCTTGAGGAAGGGCTCGGCTTGTAATTGACACATTGACGATTTGGCCATATATTGCGTCAATTCTGAAAATTGTCTGCCGGGAGTGGTTGATGGAGCTGCTTAACCTGATTTTTTTGATGTTCATGACCGTGGGTTTCGCCAGGATCCTGGCGAACGTGCTACCAATCCCGCTACCGTTCCTGCAGATTGCTTTGGGGGCGTTGATTGCGATTCCAAGCTATGGGGTTCGCATTGAAATTGAGCCTGAAATTTTCATGGTTCTCTTCATCCCTATACTGATTTGGGTAGAAGCGTATTCACTGCCGAAAAATTCCTTTGCCAAGGACTGCGGGCCCGTGCTGGGCATGGCCATCGGCCTGGTGGTATTGACCGTCATTTTGTGCGGCTTCTTCATCAATTACCTGTTGCCGGTGATTCCACTGGCCGCCTGTTTCGCCCTGGCGGCGGTGCTGGCGCCGACTGATGCAGTGGCGGTTGCGGCTTTGGCGCATGGAAAATTACCAGAACGAATTAGTCGTAAATTGGGCTACGAGAGTCTTCTCAATGACGGAAGCTCTCTTTCGCTCTTTGCTGTAGCAATTACCGCTTTGCTGTCAGGTGTGTTTTCTCCGGTAGAGGCGGGTTTCAAGCTGATCCTCATGGCAGTGGGCGGCCTGGCGGTCGGCGGGGCGATCAGCTGGCTGGTCGGTAAAGGCAAGTCGATGATGGCGGCGCGGGGCTTCTTTGACCCGATTACCCCGGTGTTCCTGATGCTGTTGGTGCCCTTTGCCGCGTTTGTCATGGCAGAGCACCTGCACCTGTCAGGCATTCTGGCCGCTGTAGGCGCTGGCTGGATGCAGTCCCGCTTGGAGATGCTCCCCAAAAATATCCAGACCCGCATGTTGAACCGATCGGTCGTGCATGTGATCGTCGCTCTGCTGGAGGGTGCATGTTTCGTGATTCTGGGTAACGCCCTACCTGGAATTCTGGAGGGGACGGTGAGCAACCACAACCTCAACACCTTCAGCCTCTTTGACCTCTCGGAGTATGTGGTGCTCATCACGGCTTCGATTTTTGTCACCCGCTTTGTCTGGATTTACGGTTACAAGAAGCTGACTGTGCTGTACAAGCGCCTTACCAGAACGCCGCACAAGCCCGAGCAAGATGCGCTGGTCTCCGGCTTGATGACGGTTGCGGGTGTGCGAGGGGCTATCACCCTGGCGGCGGTCATGTCGGTACCGGTAGTGATCGCAGGTGAACTGTTCGCAGGTCGGGACATCATGATCTTCCTTGCCATGGGGGTGATCATCTTGTCACTGGTGGTTGGCGCACTGGGGATTCCGGTGTTCCTGCGCTTTGTTCAGGGTGATGCCGAGAAATCCCAGGCGAAAGAGGTTTTGTTGGCAAAAGTCACAGCTTCCAGCGCAGTTATCCGCTTTCTTGAGGAATGGGAGCACACTCACTCGATCGGCAAGGATGCGGGTGAAGCAGTGATGATGACCGAAGTGCTGGCGCGGGTCATGGCGGACTATCGCCAGGATGTGGATGCGCTGGACTCTGTGGATAATGTTCGGGAGCGCGCCCAGGCGATGGAAGCCCTTGAGCGAGACCTGCGCCTCAAGGCGATTGGGGTGCAGCGCAAGGCGCTGTTCAAACTGCGTCGCAAACGCTTGATTGACGATGAAGCCATGCGACAGTTGATTACTGACCTGGATTACAGTGAAGCGGCCTTGCAATAGCCGCTAGTTGCCCGGCCCTTCAGATTCGCGAAAGCCGTTTCTCAGTTCAATGGGAAACGGCATTTTCATAATCTCGTATAGCGTCGCAGACAATGGATCAAGCTGAAAGGGCTCGCCCTGATAGAGCGCTGCGTAATCCGATAGGTTGACCACCCCGTGGGGGATGTCCTTGCCATCCCCAAGCCACATTTGCGCCCGATAGTCGATCACGAGTTCGCCAACCTGCACCCAGAAGTGCGGGATCGTGTAGTCACAGCCTTTGGGTGTGATCGTGCCTGCCATTCCTTGATACGCAACTTTGTGTTGCGTGAGTACTGTGGCCACCAGCCGCGCCATGCCATCGCACTCCACGGGAGCGTACTCCAGGTGCTTTACTAGGTCTTCCAGGGCTTTGGCGCGCATTGCTTATTGTCCTCCGGACGCAAAATACAGGCTGAACGGATTGTCATCAGCCTCATCTTCATCATAGCTGCTGCCAGTGCTCTGGTTGAAGTGCCAGGCGGAGTCGAGCGACAGGGCCTCCTTGGCCAGCACCGGTTTCTTGATTGCCGGCTTGATCTCGGTGCTAGTGGCGGTCGAGAGGTAAGACATCAGGATCATTTGGGAAGGATCCTTGTTGATCAGCGTGGGTGGCTTTTTCCCAGGGAAGCCTTCGTGCAAATGCTGGCCTGATGTAGCCACGTGATAAATGCCAATGGCTGACACCAGTCGCAGTAGCCAGTACTGGATTTCGTAGTCGGTATCGTTCATCTCGACCAGGCGCTTGAGCTTTTCATAATCGCCAATGCGCTCTCGGCACTCCTGCGGGCTGGTAGATTCCAGAATGGTCGGGAGGTCATCATCGGAGATCATTGCCCGTGCATAGGCCATTGTTCCCGCCTCACGGTAGGTGATGCTCAGGCAGTAAGCGCCCGGTGTGCAATCTTCAATATGAACATCCGACCGAGGGGCGTCGATGTAGTCGCAAAACGGATGGATGATCCGAGCGTCAGACTGTTCGTAGGGGCCATAGTCAACCAGGCAAGGGGGTAGCTCGATGCCCCGGTGTTTAAGGCCCGCTGGCATCGCCAGGGTGAACGAGGAGTAGGGCAGGTTGAAGCCTTTTGCGCTTGCCATGGTGTATTCGGCATTGAGCAGTCGTTCAAAAATTTCGGGGGTTTCCGGCAGGATTACCCGCTTGCTACGGCGACTCCAAAGCAGCTCTTCAGCCATGATGATGAAGTTGAGCGACTCCATAAACTGGGGCTCATGATGCGCGACATCCCGGATCAACTGCTGGCGCGTAAGTTTTTTCGCGCCCTTGCCACTGAGTGCACGAACCCCTTCTTCAGTATTGTGCATCATCAGCTTGTGGAGTTCGAAGACCGGAGTGTCTTTCTTGCTCATCCTGGTTGACCTTGCTGGTAAAAAGTTGAGTATACCGCAAGGTCTGAAGATGACCCAATGCTCAAGGGCTTGGGTCTGAGTCGCCCTGGCGGCTTGCCTCAGCTAGCTGCAGGTTGCGTCGGATGATGGCAGCAGGTGTGCGCTCGATGATCTGGATTTGCTCAGGAAACCAGGCGACCAGGAAATAGTTTTTGCGATCAACAAGACGATGGATGACGCCATCATAGCCCAGTACCTTTTGCACCGCGTTATTGAAGGCGCGGATCTCCCCCTGGAAGAAATCGTTGGAGAGGTTGTTCAAGCCCCTCAGGACTGACTGGAAGCCTGCATAGGCCGGTGCCGCATCGCTTATCACTGAAGCTTGCGAGTCACTGCCCAGATCACCCCACTTCCACAGCCCCTCTTCACGGGATTCCTGAGGAGCAAGGCGGATGATTTCGCGCACCTGGGCCTGGGTGATTTCGCCTTCGTAGTCTGAAGGCAATGGGTTTTTCATGGTTATATCAGCAATGTGAATGGTCGGGTTTATCCTTAATTGGTCTGTGCTGAGACTGGACTTGTCCGATGCATACTTGAGAGCCTCGTCGAGGTGGGTTGCAAAATAAAAGCCCGAGCCGAAGATATCGTCGCCGTGCTTGGTGAAGGCATAGTCAAATCGCTCTATGCAAAATGGGCTACCGTGGTAGGCCCTCCAGGTGCTTTTGCGCATGGGGAAACCTTTTTCTTTTCAGTTTCCCACAGGAGCAAGGCCCTACTCCACCTCAAAGCCCCAATTCCTCCATGCACACGTCTTCGAGGACGGAGTCAGGTAATTTCGATAGATCGGCATTGTTGGAGCTGACCATCAATTTTTTCCGGATGAAGGTATATTGATCTGGCGTCAGCGCTGCTTGGAGCACAGTATTTATGTCCCTACGCTTGAGCTGGGCCAGGCTATAGAAGCATCCCTTACGGCGTGCTCGCTCAATAAGACTCAGTGCCGAGAGTTTGGTGATTTTGGCTGGAAGTTCGGGTAGTTTTTCCGCTTCTGACAGTAATGCGCTACTGATTGTCAAAGTACGGCCATCAAACTGATGATTGTTTATCATGCTCAAGGCAACATCAGGGTAGTCCGCGACCAGCATGGGGATATTGTCGATGAATGATGGATGATCAAAAAAAATCGGCTTTCGCGATGCCCCGGAGCGTATATAGTTAGCCACCATTTCTGGTGTTACATTCCACTTTCCAGCAAGTCGCTCGAACAGCTTTGGCCGAGAACTTAAAAAACCTAAAATGCAAATATGATCATCTTCAGAATAACCACGGAAAGGGGTCTTGGCGATATGATCGACTTGTTGCTTGGTGCCAAGTCTTTGCAGCAGGTGGAGATTAATACCTTCTGCAGCAATGTTCATTGCCTTAACCTTTCGGCGATCTTCTACTCGGACGTGGTAAATCCCCAGGCCATTGTCCAAGAGCTCTTGCAAGACCCTAATCTCCAGGTCGTTTTGACAGGGCTCCATGTCAAGTCTGTGATCGATCAACAGGGTTATGGTTTCCTCTAGTTTCTTGAACCGTTCCTGTTCGGTCAGGTCGGCATGTGCCAGGTCATGCAGCAGTGTCTTGAGCGATACTAACGGATCAATCGTGTCATGTGCCGACCTGTCAGCGCGCATCCACCGATCCGGATACTTCGAGTAAGTGTCAATGATTCTGATGGATTCAGCATCCAGGGAATTCTTTTGCAGGGGCTGTTCTGGGAAGTTATCGGTTGCGACGAGCAGCTCAAGCAAGTAGGGGTCTTCGTACGCGGAGGGGCCGACTTTAAGGAAAGATGACCACGACAGCATTGAAATCAGCAATGGCCCTTTTTGGAACTTGGCGGGAAGACAGTCAATTTCTACCGCCTTGCTGAGCATGGCAAGTTTCATGTTGGCGGTTATGATACCATCCTTGTTTGTGATAGGCCACTTACTCATAGATTGAATTTTCCGCCCTATGTACCCCTCAAAGGTCTGGCACCCCTGCTCAGGGCAGAGTATGTATTTGAGAACATGGAATGGCTCAGGGGCGTCACCGAGGTCATCTGAGTTCAAAATGGCTAGGGTTTTCGAGACACTCAGCCGCATTTTGATAAAGCCATGAATGATCAATATCGCCACCAACGCGATCACACAGAGGATGGCCACAACGTCATTCAGGCGATAGATGAACCGCTGCCGCCAGCCCCAGATTTTTGATGTGCGGTGTGACATGATCCCTCCTGGCCTTGGTTGAGCCATCATCATTCGGCGGTCGTCAGACAATATACACAAAAAACGAAGAATCTGGAACAGGCGTTTTGGTCATGGCATAATCAAAGAAAAGAGGTTTCCCATGAGCAATCCCGCCGCGTCAGCCGTTGAACCTTCCCTGAAAAGCAATGCCGCACCCCTGCTGGAGGGCTCTGGGGGCGCTGCAGGCCTTGTCAGCGCAAAAATTGACACCTTGTCCGCTGTGCTGCCCAGCGACCCCAGCGCAGAAAACATTACCACCCAGGCCTCACGGAACATGGGCTTCGAAAACGCCATGCGGGCCGCTGCCGAGTTCAAGGAATCGCACGCAAATGATGACCCCAACGCATTGCAACGGCAGAAAGCCATGCAGATGGCTAACGCGTTTGAGCGCATGAGGCCTCAGGAGCAACCGTACAACGAGGCGGATGCGATTTACCTGACCTTCAAGAAAATGGTCGAAGGCATCATCAATATGCTCAAAAAGGTATTTGGTCAGGGCAATGAAGAGATGTCCAATGGCTTTTCGGGCTATGGCGCGGACTACGACAAGCTTGTCGCCAAAATGGAGAAGAAGCTCAATGAATTTGAAGATCATGCGCATGACATGAAAAAGGAGCAGGAGCATTCAAAGGATGTGGGCAATGGCCCTGCCGGCCCTGACGGTGCCTCCGCGCCGGGCCCGAAAGCCTGATAATCGCCGCATAATATTCTGCTCACTGCGTTATACTGGCTGCATGTACCGATCTGGGAAAGCACATGCAGTCCACACCCCTCTCTCGCTACCTGGGCGGCGTCAAGGATGTCGTTACTTCGTCCTTCGCCGAGGCCTGGATTACCGCCGAAATTCTATCCATTTCTGCTGGGGCTCATCGTTACTTGGAGCTGGTTGAATACGATGGCAATCGCCGTGAAGTTGCCAAGGCCAGTGCCGTGATCTGGAAAGGAGACGCGGCGCATGTGACACGGTTTGAGGCGGAGACCAGCAACAAGCTTCAATCGGGCATGAAGGTGTTGGTTAAGGTCAAGCCGATCTTCCACGAAAGCTTCGGCTTCAAGCTGCGGGTGCTCGGCCTGGACTCAACCTATACGCTGGGTGACATGGAGTCCAGACTCAGGGACATTCGCACTTTTCTGAAGGAAAAGGGCGTTTACACCCTCAACAAAAACCTGGCCATGCCTGATGATTTCACGCGCCTGGCAGTGATTTCGCCGCCCGATGCGGCAGGGCTTGGTGACTTTCGGGTGGAGGCTGATCGCCTTCATGCCCTGGGCATCTGTCAGTTCGACTACTTTCATTGCGCGTTTCAAGGGGAAAATCCCGGCGACCTCATCGTCGATGCGATGGCCAAGGTGGTGAACATGCATCGAGCGCTGCCCTACCAGGCGCTCATCATCATTAGAGGAGGAGGTGACAAGTCAGGGCTTTACCAGCTCAATCACAGGCGCCTGGCACATGCCATTTGCCGCACGCCCATGCCGGTGATGATTGGCATTGGTCATGAGCGCGATAAGCTGTTGCTCGATGAGGTGGCCCACAGCCGATTCGCAACGCCCAGCCTGGTGATTTCCCATATCAAGGAAACCATTGTCCGAGCAGCAAACGAGATTCATGAAAACTTTCTTAATCTCACCCGTATTGCTCATCAGGTGCTCGACCGGGCAGAGCATGACGCTGACACGCGCATCGTCCAGCTGTTTGACCATGCGCAAGCACAGTTAAGCAACGCTGAAGCGCGGGCGGATAGCGACATCGAGCGCCTGGTAACTGCCGCTGAAATGCAGCTGGACAAGGCCGAGTCTGGCAATGAGCGGTCGATGGATCAGTTGCGCGCTCATACCGAGATCGCCCTGCAAACCATCATGGAGCAGGCGAATCAGGATCTTGAACTGGTTTTTCACCATGCCCACAAGCAATTGGACAAAGCTGAGGCTCAGGCCGATCAGTGGATTTCCGAAGTGATGGCTGCTAACCCCCTGGCCATTTTGCAGCGAGGCTATGCCTATGCACAGAGCCCGGACGGATTTGTGACATCTTCGACCCAGGCACCCGCAGGAACCTTACTCACACTCACATTCAAAGATGGCCCGGTCAGGGCTGTTGTGGAGGCATCGCATGACTGACACCAACACCAACACCATCAACCACGCCCAGATCCTGAAAAGCGCGGTGCATGCCCTGTCGCCAGGGCAGATGCCAGAACCCAATGTTGAGCTGGTGATGCCGATCGTGACCGAGGGCGTAAATGCCTACAACCACATCAAGCAGCGCACCGCCGCGATCCGTGAAGAGCTCAGCGCCGCTCAGGGGCTGGTGCGCTCATAGACCCAGATCTTTGCTCAGCATGTCCTCTTGCTGACGTGGGGTGAGCAGGGCAATGTATTGCCGATCCTTGACCAAATTGCTCATCACCATCTGCTGGGCAAAGCGCTTGTTCTTGGGTAGATGCGCCATGATTCTGGCGTCGTCCATCTGTTCGACCAGGCAGCGTGTCGCCTTGTAAAACTTCGCATGAGGGTTTGCGCTGTTATTGCGCGTTGCGCTTCTCGCAGCCTCAAGCAGGGGGGCATCCGCTGCGCTAGGTGGTGTTTTCGAGCCGTGCTTAAGGATCTGCTCATAGCAGACCTGTATCAGGCAAGCGTCAACAAGCATCTCTGGATCCAGGGAAGCCATCATGCAAACAATTGGGTTTTCCGGGCTGGTTTTGCGGGCACGCTCATAGGCACTCAGGACTTCGTAACCCACTTGCTCCTTCAGAAAGGCGTGCAACTCGCGGCGGTCTTCTGCAGTGAAATCTCGTGTTTCAGCAATCATCTCGCTGAAGCTTTCAAGTTCTGCAGGCCTGAGTGTGAGACTGACGCCCTCCTGCCTGGCCACGATTGTGGTCAAACCGGCATAGGGGTTAGCAGGAACTGAGCGCAAATCCGGTGCAATTGACACCTGACTTGCAAAGGCAGGGTGGCTAAGCACCCGCCTGGCCAACGCTTCGTGAATCTGGCGATGGCTGGCCAGGCCTGCCTGACCCCTTTCCTTGCCATAGAGCAAGTAGGCATTGAGATTGCTCATAACGCCTGAGCCAATAGGAAGACGCTCATCGCCTGCCAGGATGGGTAGGACAACGTGCCCCATGGCGCTTACCAGCTTCACCAGTGATGCGCTGTGCATGGCGGGACGCTTTAGTTGACTCAAGAGGCCTGCAACGCACTGTTGATGAGCGTCGAAAAAAGGCTGTGAACAATAGGCCTTGTCTTCTAGCAAGCGGGCTGTCACGTCATAATCGTTGAAGCGAAAATCGTCACCAATGTGCTTGATCAGGGTGGTGAAAACCTGCCCGTACTTGCAGGCATGGCTAGGCTTTTCCGCAATGTGGCACAGCAGCATATTGCCAATTTCAGGATCCCGAAATACATCCTTGCCAAAAACCATTCTGAACAAATCCAGGTGTTGCTCGAATTCCTCGCGGTAATCCTCTTCAACGACCATTGCCCGATCACTGCGAGGCAGCAGGTGGCAAACGGCCTCGCGTTTGAACTCATCACCCAGAGTCGCGGCATAATCCTGGAGGAGGGCGATGAAGCCCAAGATTTTGTCGTTATGGGCAAGATTCGCGGTGCGAACACGGGTGTAGAGCGTCAATGCGCCAGAGAGGTCGCTGAAGAAGCCAGGCTGCTGAGTTACGCCGTTTTCAACCAGGTAGTCCAAGAGGTCGCGCTTCTGCCACAGAAACGCGCCGTCCAGAAGCCAGTTCATGGCCTGGTGTTTGAGATCCCCCTCCATCTGGGACAGGGTGCGATCAAAGTCAGTGAGCGAGCTACCCCTGGAACCAGGAAGCACGCAAAGCGCTTCCTTGTACTCGGCAGATGCATCGATCAATGGGGTGTGATTCAGATTCATGGCGCTCTCCTTTTGACCAGTATGCCGGTGACGACAAACCGCAGGCAAAGGCGGAGAAGGGCGCTTGATCCATGCGCTTATCCGGCGCCACAATATCAAGAAAGGAGAGTACCCATGCGCCACCAAATTGATTCACAGCGATTGGAAGCCCTGCAGGCAAGCATTGAGCGCAACACGCTTGCCGTCGACTACCCATCGACAGAGAGCAATACCCTCGCTGCGTTTCGTGACGCCTTCTGGGTCAATCAAATGGCGGTGAAAAGCCTTGCGGCACACCTGGGCACTGGCGGCAGCCCAAATGCCCCGCATGACGCCTTCATCAAGCACATGACGCCGTTGCTCAACGCCTTTGCGCAGTGGCCCGACAAAGACAAGTGGCAATTCATCAATCATTGGTGCGACAGCCTGAGCGTGCTCACCTACACGAAATTGATGCCCACCATTGCCAGCACCGAAGCGATCGGTCAGTCGGGCGTAGTCAGCCTGATTTCGAAAGAAATCGAGCTGGCTGCCACCCTGGGCGTTCCTCCCGATGAGAGGCGTATTGCCGGCTGGATTCAGTCCTACACCGGACGGATCAACCTCCTGCCTTGCATCAGCAACATGATGAGGGATCAATTCAAAGACTCTGACCTGATCGATACCGCCCTGGCGGGTCTGGTCAGCAAGTACGTGGGCGGGCACGACAGTTTCAACGCGGTTGCACGGGACAGTGACTTCTTCATTGCCGTGGACTACCCCAAGACGTTCACGAAGTACCTGGAACACTTCACCAAGACCAAACTTGAATTCGACGTCATCGAAGTGTTTTTCCGCGACATGTTCATCTCCGGGGCGGGCATCAAGCCGTCCTATCTGCAGGGGTTCAGAGCGGTGCTCGGCGATGAGGCGGTCAAGGAACTGTTCGCATCCAATCTGCTCGGGCAGCGCAACTGCAGCGGCGATGGGCCTGTCACTTCGTTCAAGCTGGCGCTTTCAACGTTTGGCGAGGATGCGCTGCTTGAGACCCCGCAGCTTCAAGCTGAGCTGCTCAGAATGCAGAGTGAAACCCCGCCTCTGGAACTGCTCCACTGGGTCTCCACGCAATACTTGGCCATGCAAGACGTGGCGCCCAGGCTGCATGAAATGTGCGTACGCAGGCTTCCCGAGCTGATGCCTCGCTATCGACTCCTGCCTGCTGGGCCCATCATGGACTCTGGTGTGCGTATCCTGGGTGGTGAGGGCTTCCTCAAGCACTACTTGGCGGCACTGCGCGGGGTGTTCGACAAGAATGTCGCGAATGTCCCTGATTTTCGATTGCTGGCATACGAGTTGAAGATGGCGAACAAGGACATCCATGCCATGAGTGATTTCGAGCTCATCGAGTACGCCTATGCCACCCAGCGTCTGTCCAACAACCCGGTATCGACATCGATCCGCAACGCCTGTCATTTCGCAGGTGTGGCAGAAACTGCGAAGATAGCAGGTGACATGAGCATCCAGGCAGCGGAAAATCTGTACATGGCAGTCGCCTACGATCAAAAACGGCTGGTGGTTGAGCACTTCCCCAACTCGCAGGTGCTGGCACTGGAAAGGGATCTCGGACTATGAAACAGGTCACCCAGCAACCCGCAATGGGCAAAGAGCTTCAGGGCCTGAGAAGGCTCCGGGAAAAAATGTGCGGCTGGTCGGATCTGGTGAGAACGGCTGGCAACGATGCGCTTGGCGGCGAGTACCTGGAGCGATTCTTCCGAGAGGAGGCCTCCACGGAGGAACTGATCAGCTTTGTCGCCGAAGTTCAGGCCATGTGCACCACACCATTCTATGCCGTGACCGGTGACGACCCGGTGGCCAAAGCCCTGGCGAAACTGGCATCGGTCGGCACAGGTCAACTCAAGGTGCGCTTGCAGCCCGTGCTGCGCGGCCTGGCAGAGCTTGATCGCGGCGAAATCGTACGGATAGCTGAAACCAGTGATCCCTTCATCATGGCGTTTCTAATCAACACCACGGGTGTCGGCAGCAAGGACTTTGTCCGAGCTGACGAGAAAGGGCGTGAGGATCAGCTTGGCATCGAGCTGGGCTTGTGAGCATAAATACCTGGTGATGAAAATTGCCTTGATCCAGAATCCCTTATACAATAAACGTATAAATCGAAGACGGAACCAACATGGCAAGCATCACCCGCACGATCAACAGATTCGAGCTGGCTTTTGGCGCTGAGGATGGCGTTCCATTCTGTGCCTTGATATGGCCAGCCAGCGAAGGGGATATTCCCTTTACCAATGAACCCCACGCCCAAAAACACCTAGATGGATTTGTCTTGTTCAATGATTCAAAAGACGTGGTCATTGGCTGCTTTGGTGTGAACCCAGAGTCCCTGGAAAGCATGAATGCGTGCCATTTGGTCATTCTGCGACAAACCGCAGACGGGTATCAGCAGCTAGCGATCAAGCCATTTTCAGAATCATCGGCGATACGCCTGGCGCCTTGATCAAATCACTGGCACTTATGAAACCTTCGCGCTACCATCGGGGTAAGCAGAGGTGCCATCCATATGTCTTCGAATTCTCTCCAGATGACTGACTCCAGCGCCAAGCCCGACTTGTCGGCAGCGATCTCGAAATCTGCTGCCGCAGATGAAATTGATTCATTTCTCAATGACTGTACATTTCAGGGGCGTTGGGCTGACCTCAAAGTGGCCCTGCGCTATCCCCATGTGAGGGCCAGGCTGGCGAGTCATATCTGGGATATGCAGGATCAAGCCATGGCGGAGGGAAAAACTGTTGAATTCTGCAGTGCCTTGCCCACGCGACTCGACGCCGCCACCGCTAAAGTGGCGATGAATTATCCCTACCAGGCAAAGTCCGCTGACCTGACCCAGAAGATGCTGGCGCTGGGTGCCAAAGTCTCGGAGCAGCAGTTCGCCGATGCCTGCGAAAAGTACGCCAGCAAGCCCGATGCGTACCACCGAATGGTCATTGAATTGGCCGTGCGTCACGAGATGATCAGTTGGCAACACACGCTTGGCTTTGACAACCTAGACGGTTGGCACGAACTGCTGACAAGGGCTGACCGAGACAGCAACCCGTCACTGTACCTGGTGGCCTCCTGGCTGATGACGGCCAAGCAGAAGCGCCAGGCCATTCAGTCTTGCCAGACCGAGGCTCGCCTGCTGTTGTTGATCAAGCACATGAACCTGCCCAAGCGGTGGCAAGAACAGGTTCCGGAAGCCTTTCGTGCAGCCGCCCTGGCTTATGAGCTGGGCGTTTGAGGCGCGCTTTGCGGCGCTGCATATCGAGCGAGAACTTGCTCATAGGCCTGCTGGCACTCAAGGGCCATGGCTGGGCACACATGGCCACAGACCTCCACCACCTGCATGGCAAAACGGGCATACGCGATGACGTGCTTTGGCGCCCATTTTGGGGGTGAGTCCAGGATCTCAGAAAGGTTGGCGAGCTTGTCCGCCGTCCTGACCAGGCCAGCCCGCACGCTGTAACCCTTGGCGCGGGCAATCTGCTCGGCCCTGCGCTCTTCTCGCGACACGCCGTTGAGATCAGTGAGCTCAAGCACCAGCGCCAGCACTTCTGTCCCCGACTCCCTTTCTATGGCGATGGCCACCTGCGGGTCATGCTCATTCTCCTCGACCGCATCGTGCAGCAAAGCCCCTGCCAGGGTAACAGGGTCTGACACGCCATGGCGCCGTAAGATGGCAACCAGCGCCAAAGGGTGCTCAATGTAGGCGCGCCTGCTCTCGCCAGACCTGTATTTGCCCGCGTAGATCTCCCGCGCCAAGGCCTCGGCTTTGAGTACAAAATCGTCTTCAATCGTGCCCATCTGACGTGCTACTCTGACTTAAATCACAAGGCAATATACCATGAATCCGAAAATCCAGTCCTTCCTTGACGATAAAAAGTTTGTTCGCCTGTGGGCGCCTTACCCGGAGCTCGACAGCACAGTGCGGGCATCCCTTGGGGCAGTACTGGAAAGTGTCGTCGAGACTGCAACGCTATCTGAACAGGCGATGCGATTTCTCAGTCAGGAGCTTGTCGGCAAGGCACTGGAATCCACGCCGCTGCACCAGCTTGAAAAAGTCTCCTATCGCATTCAGGAAACCCTGCGCAATGTCATACGCTGGGGCGAGCAGCATTACCCCGATAGCAGCTTTGTGGATGCGCGCACCCATGTGAATTTCTTCGAGGGGATGGAGGGCTATGCCCAGCGGCTGGTTGAATCTCGCCACTTCGACGACCTGTTCAAAATCATCGGGGTTATTCAGGCGCAACAGGTTGGCCAAGGGCGGCTTGATGCAGTGTTTGTCACGGATGTGTTAACCCATATCGGTAAGACCGGCGACACTCAAGCCCTGGATGAGCTTGTCAGCGGCATTGTCCAACATGGCAAGGAGATTTTCGCTCAATACACGCCCTCGCTGGTGAACATCAGCGGCGAAATGGTGATGCACACGTTTAGGCAGGTGGCTGCGGGAAACTACGACATTGCCTCCCCGGACATCAACCGTGTGGTGAAGTGCATCATCCAGGGGGTCAAAGAAAAGGGTTACCTCGACGCCACCGCATTTTCCGCAAAGGTGATGTCCATCATCGAGGACTCGATCGCTGATGATTACGCTCGGGCGAGCTTGCTGGTTGACTACAACGCGGTAGGTGCAGCGGCTGAAAAGGTTATTCCGCATGAGGTGCATGGCAGCGGTTATGTCGTTGAGAATGAAGCGGCGCGCTTTTTCAATCCCTGTCGGGTACTTGGTCATTCCGTAAGTGTGGAAATCAGTAAAGTCATGGAGGGACGTTCAGTAACCCCCTGGCGCAGTGAGGCAGCCCTCAATTGGTGCAGAACTTTCAATCCTGACACGCTCAACCTGGATCACCACGTGCTCCTGAGCCTGAGTCAATCCCCCGAGGTTAACAACAACGGTCGCTTGCACAGCAAGTTCCAGGGTATATTTGAAAACATCAAATCCCTGAGCGATCAGGATTTTTCCGGCCAATACTACGAGTCGTCCTGGGAGGATACGCAGCTTCGGTATGAAGGGCCCTCGGGCGCTCTTTTCATGCAACTGCTCAAGGACTTCACCACGCTCAATGGCCATAATGGGCCAAAGGGTGATAGCGGGGGCCAGGTGCTGTCGGCAAAGGTGGCCAGTGATGTGAAGCGAAATCCTCATCTGGCAGAACACTTTCTGCACCTGTGGGCAATGATAACGGCGTGTGGCTATCAGGCTGAAGCCCGGCAATACCTGGCCGAATTCTACACGGGGAGCTTCAAATCGCTGGACTTCTGGATCAAGCACACAGGCGACAGCCCCATGAACTATTCGTCGTATGAATGGTTTAACGAAGCCAAACTTCAGGTGGATCTGGGGCTATGATGAGCAATTTCACCTATCGTGTACCGGAACCCACCATTAACGGCCTGGCCGGTGGCTGGCGGAGGTTGGGAGACGATGAAGTCGATCCATGGTTCGAGACATTCTGGGGGGCCATTGAGCGGGAGTTGTGCACGTACCAGCCCCCGGTTGATGCCCAGCGGGCTTTCTCCTGGGCGTACACTCGCAGCACCCTGGTAAATGAAGTCACGGCAGCGTTCAGCCGCTTCCCGATGCAGGCGTTCAAACCCGAACGACTCTCAAGGCTGCTGCTGGCCACCGCGTCCGTGGAGCTTAAAAACAGCCTGTTCGCCGCGCATATCCGCACGCGGGGCATCGCGCAATACCCGAGCATAGACGTCTATGAGTTCAAAGAGGGGCAGGATTGGGATTATCATCCCTTCGAAAAGGTCGGTGAAAGCGACGTGTTTTCTTACCTGCTAGCCGTCAAGGCCAACCCTTTCATGGAAAACGGCTACCTCACCGATGACGTGTTGACGAACATGGGTCTTGATCAGCTGGCTAAGCTGATCGACCTGCTCGACGAGAAGTTGATCAGCACAGGCACCAATGGAACTCAAGATGCGAACAACCTGGAGGCGATTCTTCGCGCCATGCAGCTGCAATACCCAAACTGTGACGTCCTGGGGTATGCCGGTGCCTATTGGCGCTCCGTTGGACTGATGTTCGGTCATTCAGAACGCTCCCACCTGCACAATACTTGGGACACCCTTCAAGCGGTGATCATTGAAACCCAGTCGCAATTGCTCTTTGACCGCACTTGTGCGCACATGGTCGCAAACCCTGGCATGGCCGTTACTGTTGATGATGTGCTCGATATCGGGTTCAGCATTGCGGCCTATGATGACCCGAAGGCACCCTCCAGTGAGGACAACCCTCGTTTTTCCATTGCCCGAACGATCGGCAAGAAGATACTGGCCAATGAAACACAAAAAGCCATCTTGGAATGGACGGGGGATCCGCTAAGGCGAGGCACAAAAGCCAGCCCTGAAGTCGCAAAATTTCTTTACCAATCCATAGCACCCTTGCTGGCGCGCTATGATGAGAAGCTGAAGGCTAAAAGCTGCCACTTCAACCCAAAGTCCGTTTCAACCAAGAGTGTCTTGGATGATATCAGCGAAGGCCAATGGCTACGCATGCGCTTGCGCCTGGAGTATTCTTCGTCCTACCGGGATGTCTTCGACTCCATTCCTCTTCACCAGGTATTTGAAGCTGTCAGGGAAGAGTCCTTGGATATTGTCGAGCTGGTTGCGCCGCGCATTGAGCAAGCCGGTGAAGCCGATTTGCGCAAACTGTTCACGAAGCTGCTGACCATTGACCAGGCAAACCGGAAACTCGGTAACGACCATACAGTGAGGCTCGCCCTCTTTGGCCAAGCGTACGCGCACAGGCTTAGCACCAAGCCTTGTGGCTTTCTCTTCGATGATGTCAATGAGGTCGACCAGGTGGCTCGGGGGATCAAGCTGCTTGAAAACCTGGGTGCCAAGCCCGCCGTAACGGATATTCTGGAGCGAAAGCAGAATGAGCAGCTTGCCACCCACTTACTTGAAATCGACATGGGGCTTTGACACGATGCACGACTCAATACGCCCAACCTCGGCAACCGAGATGAACCGCCTGTGTGAGCAGCTGCGCATGTCTCGAATCGAGCTTGGTCATGCACGGGAATGGAATCGGGAGATCGATTACGCTGGGATCATCACTCAGAGCCTGGAAGCCTGTGAGCAGCTGATGGGTTTCGAGGGAGTGCCTGCCACCTGCAGGATCTATGTACGCCATGCCCAGGACATGGCGGAGTACCTGCTTGCGAACTTCACCTGGATCGTCAGTGAAACTGGCTTGATGGCCAGGTGTTATGCCATCTGCCCGGTACCAACTGCGCTCGGTAATGCCGCCTCCTACATGTTTTCGGCCCGACTCGATGAACACGAAGAGTATTTCAGGATGGCGGATGCCGCTCTGAAACTGGGTGGGGTTCCTTCCGTCAAGCAGATGCGCGACATGGGCAGCATTTATTACGACTACGTCAACATGCCCCAAGTCGGCTGGTGCAAGCTACTCCTGAACAACCTCTGCCAAGCCGAACCCTATTTGTTTTGCCATGAACACGAGAAAAATGCCTACTCGCGGATGATCAGCCTCATGCTCGCCAAGGTGTTTGACGAGGGCCATCTTCAATGGGGCGTGGATTACATATTCGCCAACCTGCAGACCTTGTCCACACTGATGGAGTTCGCTGATGGGATGCCTCATTTGGATCCCAGAGCAGATGTAGGCTACGCGCAGGGGGTGTTCCTTGCTGTCATCCGAGCCGCCTCCACCGAGAATGCCCTGGTTGCTCTCCATCAGCACAATCCCGACCTGTACAACCAGGTGATGACTGCAGAGGGGCGGAGCATCGCCCAGGAACTGGCAAACAAAATCATATCACGCGATCATCTGGATTTGACCAACCTGCCTGCACTACCTTTGTTTGGGCAGCGGGAAATCAAATATTTTGCCGAGCGAGCAGTCTTCAATGATCAAGTGCAGCCACTTAGCTTCAAAAACTTTGAGCTTTTAGAAAAACTGTTCACCGCTGCGGGTGGAAAGCCTGGCAGCTTGAAAGCACATTTGAATCGATCCGCCAGGCAGCCGAATGTCCTGGAGACGGGACAGGCATTCCTGGGGTCGATGAGCAGCGAAGCGAGCTTCAGTGCCACGCTCGCTGATGGCCTGGAGCAAATGGGTAGTCGACACCGTGCCTATGAAGGGTCGCTGTCGAATGTCGTGGCAATGCTCTACCTGGACAAGAAGGCGCAAGCCATCTTCTCCGACTCATCGGTGATGGCGCGGCTCTCTGCGTACTTCCTCATCGTGGAAGGTGAAGATTTCCTTGGCTGCATCAGCCAGGAGAAAACGCATTTGTCAGCAGCGGATTTTCATGGCTTGGCGCTACTGGCAAAGCACAGTGGCCATCCCGACAGGGTGAAAATTCTCAACCGTTGCACACAACTGATGAGCGCCCCGGAGTCCATGACGGAACTTGCAAAAATCAGCTTTGAGGACTTTGGTCAGTTGCGAAATTACGCGGATCGGTTTATTCCCCAAGATCAGGTGCGCCAGATTTCGTGGGAGAGTGGAAAAATCCTGGAAGACGCCTTGGAGAATGACCTGGGCCTTTAACGGGTTAGCTATAAATTGATAAAATAGCCCTTTGCACCTATCATCTAGGTTTGGAGGGTTTTTCCATGCGCGTACTATTTGCCAGCGAGATGGGCTCGGCGGCTGAGAATTTTCATTTGATGAAGATTGTGGCAGCCGAGCTTCGAGCTCGCATGCCCCAATGTGAAATCATCCTGGCCACCAGCCTCAAGGCTAAAGATGTCGATATCAGTTGGGCGGATAAGGGCTATTCGACACCCAAGTTCACCTTTCGGCACGATGCCGAGGGCGATGGAGTCATCCAGCAGCTGCACTACCTGGGCTGGACGACTGATGAGCTACGCAAGATTCAGTTCAACAACTGGCGAACCCTGTTGGAGGAGCTTGAGCCCGAGCAGGTGATCTGCTGCAATGCCCCCGGCGCCGTGATTGTGGCCACAATGCTGGGTTGCCCCTGCCTGACCCTTGCCACAGAACCCAACGTCGACGAAAGCCGCTCTCTGGAGCTGTTCCCGGAGCTGAATGCCTGGGCGCACGACATGGTGGGTATGGGGGTCGTCGAGCTGACCAATAGGCCTGGCATTGCCTTTCTTTCGTCAATGTCCGATACCCCGCGTTCGAGCATGATGCTTAACGCCAGTCCCTTTGAGTATGTCGCGAAAAGCACAGCGATTGGGCCGCCGCTCTTGGTTGGCAGACTCAATGACGACTGGAAGGCTATCCAGCAGCATTTGCAGGCCTGCGGCCTGGCACCTGAGCGCATAGGCACTTCAGAGTTATTTGCAGATGACACGCTGGCGAGACTGGCTTGTGCCAAGCCGTCCTTTGTCTTGGGGGCTTATGATTTCGCCTCCACGTCGCTGGCGCTGTCCCTGGGCGTGCCGTACTTTGGCATGCCCAAAACTGAGCTTGAGCGCCGGCAGGCGGCGCAATTGGAAGCAAGCAAACGCAGCTACCGGATCACAAGTGATCCGGTAATGGTCGATATCCTCCTAGGCAGCATGCCCGGCTTCCAGCGGGATGCCGCAGCACGGCATGAAGCCGACCAGGGCGGCTTCTGCACCATCGAAACTGCGCTGGACATGGTGATCTGAAGACAAGGGCGGTGTTGAACTCATGCAATGTCGGCGCTCCATCCCTGCCTAACGGTCATGCTTGCAGTGGGCATCACGCCAACAGCACGTGGATTTGAGAGCAAAAAAAAGCCCCCGAAGGGGGCTTTCAACGCGATGTGATCAGTAGAAGCGGTCAGCGCGCTTACCCATGGTGTAAGCGAACCATTCGGTGGCAGTGATGATGGGGTTGCGAGCGTAGTCGCGTTCCACCTGGATTTCGAAGGTGCCACCCTGCTGGTTGCGGAACACGACATTCATGGTGTTGAAGCCCGTGATCTTCATGACAGCCTGGTTGCACAGCGGGTTGTGGCTGGTTTCCGGGTTGAACTGAACCGAGATGATCGCATCACTGCCTTCGCGTCGGTCATCGTAGCCCGAGACCCGGCACTGATTGAAGGTGTTCGACATCAGGTAGCGTGGTGCACCCTGGGCAACGGCTTCATCAGGCTTGGCCGAGGCGAGCTTGATCTCGAAGCGGGGGTCATGCTTGAAGATCGAGCTCCCGACGCGCAGTTCTGCCTGAACATCAAGTGGCTTGCCGTTGACCACCAGGTGGCCGACATACTTGTCATCGAAGAATTGCGCTTGGCTGGCCATCCAGACAGCAGCTACCGATGATACGGCAAGAACAAAGAGCACTGCATAACGGAAGCTGATCATGGCGGCGACTCCTGGCCTGTGTGTTGATACTGAGTATACCGACCATTGCCAAACTGTCAATATAGCGAAAACCAAAAAGATGATTTTTTCAGAGGGGCGCACGCAGCTGTGTTGCAACCGCTGAAGCAGCCTAGGCATAATTTAGATAACCAAAAATAAGAACAAGGCGAGGTTTCCGTGAGCGCGTTTATCCGCAGAATACTGATTGGGTTCCAGAAGGATCGAGAGCAGCGGCGAACCACCATGAGCATTTTTCTCAATATCTTTCTGATCTGGCTCAGAAAGTCGCTGAAGAACCTCGTCTTTTTCGGCGTTATCCTCTCCGTCACCTACTGGCTTGGCTTTCTGGTGTTCAGTTTTTCCCCGGCCATTTCGTTGAAGCTGACGATATGGGGGATCTACAGCGATGACGCCCGGCAGTTGGCAGCCATCGGCGCATTGGGCCTGCTGATTGCAGCCTTGTCGCTGTATCTCAATCGACTGCACACGCTGGGGCTATTTGTGGAAACCTACGGCGAATCCAATGCCTTCGACAGCCTGGGAGAGCGTGATTACGAGAACCTGGCCAAGCTCATCGATGCAGAAGAGATGCTGGTGGTCGAACGTGAACGGCTCATCGACCAGGCCAGGGAGCAATCGGCTGCGCCAGTAGCACCTGAAGAGCGCTAGGCACGGTTACTCCACGGTAGTCGGCCTGCCCCAGAGCAGACATTCCAGGGCGCCCTGGGAACATCGAGGATCCACAGGTTGGGGAGGGCTGAAACCCTACCTAACTTCCGAGAAATTGCCAATCGATAATGGGTTGATCTTTCTTCTGATGATGGCAAAATCATAGGCATGCAGTGATTTTCCATAATAATAAGAAGAAGGGTAAACCCATGAGTTCGCTCAATCCTGAAGTATTGCTTCTCAAGTCGACTGGCTTGACCGAAAGGTTCAATGCCGCGATGAACCACCTCACACTTGAATCCCTCACCGCCCTGATCCAGAGCAAAATTGGCCCAGTTTCAGAAATTGGCAAGCTGTATCGCTCCGGTGCGCTTGCCCTGGCAGCCGCTGCGGTTGAGCTGTTCGTTGAAAAGCGTCAGGCCGCTGCGGAAGTCCTGGGGTTGAATGCCTTCAAGGACTTGCTGCGCCTGGATGTGCTGATGGACGCAATTCATCAAGACGGTGAGCGTCCGGCGTTGCACGCCTATTTCGACGTGTTGCCCCGGTACCAGAAAAGCGGCGTGGTCAACGATGACGCCCGTGAATTTCATGAGTTCGTCACCGAGTACCTGCGAGGCTTGCTCGAAGAGTTGATTCAGGATTTGAAATTCAACCACGCCGATTCCGGCGTTCACAAGCTGGCCAAGGTTGGCGAGGTGATTGCCGAAGGCCCTGGGTTTGAAGTCAAAACCTCCAAGGGATACTCCAACTACATCGAGTACACCGAGGGCAATCAAGCCATCATGATCATCCATGATGTGCGTGAAAACCACTTCCTCTTGGTGGAACGCTACAACCCCATCGAGGGCGTGTATACCCTGGAGTTTCCCCGTGCGGGCTCATCCGCAGGCCCGGTCGCAGAGTCGAACCTGGCTGTGGCCATGCGCGACCTGACCGGACTTTCGATACGCCCCATGGAGAAAATCGGTGGCCCGCTGAAGCCGGATTCTCACATCATCAAGGGGGCCTGTGATGTGTACTACGGGAATTTCACCCTGGACGAAAACCACACGCCGACCGACAAGAGCGTGCGATCGCTCAAACGCATCACCAAGGACGGGTTGTATCAGGCCGCGTACGATGGCCGCATCGGCTGCGCGCTCACGCTGTCTGCGATTTCGATGTATCAGGCCTTCGATTCAGTTCGCAAGAAGCGTGTTGCTAATAGCCAGCGCGTGCGGGGCGGCAAGGGCGGCAAGGGCGACGCCGAAGTAGAGGTCGAGGCCGACGAAGAGGTCGTCGAGGAATAAGCATTGCTTTGATGCTATATTGGCGACACCCTCTCCCCTAGGTGTCGCCATGTTCAGTCTGACCCAGAAGTTCCTTTACACATATATTGCAACACTCTCGCTGGTGGCCTCGCCGCTTGCCCTCGCACAGACCCCGCAAGTGCAAACAACCAGTGCATTCATCCAGCTTCTCTCTGTGCTCGATGGCACCCAAAATGACATCGAAATTCCGGGGCTGCCCTCCCCAGGCCCGGAAATCATTGGCTTTGTGGCCAAAAACAGGCCAGACCTGGCCAGCGTGTGGATCGATGAGGGCGCAAATCTGGAGGCGCCAGGTGCGATCAACTGCACCGATGTCCCGGAGGATTTTTTGGTGGAGGAAAACCTCGGCTTTTGGTCGTATCGAGACAGCAGAACCCTGGGTTGCAGCTGGTCAGGGCAAGAATTTTCCTTAAAAATCGAGGTGTTAGTGGAAGAACAGGGGGGCAATTCCACCTGGTTGAGCACCGATATCCAAAGCGTAAATAATTCTTTAGAGGGTTATTGACAGCCTTCCAATAAACCGTATACTTCACCCCAAGTTGCCGTTTTGGCAATCAACCCTTCATCGTGCTGGAGAAAAATCAATGCGACATTTCTGGGGTACAGGTCTGGTCACGCTCATTTGCATGATCGGCGCATTCATGTACGGCGGCCCTGCCGCTGCGTTTAAGGTGATGATCCTCGGTGTCCTGGAGATCAGCGTCTCGTTTGACAACGCGGTAGTAAATGCGAAAGTCTTGAAGGACATGAGCAATTTCTGGCGAATGATGTTCCTCACGGTCGGTATCCTGGTGGCGGTGTTCCTGGTTCGCCTGATCCTGCCAGTTGGTATCGTTGCAGTCGCAGCAGACATCGGCTTCATGGATACAGCGCGAATGGTCTTCGACAACCCCGAAGAATATTCCAAGCACCTGCATGACGCTCACCTGGCCATCTCGGCATTCGGCGGCGTGTTCCTGCTGATGGTGTTCCTGGGCTTCCTGTTCGACGCTGAGAAAGAGCATCACTGGCTGGGCGCCCTGGAAGCCAAATTCGGCTCGCTGGGCTCGATCGAAGGCATCAGTACCATCGTTGCGCTGGCGCTGCTGATGGGGGTTTCCACGGTGCTTGAAGGCGCGCAGTCGGCCACCTTCCTGTACTCCGGTGCGCTCGGTCTTTTCGTCTTCTTCTTGCTCGATATGCTGAAACATTGCTTCGAGAACCCAGAAGATGGCGAAGCTGTAGCAGATGTTGCCAAGAAAAGCGGTTTTATTAGCTTCATGTACCTGGAAGTGCTCGATGCGTCCTTCTCGTTGGACGGTGTAATCGCCGCCTTTGCCATCACCAAGGATCCGATCGTCATCATGCTGGGCCTGGCAATCGGCGCGATGGCCGTGCGCTGCCTGACCATCTACCTGGTGAAAAAAGGCACGCTGGACGAACTGGTGTACCTGGAAGCTGGCGCGATGTACGCCATCGGCATCCTCGCCCTGATCATGCTGACCTCCGGTTTCGTGCATGTTCCTGAGGTCTTCACCGCCCTGGCGGGTGCCCTCCTGATCGGCGCGGCCATTGTTTCCAGCCTGCGCTGGAAGAAGAACAACCCGAAGGCTGTCGAAGAAGCGGTTGCAGCCTGAGTCACCGCGCCGCCCAGCAGGTGTTGGGCGGCACTGAAAAACCTGAAACTCAATATCAAGCAAAAGCGAAAGGAGTTACACATGACTGCTACCATCAGCCTGAGCAAGGGCCAGAAGATCGACCTGACCAAGGCCAACCCGTCGCTGAAAAAGCTGAAAGTCGGCCTGCGCTGGGCCAAGCGTGCCACTGACGGTGTCGACTTCGATCTGGACGCCAGCGCCATCCTGCTCAATGCCGAGGGCAAGGCCCTGAGCGACAAGCACTTCGTGTTCTACGGCAACCCGGTCAGCCCCGATGGCGCGGTGAAAACCCACGGCGACAACCGCCAGGGCGGTGCCGAAGGCGATGCCGAAACCATCACCATCGACCTGGAAGCCGTGGCGGCGGATGTCCATCGCATCCAGTTCCAGATCACCATCCACGACGCGGCGGCTCACAACCTGACCTTCGGCCAGGTCAGCAACACTGGTGTGCGTTTCATCGACGAAGACACTGGCGAGGTCAGCCACACCTACGACCCATCGGAAGACTACTCGACCGAAACCTGCGTCGTGCTGGTCGAGATCTATCGCCACGACGGCGGCTGGAAGATCAATACCATCAACCAGGGCTACGCCTCGGGTCTGATCGGTGTGCTGGCCCAAGCCGGTCTGACTGCCACCGCCTAACCCCCCATGCCAACGGCAGCTGGCCATGCTGGCTGCCCTCTAGAGGTAATCTACATGTCGGTTATCAACCTGCAGAAAAATCAGCGGATCTCGCTCGAAAAGCCTGATGGAACCAAATTCACCACCCTGAGCATGGGCCTGGCCTGGGACGGCGTTTCCGGCTTCCTGGGCCGCGCCAGTGTTGACCTGGATGCATCCTGCCTGATGCTGAACAAGGACAAGCAGCTGGTCGATCAGGTCTGGTTCCGCCAGCTGGATAGCAAGTGTGGCAGCATCCATCACTCCGGCGACAACCGTACCGGCGAAGGCAGTGGTGACGACGAAACCATTCGCACCAACCTCGCAACTTTGCCAGCCGAAGTCGAGTATTTGGTTTATTGCGTGAACAGCTTTACGGGTCAAGACTTTTCCAAGGTTGAAAACGCCAGCTGCCGCCTGTACGACGACAAAGGCACCGAGCAGGCCAAGTTCATCCTGTCTGAAAAAGGCAAACACACCGCCATGATCATGGTTTCGGCGTATCGCCACGGCGACGGCTGGAAGGTCAAGGCGATCGGCCATGCGACCAACTGCCAGATCGCGAGCCAGCTGATGCAAGACGTCCAGAACGTCATCTGACGCTTGATCGGCTCATATGAAAAACCCGGTGCGCAATCACCGGGTTTTTTAGCAAGACCGGTATTGTTCAACCCAAGAAACGGGGCAATCATGAAAAACCTTATCAAGAAATACCCGACGCTTTTCGGGACAGTGCTGCTGCTTGGCATCGTCTGCGCTTTCTATCTGGGTTTATGGGCACTGGGACTAATTTACGACTTTCTACCCGCGCATTTACAGCTTTCCGTGACGCTTCCTGACGGGAAAACAAATGTCGTTGAGCAGTTGATTTTTCAACCCATAAAAGGGCTGTATCTGGCCTACATGACTTTAATGGTAGGCTTTGTTGTAGCAATGGTGTGCTGGTTTATTATTTGGGCTTGTGTGTGCATCTACCAGGCAGCAAAAATGCTCGGCGCGTGGTTGTCAGCCAAGCAAGGTGTTAGCGGGGTAGCAGGGTGAAAATTGCCAGCATTATGCAATCCTTTTTAGGGAATGATGTGATCAACTTAGCCCGAAAACGCCCGGCACTGCTGGGGCTGGTTGTCCTGGTGGTGGGCGGTTTTTCGACCTACGCCGTGTGTTATGGCATTGGCTTCGTATGCGACTGGTTAACAAATGAACATGGTCTGTCATTCGCCCGTTTTGTCAGCCAGTCTCCTGGCATCAATGATTACGTTTTCAGGCCCCTGGGTGGGCTTATGGTCATTTGTACTCTTTGGCTGGCTTTCGTCATCTGCACGATCCTCTACTGGATTGTTCTGGCGATTTCAACGAGCTTGGGTAACTGGTTCTTGCGTAAATACTGCCGAAACAAGGTGTAGCGGTCAGCGCAGAGGTGTCTGCCCTGACCATGGCGCCGATTATCGGGTTTTGCCATAATTGACCGATGACACTAAAACAGATTCTATTCGCCGCTTTGCTGACGTGCAGTCCAATGGCGCTGGCCCAACCGTTGACCTACGGCTGGACAGACTTTGACGGCCAGCAGCAGGCTATAACCTTCGACTTGCCCTCAGAACGACTGGTGGAGGGCATGCTGTCGGCCAAGGATCAGGTCAGCCTGGCAGACGTACAGGCAAGGGCTTACGACACGGCCTGGATGCTCTCCAGGGCGTCCTCGACCTCAGATATCATTTTCCGGGTCACCGGATCTGTCGATCAGTTCGATATCGCCGTGAGCGCGCCCCCAGGGCTGCTGACAGATGCCGAGCAAGAGCAGGGCAGAATTCGCCGTGAAGTGGAGCAGTCAATTGCCGATCCCGCCAACAACGGCTATTTCATCTACGATGCCATGAGCGGCGGTATACGGCCCGATTATCGGGCGGTTGCGCAGGACAACCAGGATGTTTTCAGTACGGTTGCCAGGGCATTTCTCAGCAAATTTGGGGCCAACGACCCCCTGAAGCTCATCAATCAGCTGCTCGCATTCTTGCAATCCATCCCTTACGACGATCTGCAGACCCAGCCTTTTCCGATGTCACCGCCCATTCCGATGCTGGTGGAGCAGCGCGGCGACTGCGAAGGCAAGCAAGTGTTCTTGGTCGGCGTGCTCAGGGAGCTCTTCCGCGACAGGCCCCTCTACCTGATCAACCTCCCAGATCGTGAGCACATCATTGCCGGAATTGTCCTAGATATGCCCATGCGCGATACTGTTGAATACGAAGGGCGAAAAATCGTGTTGATGGATGCTACCGGGCCTACGCCTTATCCGTTCGGGCAGATC
This sequence comes from Pseudomonas sp. S1(2024), assembly GCF_046557535.1. NCBI lineage: Bacteria > Pseudomonadati > Pseudomonadota > Gammaproteobacteria > Pseudomonadales > Pseudomonadaceae > Pseudomonas > Pseudomonas sp. S1(2024). The sequence goes on from NZ_JBKGFP010000017.1 coordinate 125,440, forward strand.
CCGCCCCAGCTCTTGGATGCAAATGACAGGTGGGTTTGGAGTGAATTACATTTCTAGAACGGCGGGCGCCGCGCTGCTCCTGCTTTCAGCACAACATGCCGATGCCCAGGACAACCAATTTAGCCATCAGCGCATGTCCGATCATGAGGTTTTCCAGTATCAGTGGCAGGATTACGCGCAGCAGTCGCTTCTGCTTACGCTGCAGGTGTCGCCTGAATTCTCGACCATTGTGGCTGCAGATCCGAAAATGAGTATTCGTGCCGACCAGCTGGGCCCACTCATCTTCAACGAGGTGACTGCACAGGCCCAAAGGCTGTCGGATGCGAACTATGTATTTACGGTCATTCAGGAGTCGACAGGCATCAACGTCCAAGGGGAAGGTCGCGACGAAGCCGAGCTGCAAAGGCGCCTGAATGTCCTGGAGCAGGCCCAACAGCAGCTGGTTTCCCGAATCAAAGCCAACACCTACCTCTGGATTTCAGATGAGGCCGAGGTGAACTTCAATTATCAGCAGATGGTGCATGACGCGCTGCCTCTGATCAAGCCTGTGGTTAGAAGTTGGCCCCAGCGCTATCCAGTGCCCAGAGACCAGGTCAACAGCTACCTCAGCTTCTTGCAAGCGATCCCGTACGATGCCCTGGAGCAGTCGACTGACTTCGGCGTCCTGACGCCGGCTGCCATGCTCGCGGAAAACCGAGGGGACTGTGAGACAAAACAGGTGGCCCTCGCCACCTTTCTAAAGAGCACCTACCCCGGCATGGGCGTCATCCTGATCGGTACCGGTGACCACATGCTCCTGGGCGCTGAGATGGCCCCTCAGGCAGGCGATAGCCTCTACCCGTACAAAGGGCGCCGCTTTGTGCTGATGGATGCCACAGGGCCTGCCAGGACGCCTGCCGGGCTGGTGAATGAGACCAGTCGTGCACGCTTGAGCACCGATCCGTCGAGTATTTTCGAAATCATTTGAGTGGAACGAATAAAGCGTAAATTGGCATTGCCAAAAAGACAATTTATGCCATATTCTACGGGCCTGAATTATTTCCCGTACGAGCAATCCACCAATGAAGCTGAATGTCTGGTTCAACAGCGGTGTTTCCCTCACCGCTATCATGCGTGCAATTCGCGAGCGAGAAGATCAACTGCTCGTGGAACAGCGGCTTATCAACAAGATTGTCTGCACCCACAAAAACCCCTGGTTTGTCGGGTTCCCCGAGGCCGATCATGGTGAGGCCGAGCCCGACGTCAGCGGTGAGGCGTATGTGCAGTGGGCCCTGGCCTTCGCGGCACGCCATAAAATCGATCGCCTGGTGGTGGGGGATCACTTCAAGACCCTGACCCAGGCAGAGGCGCGCTTCAACGCCCTGGGTGTCCAGCTGGTCTACGGCTGTCCGGCATCCTCGTGGGATGCGATCGATGACAAGTCGGCGTTCTATGATACGCTGGCGGCGCACGGTCAGCAGCGCATGCTGCCCGCGTGGGACATTTGGAATGACGGCGACGCCGATGGCCTGGATGGCGTGGCCCAGAGCGTACTGTCGACCATGTCGGACGATCATGATCTGGATACCCCCATCTGCGTCAAGCCGGTGCGCGGGATCTATGGCCAGGGTTTCTTCCGTCTGGCCGTCACGCCCGACGCCCATCAGCAACTGTTCCATCCCGATCGTCGCATCATCAAAGCTGCGCTGTTCAGCGCGTTGGCGCACCAGAACGGCTCGCAGCACGGCCACAGCAACTGGATGGTCATGGAGTTTCTCGGCGGCCCCGAGTATTCCGTGGACTGCCTGGCCTGGGACGGCAAGCTGGTGACGGCAGTGGCCCGTGAAAAACAGGGGGGTAACCGGGGGCAAGTCATCGTTCAGGACGAAATCCTGCTGGACTACTGCCGCACCCTGGTTGACGTGTTCAAACTCAAAGGTGTTTTCAATGCCCAGTTCCTGCGCAATAAACGGGGTGAGCTGAAGGTGCTGGAAATCAATCCTCGGTTCTCCGGTGGCACCGGGATGAGTGTACGTGCCGGCGTGAACCTGCCCTGGTGGTGGTTGAAGCTGACCGCAGGCGGCAGCGCTGATGACGTTCCTGCGCCTGTGATCGGCACGCGTGTGCACGCCTCGATCATCCACGTTCCCCTGCGTCGCTTCCCCTCACTGCTAGAAGGATAACCACCATGCTCGCCCCAGTATCGGCACAACAGGATCAAGCGTCCTTTCAACTGGAACTTCCAACCGGAAGCCTCACCATCCACGTCAGTGAAAGCCCCTGGTCATTTGAAAAGTGCATGGGGGTAGGCGCCAGGATCAATCCCAAGCGCGGCTTCCTGTTCGTCAGCAAGCTGCTGGGCAAGCATATCCCCACCCGCCCAGCGCTGATTCGCGAGGCGCATGAGGCCTTGTTGGATCAGCTGCAGGCGCACATCGAACCCGGCGCGCCAACGGTGTTCGCCGCCATGGCAGAAACTGCCACGGGCTTGGGTCATGGGGTCTACGAAACGGCGCTTGAGCGCCTGGGCCGCGACAACCCGTGGGTGTTCCTCACGTCGACGCGCTATGATATGGGCCCGGCGCCGCGCATCGAGTTCAGGGAGGAGCATTCGCATGCTGCTGAGCAGTGGATGTACCTGCCGCAGGGCGAGCAGCTCGATCTGTTCCAACAGGCCAAAACCCTGGTGCTGATCGACGATGAAGTCTCGACAGGCCGCACGTTCATGAACCTTGAGCAATCGATCCGCACCCGGATGCCGAACCTTGAGCGTGTTGTCTGGGTCACGCTGACCTGCCTGTCGAAAGAAACCCTCCGACCATGCTGCCACCTCCTCAAGGGATCGTTTGAGTTCCAGGCAAAGCCGTTGACACTCGTGCCGCCTGTATCCTCGGGCGTGCCGATGCTGGCCTGCGACAAGCTCAGCGACCGATGGGGAAGAATGGGGCTCAAGGGCATGATGCAGCCGCCACCATCCTTTAAGGATAAATTGGATATGCTCCTGGCGAGTGCCGATGCGACCAAGCCTGTGCTGGTGCTCGGGCAGGGAGAGTTCATGCATGCGTCCTACCTGGTCGCTCGCGAACTGGAGCAGCGTGGCGCCACCTGTTTCGTGCAGTCGACGACCCGCTCGCCCGTGATGGTCTACGGCGCGATTGAGTATGCGATGAGTGTTCCAGACCCTCTGGGTGATGGTGTAGCCCACTTTCTCTACAACCTGGCGCCAGGTACCTACGGGGCCATCATCGTGTTGTGTGAGCGTGATCCCGATGAACGCATCATCGAATTTTGCGCTCAATTGGATGGCGCCATCCCAATCTCAATGAAAGAATGGGCATGTTTGTCATAACCTGTGACAGGTTGGCAATTATTAACGCGCCGATTTAATTCGGCGGCGTTGACACTTTGTCAATTAAGCCATATATTGAGGAAAAGAGGGTCTCCACCATGCTCAATGCCACTCCTACATTCGTTTATTATTCCGACCTGGATCACACCTTGTTCCAGAGTCTCAAATCCGACGCTGCCGGCACCCACCCGATGAGCGAAGACAGCAAAGGTGCACACCAGGGCTATGCCAGGCCTGATCAACAGCACCTGTTCAACCTGATGGCTGGCAACGGCTATGTCATTCCAGTGACTGCGCGTTCACACGAGCAAATGGAGCGGGTGACAGGCTGGGTGACCGGTCGCGAATATGACTTGGCCCTGACTGACCTTGGTGCCACGTTGCTGGTGCGAGACAACAACGGTGACGCACAATGGCATGCGGTCGAGCGCTGGCAGGATGAGTACCTGTCCCAGGTGCAGGCCAATATTCGTCGCCTGACCAAGGATTATGAGCAGATCGAAAGCCGGCTGCGTGATGCAGATCTGCTCGATTCGATACGCATCGACATGATCCAGCTGGGCAAGCTGCACCTGCCGCTTTACATCGTACTCTCTGTTACGCACGACGATCCGGAGCGCGTGAAACAACTCCAGCAGATTTGCCGCGTGCGGTTTGCCGAGCCGATTGCGCGTATGGCCGGTGCTTACGTGCTGCATGAAACGGCGGACTCGGTGTGCTTGTGGCCGACGTTTGTGTCCAAAGGCAAAGCGGTCAAGCGCCTGCAGCAAGCCTTGGTCGACGGACTGGGTGACAGCCGCTTTGATCGTGCACGTGATTTTCTGGACATTCAGAATCCAGTGAACGTGTGTATCGGCGATTCCATTACCGACCTGGAATTCATGCAAAACGGCCACTTCATGATGGCCCCTACTCAAAGCCCTATTGCCCTGTCTGCCTTCGAGACGGCGCGCAAGGAAATGGACAAGGAGACACTCTGATGCTGCAGCATTCTTACGAAAAAGACGACGTGCAGGTGCTGCTGCACCCTGTGGAGCCTGTTTTCCTGTCCGTCGAGGAAAAGGAAGCGGCCATCCAGTCGGGCACGCACTACAGCGAAATGCTTTCTCGTGAGAAAGAACCGGGCGGCGCCTACCTGGAGCTGTTTGATAAGCAAGTCGCCGACTTTGGCCAGGCGCTAGCCGGCCAGCTGCTTGACCTGGCGGGCATGATCGCCGCTTCGCGCAAGCGCCCGGTACTGGTTTCCCTGGTGCGCGGGGGCACCCCCGTGGGTGTGGTGCTCAAGCGCATTCTGAATCACTACGGCTACGAGGCCCCGCACTTTGCAGTGTCCATTGTGCGTGACCGTGGCCTGGACAGTGTGGCCATCGATCACATCATGGCCTTGGGGTACGCGCCTGAAGACCTGGTGTTTGTGGACGGGTGGACGGGTAAGGGCGTGATCCGCCGCGAGCTGTCGGTGTCGATTGTGGCGCTGCAAGCGCGTTACCCTGGCATCAAGGACGAGTTGTTTGTCCTGAGCGACATTGCGGGCGTGGCCAATTTCGCCGCCACCCGCCTGGACTCCCTGGTGCCGACCTGCCTGCTCAACGCCCCGATTTCCGGGCTGATCTCACGGTCGGTGTATCGTCAGGAAAACAACGTCCCGCAGATGCATGGCGGTGTTTACCTGGCTGACTTGGCTGAGCACGATCGTAGCCTGAGCTTCGTCAATCACATGATGGGACTTGTTGATCAACTGATTCGTGGCAACCCGCTGGATCTGCGCCAGATTGGCCTGGAGGCGTTCGAAAAGGTGCGTGCACCCGCCATCGTGGCGGAAGAAATGCACAAGCTGCTGCGCACGATCAGCCACCTTGAGCATGCCGTGGATCGCAACAAGATCAAGCCAGGCCTTGGAGAGGCTAGCCGCGTGCTGCTGCGGCGCATGCCGGAAGCGCTCATTGTGCGGGATCCCTCGGAGCCTGCGGTAGCTCATCTGCTGATGCTTGCCAAAGCGCGAAACGTGCGCGTGCGCGTGTTGCCGGAAATGAAAATCCAGGCGGTTGCGCTGATCAAAGAACTGAACAACGAATAAACCTCAGGGCCCACGAGCGCGCCCCCATTCCGAGAGACCTATTTCATGAACGAGCTTACATTCAGGGAGCGCCAGGCGCTCTCTCTGGGCGCTACGATGTACGTGCCTGGCACCCATCCTGACCTCAAGGCCATTGTCGCCACCGCCAAGACCGGTGCCCGCTCGTTGGTGATTTGCACTGAAGATGCGGTGGCCGAGCACGATGTCGTCCGTGCTCTGGACAATATTCGCGAAGTCCTGATGTATATGCGAACCTTCGAAGAAGACGGCGTCCAGATTTTCATTCGGCCACGCAACACCCAGGTGCTGAAAACGCTCCTGGAGTTCAAGTCGATCGAGCGCGCCTCGGGTTTTGTACTACCCAAGTTCGAGATGGGCAACATCGGCCAATGGTCTGATGCGATGGAGGGCGCGGATCCGCTACTGGGCGTGATGCCCACGCTGGAAACGGCGGAAGTCTTCAATGCCGAGGCGATGAAGCTCCTGGGCATGCTGCTGAAGAAGGGTGCCCTGTCGAGCCGGGTGATTGCCTTGCGCATCGGCGGCAACGACCTGCTCAACTGCCTGGGCCTACGCCGCCCCCGCAACACCACGATCTACACCACGCCGCTTAGCGCCACGATTGCCAACCTGGTCACGGTGTTCCGTCCGCTGGGCTTCATGCTCACCGCGCCTGTGTTCGAGCATTTCACCGACACCGACATGCTGAAGGCGGAAGTGTCACTCGACCGCTCCCACGGGTTGATCGGCAAAACCGCAATTCACCCGGATCAGCTTGACGTGATCGAGCGTGCGCTGATGCCGACTGACATGGAAATCGAAGAAGCTGAGGCCATTCTGGCCAAAGATGCACCGGCTGTGTTCAAGTTCAATGGCAGCATGTGCGAGCCGGCGACGCATCATCACTGGGCCAAGATGATTCAGTTCATTGCGCAGAGAAAACCGTGCACTGTTCAGAGCATTCTGAAGTCCCATGCTGCCTGAGGACAGATCATGAAATCCAGATTCGACCAGATTCTTTCCACGTCACTGACGCTGGCTCGGCAGGTGCTGCCGGCAGTGGTCAGCAAGCCCAAGCGGCATGCCAACGCGCTGATCGCAGCGGCAGCCGTGCTTGCCGGCGCAGCTCCCCGCATGACGGTACAGCAATCCCAACTGATCGATCAGCTCTTCCACAACAATCCGGTTTTTGCAGCGAGTTACGGTAATATTGAGAATTGCTACACGCTGCTGAACCGGCAGATGGAGCCGCTGAAACAGCTTTATCGACAGATGCGAGAGCAACAGTACCCGACATGGCAGAACAGCGAGTCTGGTAACCGGGAGATCGAGATCCTTCGACTGGTTACCGTCGTGGCCGAGAACATCGACCAGGAACGTGTTCAGGAGTTGTTGGATTTCGGCAGTAACATGCTACACGCCACTGACACCGACAAGGGGCACGCCGAGGCCGTTGGGAAGGCGCTTGGCCAGCTTCGGGCAAAGCTCGGCACCGCCAGCAGCAAGGGCCCGAGCGAGCAAGGGTCGCCAGGGCAGGACTAATGCCAAGTCCAGTATCGACGCTTTCTACTTCCACCTGCCAATTCATCACTGAGTAAGGAGTTTCACAATGGGTTTTCTTTCCAACCTGGGCAAGAACCTTGCCGAACAAGCCAAGCGTTTTGCACCGGCAGCCCTGTCGCCTGAGAAGCGTTTTGCTAGAGGGCTGATCACCATTTCCGCCCTTATGACTATGGCTGACGGTTCTGCCGAGGAAAGCGAGGTCGAGAAGTCCAGTCAGATCATTGCTGGCCATCGCAGCATCCAGCAGCACCTGACGCCGGCTGATGCACATGAAATGTACGGCGTGATCATCGGCGAGCTGCAGAAGGCCTACACCAACTCGACCTCACGCTTGCTGGAAGTCAACAAGCGCATCGCGGAAATTGCCGATTCGGTGAAAGAGCCGCATTGGCGCCGTGAGCTGATCGAGTTTGCCGGGATCATGGCCACCAGCAACTCCCGTGGCGTGGCTGGCGACGATGAGCGTGCGCTGCAGAAAAAGCTGAGCGAAGCCCTGGTTTGACTGGGGTAGCCACTTCATCGCCGCCTAAATGGCAGGCTGGGGCTTGAAAATCCGTCATTCAAGCCTCAGTATGACCCAGCTCGCGATTTATTGATTAATTGAGGCCTTAGGCCACAGACCAAGGAATTTACCCATGGGCGTCATCAGTCTGCAAAAGCTTGAGCAACAAGCACCCGAGATGGTCGATCTGTTTAAGAAAACCTCCATCTGCCTGGACAAGGTGAACCTGCGTGATCACCGCGCCCAGGTTGCCCTCGTCCTGGACATCTCCGGCTCCATGTCAGGCCTGTATCAGTCCGGGAAAGTCCAGGAACTGGTGAAGAAGGTGCTGGCCCTGGGCCTGCAATTCGATCTGGATGGATCGATCGACGTTTTTGCCTTCGGTAACTACGCCTACGAGGTCGGCACCTTTACCCTGGAAAATTACAAATCGTGTTGCCAGACGGTGCTCAGTCGTCATCCGCTGGAAGGCGGCACCCGCTATGCCCAAGCGCTGCGCCTGATTCATGACAAGTACCGTGACAGCACCGACCCGGTGTATGTGGCGTTCTTCACGGACGGTGAGACCAGCGAACCGGAGCTGGCTGAGCGCGAAATTATCGCCATGTCCAACGCCAGAATATTCACGTCCTTCGTGGCCATTGGGCAAGATATCATGCCCGGCGAGGCGAGTGCGAAAAAGAAAAAAGGGTTGTTCGGTGGTCTTTTCTCTGGTTTCGAAACCGACTTCAAGTTCCTGGCAAAACTCGACACCCTGCCAGGCCGCACCGTCGACAACGCCGGGTTCTTTGCCGTGGCGGATCCCGCCGCCATTGACGATGACAAGCTCTTTAGTCTGCTGATGAGCGAATATCCAGACTGGCTCGTTGCGGCAAAGCAGGCTCGCATCCTTTAAATTCGCTGGCCGGGGTTCCCGGCCTTGCTGACCAGCCCTGGGCGACCGGGGCCATGGAGTGAAATATGGCTGCTATCAGCTTGGAAAAAGTAGAACGCGAAGCGCCTGAACTGGTGGATCTCTACAAGAAGACTGCCTTGTCCCTGGACAAGATTCAGATGCGCGACCATGTGGCTCGGGTATGCCTTGTATTGGACATCAGCGCCAGCATGTCGGATCTTTACGATTCCGGCAAGATCGACGAACTTGTCAAGAAAGTGATGGCACTTGGCCTCCAGTTCGACGACGATGGTCAGGTTGACTGCCTCGCTTTTGGTGTAAATTGTTACGACGTCGGTTCATTCGGCATGACCCGTGGCTCTGACGCCCAAGATTACCGAAATTGCGTGAAAACGATACGCGCCCGTCACAAGCTGGAGGGTGGCACCGAATACCTCAAGGCACTGAACATGCTCAGCCAGAAATACGCTGACAGTGAGCAGCCGGTGTATGTGATGTTCGTGACGGACGGTGAAACGCAAGACGCCAGCGCGGTTGAGCGAAAGATCAAGTCCATGTCCAATGAACCAATATTCCTGCAATTCATGGCCTTGGGAGCTGATTATCTGCCCGAGATCAATGCCACCGCCTTTGATCAGCAGGTTCCAGCAGCGCCCCCGGCGAAGAAAGGGTTCTTTGCCAGGTTATTTGGTCTCGAAGACCAGCCAGCCAGCCGTCCTGCCCCGGCTGCGCGATCGCACCGGGCAGCCAGCAGCGGTTTCGGCTTCCTCATGGGGCTCGACGAAATGGAGGGAAGAACCGTAGACAACGCCGGTTTCTTCGCGGTCAAAGACCCTGCCAAAGTCGACGATGACTTGCTCTATTCCATGCTTATGAATGAGTATCCGAGCTGGATTCCAGAGGCGAAGAAAGCCGGCATTCTGCGCTGATTCACCCAACCCCAGGACGTAAGCCTGGGGTTTTTCTTTTCGATTAAGTTATAAATTGACACATTGCCAGTTTGTCGATATATTCGGGGTATTGCCAATAGGAGAGTTTCCGTGACTGAATCCGTGTATGCCCTCATTGTTCTTGCACTCAGTATCGGGCTGGGTTACCTCGTCTTCCGGGTCAAACGCAGCAAGCCCGCCGATGCTCGCGCCATCGCCCTGGGTGTTTCTGCCGGCGCCGGGGTAGCGGTTCTGGCCTTTTTCCTGTGGGTGGGTGTTCTGGAAAACATCGCTGCTCGCAAATGGGGCGGCACCATGACCATCAGCCTGCCAGCCGGCGCACGCCTGATGAACATGACCTGGAAGGAAGACTCGGTCTGGTACCTCTACCACGACCCGGCTTCCGGCAACTGCTACTTTAAGGAAGACTCCAGGCACGGCCTGATCGAAGGCGGTGTCGTTGTAAAATCCTGCAATCCGGTGGGCCTTGAAAAATGACAACACAATCGCTCGGCCAAGCCATCGATTCAATCTGGATCCGGCTGCCAAAAGATCACGCGCTGCACAAGATTCGTCCGCAATCGCTGCCATCGCCCCATGAACACTACCTGATGGCCGGCAAGACCATTCTGGCGCTGTGCGAGGAGGAGGGGGTTGTCGCCTATGCCCCGCTCCCCAAAACTGCAGACCATGAAGCCTGGTTGCGTTTGGTTGCCGCCTGGTCACTGTGGAATCGAGATCACAAGGTGCATGAAAGCCGCGCCAACGTGGCCCAAAAGCTGGACATCGATCCGTCAAACCTGACCAACTTCCTCAATGGCAAGCGGGCCTTGACTCAGAAGGCGTTGCTGGCGCTGTCCAATTTCCTGGGCGTTCAGCCTTACGACATACGCCCTGAGCTTGGCGCCATTTCGGCAGGGTCGGCGCAGCGCAAGAACATCAAGTACCTCCGCACTGTCAAGAATGGCCTTCAGGATATCGAGCAGGACATCCTGGCCCTCCAGGCCTCCGGGGTTCCGGTGGAAAGCCTGGTGCGAAAGGTCGGTTGCGTGATCAGTTCGCTTGGCTAGTGGACAGGGGTGAATGGGAGCTTGTGGCTTCTAGCACCCCATAGCGTCCCACCAGCTGCTGAGCCTCGCGTAGACCCTGTGCGGTATGGGTTGTCGGTTTAATCAGGCCAGAATGCGCTTACAGAGCCCTGCTGGCCCATTCAAGAACACTTGCTCATGACTCCAAGCGAATCGTTTCCTGCAGGGTACTTGGCCGCCTTGGAGGCCGTTTCAGCTGGCAATGTCTTTGATGCTCACTTCCACCTGCAATCAGTTGATCGATCCGTTCGGCCAGAATGGCGGCCAGGCGACGCGCTTGTCGACGAACTCGATGCTGCGGTGCGAAAACTTTGTCTGCAAACCCCGCCCCCGATCACCCTGCTGATTGATCTGTTGAGCCTGGCTCCCGGTGGGTATTGCCGGGTCTCCAGTGATACCGAAGATTTGGTCGTCAAGACACTGATGCTCCACGATCTGGACGAGGAGGGGGCTGGAGCGATGGCCCGCCTCGCCAACCACTGCATCGCCGACTATACGCGCCTCAAGCTTGCTCCCAGGCTCTCCTTGGTGGCCTCCCTCTGCTTCTCCTTTGCAAACCCGCCCTCCAATGGCCCTGGCGTCGATCTGGAGCATTTTGGCGCGTACCTGGCCAACAATATCCAAACGGACTTTCTCAGCAATCTGGCCTGGTTGCTGATGCCTGTGGTTGTCCTGGCAGAGGAGGGTAAGCTCGATGCCGAAGGCATATCCAGGATCGAGCAGAAAGTTACCCGCCCCCTGTACAGCATTTGTTGCCGTCTTGCAGCGAATCGGGGAATGATCAGCAGCGGTGAATTCTTCGAAAATCTGGCGTGGTTCGTCACCACACGCCTGGAGGATTTGCCCTCCATTTGCACTGACATCAGCTTCTTCAACCCACAGAAGGTGGCGATGCTGGTTGCCTATGCCTGGGAGAGGCCAGTCAAGTCGTATCAAAACCAGCTCAAGGGCGTGCGCAGCGAAGATAAAGGAATCAGGTTGCGTTCATGCGCTGTGACAGTGGACTATGTAAGTACACACTTGGATTTAGCGCAGGTCAGCCGTAGCGCCACTCATTTGTTTGCCGGCTTGCTAGCTCAGTATGGCCACCTGCTTCAATATGGCCGATCTTCAAGCTATGAGCTTTTGATCGAGGTGCTGAACAGCCTGTTTAGCGTCGTGGATCTGGAATTGTGCCAGGAGTTGCTGAAACGTCACAATGGCGTTTATTTGAGCCTCTACTTGCGTGATTTCAACCCCAAATCGCTGAATGATCTGTCAGAATCCAACATAACAGAGCTCCTTGAGCACGATTTAGGGTTTTAGCATGTCAAACTACCCCCCAAACTTCCCCCAGCGACTTGCCTTACGGGCAGCGCTAAGCAAGCGTCAGTCCGAATCCAGGGCGCCAGAAGAAATGAAAGTGGTGTGGGCGTTGGAGGCAGAGAGCCTCGAAGAGACCAACGCGCAAATCTGGTTCCTTGCCGCCAGGTCGGGACGACTGTTCAAGATGGCGCTGGATGAACAGCTGATGGGTCGGCTGATCCAATACATCCATCCCAACAAGGTGCCGATTTTGCTGGAGGGCTTGGTAACGACCATTGAGGAAGGTCAAGCCAGCGACATTAACCGAGATACCCTGGGGTATCTGCTGCCAGCCCTCAAGGGTATCGGAGTTGACTACTCCGACAACATGAGGGCCCTGCTCAAAGGGCGCCTGTACCATGCCCTCTGCCAAGTGGTGCCGGCAGAGGATGCGGCTGAGCTGTATGAGGTATTGGCTCTCAAGCATGAGCCGGACAAGCACTGCGTGGTCTTCAACTCATTCTACGAGCACACCCTGGAAACCCTGGCTCAGCAGCCCGCTATTTCGGCTGAAGGCAACCAGCACCTGGGCAACCTGGCCAAGAGCGCGCATTGGCAGTTCTACGACGATGTCCGGGAAGTAGACCGCTGGGTCAAGCAATTCGAATACTTGGGCAAGCTGCGTGCCACGGCGGCGCCTGAGAACGTCGCCGTGCTGGATGAGTTGATTGGGCGGCGTGCGTCCCACCTGGGGCAATGGCTTGCGTCTTACTCACCAGCCGTTGCGCTAGCCCCCTTCTCGGGCGTGAAAACGATCACCAAAAACGAGCATGCCCACCGGGTGCTCGACACGTTCATCAAGATCGCGACCTGCATCAATCATCTGCCGCCCGACAGCTCGGAGGCCAGGGCCTGTGCGAACGTGATGATTGCCAAGGTGATCCAGGGGCTGGGGCGATACAGCGACAGCCTGGGCACCCAGAAATGGGCGTCGTTCGAGCGACAGACAGCCGATCGGGTCGACTGGAAGGTCGTGATGGGCAAGATCCCCGCCCGGCACCGTAAAGTCATCGCCGAACATTTCAGCCGCGTTGACCTGTTTGGGGATTTTCTCAACGAACGTGAGGCTGAAGAGGCCTTGGGCAGGGAGTTGGGGCTGTGATTGATCATTCGGTTTTTGAATCAGCCAATATCCAGCGCCTGGTTGAAACGTTCAAGCCTCTCCCTGAAGAAGTCCTTTGTGACGAGGTTGGTACCCTTGGCGCTGATAGTCGGCGCAGAATCATCACCATGGCGGGCTACTCGGCGCAACTGACCGATGAAGATTTCAAGCTCTACGTCAGCCTGGTGGCGCACAGTGCGGCGGTGATGAAGGAGCATGTCTGTAGCTCGAACTCCAACCATAGTGAGCAGTTGGATGCGGTGGGTGGCTTCCACTGGCTCGACACCTTGCTGGAAGAGAGCGCCAGGCGATCGGATGTCGGGAGCACACAGCGTATCTATGACAGCTCTGTGGCGATTCTTGAGTGCTTGCATCGCAGTGTCCTTCGCAACGACCTGTCCGTAGTGACGGCACAAAGGCCGATCACATCATGGGTGCAGGGGTTGATGTACGTGGGTGATGGCTCCCTGAAGATCGACCTTGATCCGGAGCTGGTAAAGTTCATGAACCGGGTCATCATCAACCGCGATGAGAACCTGTTCAATGCCATGATCTATGCCCTCAAGAAGCGAGCGACCCTGGAGACCCTGGGGCAAGGCATGACGGTGGCTACAGAGCGATTTGCCTCCTACCTGGAGACCTTCATTCCGAGTCTTTCCGGGTGTGCAACCAACGGCTCATTGAAGATCTTTCCCGCCTCCTGCACCCAGATCCTCGCTAACCTGGTGCACCTGCACACTCATGCCAACCCGGAAAATCAGCACCTGCTCCTGCCTGTCCGTGATGCTCTGATGGCGCTGGTCACCGACCCAAAAGGCCTGGGGCGAGCGCTGATGCAGCGACACATGCTGAACAGTGGGGCGGCGCATAACTGGAGCCACATCGATTCAGTCAGCGGCTACCTGAGCAGCGATTACATCAGCAGTGACGACTTCCCAGGTCATTTGCGAACAAAAACCCAATTTGCGGTCGCCTTGTCCACACTCAATGCCTGCGGCAAACTTATTTCCTCAAAGGGGCAGCCTGGAGTCATCAAGCGCAGGGTCAAGGCGCTGCTGGAGGGCAAGGGGGATGGCCATGTGCGCGATCTCATGGCGCACGCCAATCGACCCGCACAAGCACTACTGGGCAAAGTCATCCACGAGCTGGCGCCCGAGTTTCGTCACTGCATCGGAGAGCGGGCTATCGCTGGCCTTCTGGAAGATGACCTGAGTCTATGAGGCTGTGTTGGTGATAGCAGAAACCCGCCCCAGCGGGTTTTTTATATTGGGGTCAGGGAATCTGGATTCTGGGTGGGGGTGAGCCAAGAGCCGGGCAGCGCTCACGATCAGCGCAAACATAAACCGCCAGCTTTTTGCGCTAAGTGTCTGATTTCATTGGGTATGGGGCCACTGTCGGGGCTCGAACCCGAAACCTGCCAATTATGAGTTGGTCGCTCTAACCAATTGAGCTACAGTGGCACGAAGGGGTAGTGTTCTGGAAAATCCCGCACTACCAGTGGAGCTAAAGGCTGGAATTATGGGGTGGTGCCCAGAGGGAGACTCGAACTCCCACTCCTCTCGGAAACTGATTTTGAATCAGCCGCGTCTACCGATTTCACCATCTGGGCATTGCTGTGGTGCCCCGAGCAAGGCTCGAACTTGCACGCCGTTCGGCGGGGCATTTTAAGTGCCCTGCGTCTACCAGTTTCACCATCGGGGCCTGGAGCATTCATCAATCATACCATGGCCTTGGCCGGTGTCAATATACATGATAAGCAAATATTGTGTTTGCTCGCTCGGTATAGGATAGGTATACTCCGTTTAAATCATGCCATAGCTATTTATTTGCTAAACGATTCCCGCTCCATGCCTTTTCGCCACCGGGAGTGGCGGCGTGCCCAGCAGTGTGGCGACCCCCGAGGGCAGTCGCTGTATTCGCCCGCAGGGCGGCTAGGCTTTTTCTGAGGCGGTTGGCGTGAAGCACCCGTTCTGCTATGCATCGTTTGTCTTGGATGCAATTGAAACCTAACCGTTGTCTGACACTGGCCAATAAATTAGTGAACAACCACCATGAGCACAGAACATTCGATGATCCAGTTGGCGCGGGAGCTACGGACTAAATTCCCGTTCTTTGAATCCTATCAGCTCAATGAGCATGGGGCGCCCACGCTGGATGGCGCTTCGATCTTCGACATGGGGTTGTTCCTGCTGATTCTGGAAGAAGCGGGGCCTGCACATTCTGTGGCGTTGGCTCGTCTGATGTCAGTCACCAAGCTTACCATCAAAAACTGGATCAAGAAAAACCAGCTGGACGCCCTGGCGGTGATTGATTCTGTCGGCTCAGGGAAAACAGCGCACTATATTTTGCGCAACTGGGGGGTATATAGTGAAAATGTCTATGAACCCTTCCGGCCCTATATTCGGCTGGTGATCAAGCAATGGCGGCTGACTGAAGATGGGAACTCTTGAGCAAAATCTGGAGCTGGATCTCGAAGATCCTGAGGGAGTACTGAAGGCTGCGTTTGAGCGCCATGACTTCGCGTGTGTGGCGGCAATGGTGAACGCTGGGGTTCGTCTTCCTGAGGAGGGGTATGAGCTCCAGCAACTGGTGGCGGGCCTTGAGGACGATGAGCCGCTTGATGCCGGGGCAGCGAAAGCGATCGCCAGGTCTATTTTCAAGACCTTTTCACAGCACGAAATTGGCGACCTTCCGTTCGCGAAAAACGCCATTTACTCGCTGTGCAAGCAAGGCATTAATTGTGAAATTGGTGAAATCACTGGGCTGGCAGCAATGGCTCAAGCGCTGTTGCAGGGCGCCACTGAGGGCAATGGCGTCAGCGTCGACTTGGCCGATACGGTTTTTGAAGCGGTTGTCGATGACCTGCTGGACACACCAGACGCCAAGCACCTGGATCTTTTCTTCAGGCAGCTCAAGGCGTTCGATCCGAATGGGGGCGCCAATGTCCCTTTGGCGCGCTGGCTGGTTAAGGAGCATTTCGCGGCATTTGATATTTGGGGAGATGCTCCTCAAGCTGACACGTACAGTAAGCCAACGTTGGACTTGATCAAGACTATGACCTTGATCCTGACGAGTAAGCTTGAATCGGCGCAGGATTTCAGAGAGGCTTTGCGCCACGCCTTCAATCCTGAACTTCAAGCGGGCCTTATCCTGCTAGACCTCATTTATTTCTCAAAAAAATACTGGACGCAGATGGAGTGGGAGCGGTTTGGGAGTACCACCGGCAAGATCATAGAAAGCAACCTGACCCTGGATGACCTGAGCCGCCTGGCAGTCAATGATAAGCGACTGAATACCATCAACGCACTGGGTTATGAAACCGATACGCTCAACAAGTCCTTGCTGAGCGCCTCCGTTCTGGAGGGTGTGCTGGGGGCTGATCTTGGCCTTTGATCAACGAATCTGCTTGATGTTGACCAGGCAGGAACTGAATTCGTTTACGTTGCTGATGTAGCGAATGTCTTCCATCACCAGGATGTCGCCAGGCACGTAATTCATTCCAGCGGGGAGCTTGATGGTGATGGTCTGACCCTTGCTCAAGCGCCCGCTGATGTTGCCGGCATTCACACTCTCAACAAATCCGCCACGTTGCTGAAACTCGGAAGATTCAAGTGTCAATTTCTCAGTAAATGGATCTGCAGTCCAGCGAGTCTGGAGATAGCCCACCCGGTCTCCGCCGAACTGCTGCAGGCCGATTTTACTGACAATTTCGCCCCGACAAGCCGGATCAATACTGTAACTGATGGCCTTGATCCCCCCAGTTAGCTGGATCAGTCCCACCATGGCTCCGGCTGTGGTAGGCTGGTAGTCATACGCCGGGCGGATGAAATTGATGTCGAAATTGCCCTCACTGGAGTCTTCTGGCGTCACCTGGAGGTATCCCTCATACGACTTGACGTCGATTCTCTTCAGGAGCGTGCCATTTCCCGCCATGGCTGAGCCAGCAATGGCCATCATGGAGACGGCGCAGAGCGCTGAGTAGAATCTTTTCATGGGCGAGAACCTTTTTGTATTTATTGTTTTACCTGGATTTTATAGCATAATAACGAATATTGACAATCAGAAGCCATCCCATGAGAAATGCTCAGCCCGATTCTGTGTTGCACGATGACCTTGAGAAGTGTCTGGATCAATTGATGCTGTGTTGCTCGGCGCTCAAGATGCCCGTGCTCATTGCCATGCAGGATACGCCCACGAGTTTTCGCAACGTCGTGGCCAATGAGCAGTTTGCCAGCGGGCAGAAGATCAAGCTGCTGAGGATGCTACTCAAGAGCCCTGATCTGGATCAGTTCTTCAGGGAAATCATCGTTGAAGCGAAGCGGGAAGGGCACAGCAGTCTGTTTCTCAAGGCCATCGGCATTCCGGAAAAAGTCCAATAAAAAAGCCCCTTGCGGGGCTTTGATGGAAACAAGCGCTTAGGAAATCTTCAAGACCAGGCTTTCACCTGGGGTGTTGTAGAACGCCGCAATCTGCTTCTTCCAGTCCTTCAGAGCATCTGGGTGGGATGGGGTACCTGACTCAAGAACAACCCCAACCGTCATATCCAACTTTGCCAGCAAATCGCTGCTGTCGCCGTAGATGTTTACCCAGGAAAAGTTTGAATCGCCCTGCGCTCGGATTTGGATCGACAAATGCCAACCCTGAGTCTGATGAGGCACCAGCAGAGCCGAGCAGATGTCTTCAAGATATTGACGCTCAATCGCCATGTTCAAAAGCGCGTCGGCAGCCGACACCAGCTTCTCTTCACGAGATCTGGCAAACGGCCTTGTGCTTAGTCTTGAATTGATCATACCTAGGTCTTCTATGATAGTTACATTGCTGCGGAGCCCATCCTTTTGCGAGCTTCGCTCCGTCCATCATGAGCGACGACAACCTAAGGCTTTTTTGCTTGGGAGTCGATGCAAACAATAGCCATGCATTGACTTTTTGACAACCCCATGAGTTCCCAAATGCGGTCAATTTTGCAAATAAAGGGGTAAATTTGACGCTTTACTGGATGTACATACAGTATAAACACTGTATCAATGTACAGCTTGCTAATTTACTGCTAACTCGATCTATAGCGAATAGCCACCATCCTGTCTCCATGTGAATGATAACTATTGTGAAGACGGATTAATGGCGCCAAAAGACTTGACGACCTTTCAATATATGAGGATACTCCCCACGCGAACGCTTGCTTTCCACCAGATGCTTGAATTTGCAGACAATTTTTTGACGGTTCTCGCAAACGATTAGCACTGGGGTGAAACTGAGCGAAGATTGCATTGTTCGTCATCTAGGCGACAAGGATTAGTGAACGAAGTGCGTGACCACCCATGTACTTCACCATGCTAAATGCGCCATTCGGAAGGCCCGTGCCTGGCCAACTCTGTGCACTATGGATGACTTGATGATCGTTAAGAACTATCGCCGCTTCGCAGATAAGATGCCTTGGCGCGCCTTAGCCAATCATCTTGTAAAGAAGACCCGCTTCAAGGGATTGATTACCCGATCGATGATGGGCACTACCTTGCTCCTCACGCTGGTCGTTCTCGTGACCCAGGTTTACTCTCTTCATGATGGCGTTCGTGAAGAAGCCTACCGGACAGGCGAGCGCATCGCCCAGGCGCTGTCCGAGAAGCTTCTGGTGCCGATCACCACAGGTGATGATGCCGAGACCTTGCGTGTCCTTGAAAGCGGGCTCAAGGACACCGCCGTCATGCGGTTGTCCCTGAAAGTCGATCCAGTGGTGCCTGGCGACAAGGCCAGTGAGTTGAGCGTGGACTCTGAGCCGTCGCACAAGGGTCTGACCTTGCAGGTTTTCTCAACCCTGTGCAGCATTTGCGCAGAGCCTTTGCTCCACAAATCTTACGCCTTCGACGTCAAGAGCGATGACTTCCAGTCAAGTCTCGAAAGCACGGGGAAGCAGAATCGCCGTCTTGGCTCCGTCCTGATCACCATGGATCTGTCCGACATTGTTGGCCCAAGGCTTAACCAGATTGCAATCATCATGCTGGTTGTCGGAATTTTGGCGTTGTTCAGCCTGTCGCTGACTGCTGCCATCAAGCACCACATGACTGACCCTCTTGAGAAGTTGCTGCTGCTAATGCGCAAATTGCGCGCCGAGCTCAATAAGCCCGAGGGCGAAGAGCGTATGCGCCTCAAGGATGGCGATTTCCCGCAGACGCATCAACGGGACATCAATGACCTGGTTAACTCCTTGAAAGCCCTTGTCCGCAGCTACTATGACAAGGAAGACGCCATGACCGAGGAGCTCAATAATCGTGAGACCACCATTGCCCTGGCCACGGAGTCCCTCACCAAGCTGCTGAAAAAGGCCAATGAAGCCAATCAGATCAAGGACAACTTCATCAACCTGATGAGCCACGAGCTCCGCCAACCCCTCTATGCCAGCAAGACTGCAGCGCTGAACATCGCCCGCGATCCCGTGGTCAATTCGATGCCGAGCCTCAAACGTAACGTGGATCTGATCATTCGCGAAATGGCCAAAGGCGATCAGCAGATCAATAACGTGCTCGATTTTTCGAAGAACAGGCGCGACCCCAGGGCACCGGTCATTGGCTCCTTCGATCTGTTCCGGAAGGTGGAGTGCGCTGTATCCAGCGCTTCGGGTCAGGCTTATGCCCGCGAGCTCTACATCGACTTCATCGTGGATGGTGAGGTGCCGAATCAGGTTGAGTCGTGCGACAACAGCTGGGGGCACATCATTGACAACTACATCAGCAACGCCATCAAGTACACCAATGAAGGGGGTGTCCGGGTCATTCTTGGCCAGTCCGAACTGACCAACAAAGACACCACCTGGATTCGCTTTGCCGTCGAGGATACCGGCATTGGTGTCCCAGAGGAAAAGCTGGAATTCATCTTTGAGCCTTTCTCCCAGGTCGAAAGTGCTCTCACACGCTCGCACAATGGCTTTGGCTTGGGTTTGGCGATCGTTTCCGAGCATGTGGCTGCACTGGGTGGCAAACGAGGCGTGGATCGCCTTCCAGAGGGCGGTATGCGCTTCTGGGTTGAAATCCCGCTGACTCGTGCCCGTGCCCAGTCGGTTGACCAGAGCAGTGGTCAGGCACGCCTGAAGAAACTCAATGCGCAGTTTGTGATCCTGGATCCGCGTGACAGCTTCCGTAAGTCAATCAAGTCTCGTTTGTTGAACTTCGACGGGCTCTGTCACGATGCGGGTAGCATCGAGGCACTGGAGGCGCTGCTTCCGTCGCTCACTGAGCAGCAGCGCATCCTGGTCGTCCGTCGCGTGGCCTCCCGTGAGTTCCGTGAATTCGCCGGCTTCTCGTTACCCGAGCTCAAGGAAAAAGGCTTTGACTATGTCATCAGCCTCGAACCCACGCTGGAATCGGATGCGGTTGAGGGGGTCTACACCCGTGGAGAGGCGGACTTCGGGTTTGTTGAGTCGATTGAAATGATCACCTTCATCGGTCAACTCGCCGAGAAGCAGAATGTCGGCGGACGTGAAGACCGCGACCGGGGTCACTTCCTGGATCTGCTGCGGGTAACCGAAAACGAAACCCTGCGTGACGTCAAGGTGTTGCTGGTGGATGATCATCAGACCAACCTGGATGTCATGAGTCAGAGTCTTGAGGGGTATGGGGCGGAAGTGGTCACTGCCCTGGGTGGCGAGAAAGCCATTGCCTTGGCCCGAGAACAGGCCTTCGATGTGATCTTGATGGACATCATGATGCCAAAAATCGGCGGCACCGAGGCTACGCGCCACATTCGCTCGGAATCCATGAACGTGGATACACCGATCTTCGCCTTGTCTGCCGCTGCACTGGATCCTGGCACGCAACAAGAGATGCGTCACCTGAAGATGGAGCATCTGAGCAAGATGACAGCCGGCGAAACTCTGGTGTTTGAAATCAAAAACGCCATGGCCAACCGCCCACCAGAACCTATGATGCGCTTGGTAAAGTCCTGACCCTCAAGGGGCAGGACTGCTGTCTACACTGGGAGCCGTGCTTTTCTTGCGCGGCTTCTTGCTTTCCAGGGCCAGCACCTCTTCAGGGGTCAGGAATTGGCAACGCGAGAGGGAATTGCAGCAGATCTCTTTCTTGTAGAAGCCGGAGTAGAACTTCTCGTGTTTGATGGTGCCGATCAGGTTGACCATGCCACCGGCTTCCATGTCAAAGATGCCTGCTGCCTTCCACTGATAGTACGCCCCATTTTCATCGGTCATTCTGAAGGTGGTGGTGGCCCCATAGAGGTTGCTGCCGTGGCTGACGGAATGGAGCTTGAGGTTTTTCAGCACCAGGCGATCCTTTGACTGCCCGACGAAGGTCTCGGCGATGCCTTTGTGTTCCTCCTCTTTGCGCAGCGCAGCCTGGTGGCGATCCAGTGACGCCACGGCACTGGCGATGAGGTTTGATTGCTTGAGCGTTAAATGCCCGACATTGACCATAGTGCGCAGGTTCACGAAGTAGTCCAGGTGCTTGTCTTTCTCCCGGTACTCACTGTCCTTGATGTAGTCGATGACCGCACTGACCCGATCCTTGACCTCGGGACTTTCCATTTCAATGTTGTCGCAGATCAGCGCCTGGCAGATTTCGAAGGCCGCTTCGCCCGTGGGGAAGCCCGTCTCGCGCTTCTGGTAACCGTGCTCAGCCACCAGTTTCACCGCTTCGCCAAGGAACAGGCGCAGTGGAATGACTTCGTGCTCGTTGACCTCGCTGAAGGTGATCTGGGACAGCTTTTCAGCCTCTTCGATCACGTCGTTGAGCGCTCCTGCCCAGCGGGTCATGTCAAAGCCCATGAAGTCCTTCATGCACCCGCCGCCCACGCGCATGACACCGCCTGGCGTGTTCAGGGTGAAGATATAGGCGCGGTTACGGTTCGAGGTGCAATGATCGCACGCAGCGGGGTTTGCCGGGTGTTCAACGCGCTCGCGTTGTTCCGCAGTCAGCTCCCCGTAGGTTCGATGCTGCAGGGCGCGGGTACCCAGGCTGGCGTCGATCGTGGTCTTGGCCAGCAACTGCACGGCGCCGGCAGACAAAGAAGTCGCTTCCCTGGTGATCATGATCTCGACCATGGGCAATCGGGCCGCGCCAAAGCCTGGAACATCAATGACCCTGATAGTGCTGTCTCCATGGGTAATCTTGATGATCGGCAGGCCACCGCTTTTCAATTTCTCGTTAATTCTCTCGACCCTGGAGAGAAATGTGGGCATTTTGTCGGCCAAAACCAAACGCTTGATGTGTTCGCCTTGGTGCATCATTTAATCCCCATGTCTCTGGTCGCGTGGCGATCCGAGTTTCTTGTTGTGAGAGCAGCAGCCTTGAACTGGCTGTAGAGGTTGTTGAGAAGTGTCAGGTGCCGCCTGGCCACTGCCATCTCCGCCCCATCATTGAGACAGAGGCTGCCGCCCTTGCGGATGACCAGACGGTGAGCCCCAAGGTGCAGCGGCCTGGTCTCCTGGCCCAGAAGGCACATGACGCTTTTCTTATCAATTGATTGCGGCGCCGAATTTCCCAGTGCAACAGCCAGGCTTTGCAGCGCATGCACCATTTTGCCGAGGTAAACGTCCGCCAGGCTAATCTGGAACACGCCATCACGATCAATGCGCAGGATCTGCTCGCGAGCAGGGTCTGATGGGGCGGCGTTTGTGGCCGCCGTCTCATAGGCAAGGCACCGCAGATTCTGCAGGTCAAGTGCGTTCAAAACGTTGAGAAACCCAGGCTCATCCTCAAGACCTGCATCACGGGCGCGGGCCGATTCTTCCTGAGCCAGGGCGTTGGTGAGGAACTCACGATCGGCGTACTTGAGTAGATAGCCGCCCAGGTCTGGATTCAGGTCAATAGGGGTGAGTAGCAGAGGCATGTAGGTTGTCCGGGTGTATCATTCAATAAACCCAGAATAAGGAATGATCCATGCCCAGTGCAAGAATTCTTGCGGCTGAAAAAGCGCGCTGGTCATAATGAGGCAGGCCCAGGAGAAAACTATGTCACAGCCCCATGTTTTTGTCTTCAATAATGATGAATATACTGTCGCAGACCCCTCTTCCAGCGACAGCTGGCTAGAGGCGCTACAACCGTTCATCGATGACTTTGCCAGCGAGCATTATACGACTCAGTGGCAGGGAGACCGCGACGGACTCGGGGACAAAGAATTGCAAAAAGTGGCAGAGGCAGTGCCACGGGCGATTCAGGAGTTCCGGGCACTGACTGTCGAGCAACGCGCCAACACCACGTTTCGAAATACCCTGGGTTGGGTGCTCACCGAAGCATTTGAGGACTCAGACTGCATTGATTGCCAATCAGAAGCATTGCACCAGTCAGGCTTTTATCAATTGCACGAGGATCTGCTGGATATCCTGGCGGAGGTGGATGGCCCCGTGGCGGATGACGAGGAGATTTGGGAGGCGATCAGGAATGCAGTTGAAGAGAAGATGTCGGAATTGGATGATTCAGAAATTTTCGATATGCTCGGTAACCCTAACATTCCGCTGTCGTTTTCACCCATGTACCGCGCCATGCATCAATCAGGAAGGGCCTATGACCTGGATGATCTGTTGCTGTACCCCGAATCTTTTGGTCAGCATGGGCCCTGTGCCGAAATCGATGGCCTGGCCAAGCTCTTGAGGATGAGTTTGCGCGTACTCATGCCTTTGATGAAAATTGACTACAAAGACGATGATAACATCAGGGCCTGGATGAAGCACAAATTTGACATTGAGGCTGATCTGCCGCCTGTCATCACCAAGGATCAACTGGTGGATCTGCTGGACAACTGCGGTTCCAACTATGTCTACCCGGAATGGATCGGCTGCCTGGGTCTCGATGAGCTTTCGCGCCTGGATCCAAGCAAACCCATGAAGCTCACGCAAGGGGTTATCGCGTTTATGGATGTGGTCAATGGGGCAGGCCACACCGTCGAGCTGGACGACAAGGCGTTTGTGATCGTGCAGCCCGACCAATGCCTCTCGGAAGAGCCTGGTCGTTACACGCTGTATGAAATTACAGGCGATCGCCCTGACGCGACCATCAAAAATTGTGACGTCGAAGCCCTCAAGGCGGAGCACCGCGAGTTCTTGAACATCAAGACACGGCGTGACGTCGAGTTTTCGCCGACCTAAACATCGGGGTTTCGGCACGAAACCTGGCAATATATGCAATAATCGCAGTGTTGACAATTGCTTGGTGGACTGGAAAGACATAAAATCCTCGCTAAAAAGGATAAAGTCCACTATGTCACCCAGCCCTCAAACCCTTGAGCAGTCGCTATTCAAGGTAATCAAATTCTCGCCCTCCCTCCTGAACGACCTCGATGCTTTTGAGCAGGTTGTTCAACCTGTCTTTGACAAGGCCTCGGCCATCAAGGCAATGCGCCAATACTTGGTTGGCTCCGCCTCCTGCCCTCGAATTCTTGGCGCGCTGGTGTACGCGACCCAGGGGCATGTGGAGATCAAGGATTGGCTGAGCATGGGGATGCCAATCCGCCTTCTGTATCAGTGCATGCTTTACGATGGAGGCCCTTGGGCAAAAATTGGTGCACAGCTACCGCTGGCCGATACCATCATTCATGGTGGCCCTGAATGGGACTTTGACTACAAACTGCTCAATGGCCTTGATTCGACCACAGCAACACCGGGGCTTGTCGATGCGGTGCTCAGGCGAGCCATGCATCATGGTCACGAGCAAAGCCTGGTTAAAGCGCTTTCCCTTGAAACGCTTGAGTTGCTGCTTCAAGGCTATTCAGTGGCGCTTGCTCCGTTGATTGTGAAAGCGCGTAAGGTCTTGGGTGACGACTCCGGGTTCGTTAATGTCGCCGATCTGGCTCAAGCTGTTCTGAAAGCGACATTGGCGCCGGTTGAGTCCATTCAAAAGGTGCTGTTGCGCCACGCCTACTGATAGCGAAGGGCTTCGCTAGCCACTCAATTTATGCTAGATTTCTCGCTTTCGTAACAATGGGTTACGCGATGAGCGAGCGAGGAATCTAGGCATGCTTCATGAATTACTCAGTTTCGCCCTCAGTCACTTTGAAGAATCCGTGGATTCCCTTCCACTTCCGCCAAAGTTCTCCGGCAAAGATGCTGATCAAATTCGCGCTTGGCGTCATGCAATTGTTGATGCGAAGAAAATCAAGACTATGGCGGCGTTATTGCGAAAGAGTCCAGGTGGAAACTTTGCTCCCAAACGCATCATCAACAACATTCCTGACGAAGCCTTGTTGGCCATATTCTTCAGAAGCCACGATAACCGAGTAACGCTGGCACGATGGTTCTCCGATAACGGCAAGAAATTTACAGGCCTTTATGAGCTCCATCCCTCCATGGTTGAAAGAGTAACGCGCAGGGAGCTTGTTGAAGAATCCAGGCTCAGCGATAAACTACTTGGCATCATAGAGCAAGAGGAGCTTGACCATCTTGCTGAGAACATGGAGTTCCTCAAGCGATGTGCCTCACAGAATTTTTACCAATCCATTTCTGAGCCTTTGCGTGACACCCTCGATTTGGCGCTGAATCTTCTCCTGGCCCTACCTGGCACCGAGCGATTCACCTCAGTGTTTCTGGCATCCTACCCTTGGCTTGCAGTCAATCAGCCTGCTGTCGAACCTATGGACGTAGAGGATGATGCGCAGAAGGCCTTGGAGAACGAACAGGAGCCAGAGCCCAAGCCTTTCGATCAAAGTTCTTTCCGAGAATTCGTTCAGCATCATGCCAGGGCGCTGTTCAATAATGCCCGACCAAGTGAGAACCCTTGGGGCATTGTGAATTATCATGAACACTTTACTCAGCAAATTATCCTTTCCGGAAATTACCAATGTGAATCGGAAAATTTCTTCAATGAAACCTTTACTAAAGAACATGAGGGTGTGATAGAAGGGTTTAGTCGCATCTTCACCACTGCTAATAACTACAAAGTATTCGATACACTCAATGCCTGGAAGGTTGCAGAGGAAAAGGTTGTAGTCACCTATGATATTCCCGTTATTAGCGTTTCTAGTGAAAAAGATATTCATGCTATCGGGTTTTTTCTGCAGCGCCGAAACGGATGCCTCTCCGAGAACTTTGAATTTCTTCGGGAGTTTCAGCGTTCTTTAAAAAAGATGGGCAAGGACGTTAGCCGTCTCACAGAAATGACGATCAATCAGACAGGATCGCTGGACGAAATCCTTGAGTTGACGCAATCAATAGCGGCCACGAAAGGCAAGTGCATGGCTGATGCCGAGGCCTTCCTAGAGATCGTTGACGAGTACCTAGATGCTTTTCGGGAGGTGTGTGCCGCGCTAAACAAGCAAGTGGTCGAAGGTGCGCCCGTCGAGAAGTCAACCGAGGTACTCAACCTGGAGCAGATGCTGGCAGAGACCACTGGGAAGCTTAAGGAATCTGAAGCCTCGGTGAGCCTGTTGAATGATCAGCTCAAGCAAGCCTACCTGAGCCTGGAGAATGAAAAGGATCGTAGGGTTCATCAGGAGGCACAAACCGATAGCCTGAAAACCGCCCTGCATGAAGCGCGTGCGGAGCTGCAGGCGCGAGCGGCGCTCGAAGGTGCACAAGCCCCTGCGGCCCAGGCGGACGCTGATTTATCGCTAGTCCTGGGGTTGCTCAAGGGGGACATCAAAAGGACGCCGTTGATGATTCTGGAGACCTTTTCGGCTATTTATCCTGACCGCCTGGTGATTTTGGATTCCGCTCGCAAATCTGCACTGGCGGCTGACAACTTCAATCTCCCCGATCGACTGGCCCAGCTGCTCGATACCCTGATCAATCCTTACCTGGACAGCATTCGAAGCGGCCAGCCGGATGCCAAAGCCAGGACGGTGCTTCCACAGAGTTATGCCGCCAAGGAGTCCGACACTGTAATGAAGTCGCCACGGCTCCGGGCTATGCGAGAATTTACCTATGAGGGTGAACCGCAGCTGTTCCTTCAGCACGTCGGTGTGGGCCGCAATTACGGTACGCAACACTCCCTGAGAATCTACTTTCGGGTTATCAATGAAAAGCTGGTCATCGCGTACTGTGGCGAGCACCTGGAGAACGCAAGTACCAATTGAAAGGCTAGCCCCCGAGAGGGGGCTACAACCCCAGATCCGCCATCAGCACATCTTGCATCAGCCGTCTTGATGCAGCGCGATCGTCCAGGAGGTTCAGCTCGTTCAACTTGTACATCCTGTCTTTTTCTTTGGGGTATTGCGTCGCGAAATGCCGCAGCACCTCTTTCTTGAGGCCCTCATCAAGCATCACCTGCACCCAGGCCTTTTCATCGGGCAGGAGCCGATTGAGCTCGTGCATCTTCATCACGGTGCGCAACGCTTCATCGCCCAAGCGCAGGGCTGACAACCTCTCCGTGATCGCTTCAATATCCAACCCCACGACCATGTCGGGTAGGGACAGCAGTCGCGCTATGGTGTGGATGGGCTGGTCATTGTCTTCAGCTTCCAGGTGGCTGGCCAGATCGACAGCCATGGTGAGGTAGGCTTCGAGGTATCGCGGATCAGGCCGATAGCTCAGCACCTTCTCGGTAATGCGCGTTAACGCCTGACGCTTGTCATGGATCCCGTCCACGTAGGCCTTGGCAGGCCCGTTCTTGCCATAGATGGCATTGGCCACATGCACATCACGGTGTCTTAGCCAGTCAGTCCGCCTCAGAATGTCCTCCATTGCCGTGCCCATCGACCGGTGCTCGATACCGCTCGCGACCAGGAGTTCTGGACATTCCTTAGTAAGTTGCGTGATCACCCGGCTGCCACGAAAATGATGAAGGGCAAGTGCTCTTTCCAGGGAGGGCTTCATTACTCCCAGCAGATCCGGATCCACCAGGTAGGCACTCAGCAATTGCTTGAGCTGGTACCCTGGTGCCGAATGCTCCAGTTGCCAACCCCAACCTTCACTCCACTGCGGGGCTACGTGCTTGACCTTGCCAAACAAGATCTCTGCGTTCTTGCGCCCCTGCCAGTCAGCAAAGGTGCCCCCGGACTCGCAATGAGTGGCTAACTCCTCCTGCGCCCGCGTCTTGATGTGGCTGATCAAGGCGTGGTCAAAGATGCGGTATCGACTCAGAAACTGCAGGTGCTTGGCAAACCCTTCGACACTGCTGTCAGTCAGGTTGCTTCTGAGCTGCTCAGCAATCAGTCGGGCTGCCAGCATGGCGCTGTAGGCGTAGTCCGGTGATCCCGCCATTTGACGAATGGATTCGAACACCCCGTCCATTTCCGCTTGGCCGGAGGCTGTCTGCAGTCCATCGGCGGGAAAGCCCCTGAGATAGCTCTTCAGCTGGTATTCAAAAATAGACCTTCCCTCGAAGGGGAAGTGAAAGGGCAGGGTGGTCATGAAGCAGGCACTCCAAGCATTTTTCCCATATTAACGGTTAAGGCTAAAAAATTACAATTTCAGGTATTGACGTCAGGCAATAAATACGTAAAATGAAGGCTCAAGGGGTCGATTAGGATTCGACGCCGGCTTTAGAACCTTAGGTGCATGCCGAGTTGGTAACAGAACTCGTAAATCCACTGTTGCAACTTCTTATAGTTGCCAATGACAATGCCTTCGAGGGCGCACGTCTCGCTGCTTAACTGCAGCTGAAACGCCCTTCTGGTCACTTCGGTGCCAGCGATCATTAGAGGATGCCTGTAAACTCGAAATGATTGTCACGCAGAACAGGATCGTCGTGTAGCACGTTGTGGGCGTAGCGACTAAAACCTACACAACTCGTCCAAAACACCCTGCCGATCGGGCGGTTACGGATTAACAAAGTAGACACGGCTAAGCATGTAGTTGACCGAAGGCCATGGGCTGGCGGAAAGGGGTTCAAATCCCCTCGACTCCACCACTACAGGGAAAAAGGCATTTATCGAACCCCGGTAAATGCCTTTTTCTGCTCTGAAATAAGCATATCTCGCACATTGTGAGTTATTGACTCACCTCGCCCTTTTGTTATTATTCAGTATTATTGTTTGCACTCTAACCATTTCCAGTTTGTGTCCTGGCTCCGGTTTTCTGCCGATGAAGGCCTCTTGGCACCGCTGATAGACAAGGATTCATCGCATGTCCAAGAATCAGGAAAAGGTCATCGTTCAGAACCGCAAGGCTCGCCATGACTACGCCATCGAAAAGCCCATCGAAGCCGGTATCGCCCTGGAGGGGTGGGAGGTCAAGAGCTTGCGTGCCGGCAAAGCCCAGCTCACAGACAGCTATATTGTGTTCAAAAACGGGGAGGCGTTCGTTCTCGGTCTGAACATCCAGCCCCTCCTGAGCGCCAGCACGCATGTGGTGCCCGATCCTCTGCGCACCCGCAAGCTGCTGCTAAGCCGCAAGGAGCTCGATGCCCTGTCTGAAGCCGTCAGTCAGAAAGGCTTCACCTGCCTTGCGCTGTCCTTGCAGTGGAACAAGCACCTGGTCAAATGCTCCGTGGCCCTGGCCAAAGGCAAGAAAAACTACGAGAAGCGTGACAGCGAGAAAGCTCGCGAGGCTTCCCGTCAGATCCAGCATGCGTTCAAGAATAATCGTTGAACGCCCAGCGGCGTTTAAAGCCCCAGGTCGTCTTCCAGGGCGTCGACGCCCCCAACAGCCAGGTGGCGATAGAGATCGATGTCGAAATGCTTTTTGACCACCCTGGTAGTTTCCAGGTCTTCAAAATCTTGGTTGAGGATCTCAACCAGCGCTTCTTTTTGCTGGTCGGTCGCCGTTTTCCAGATGTGACTGGTCGCTTGTGCTTTCATGTGGTTCAAGCAGGATTTGTTATGCGTGCAGGTGGTGTAGCTATAGTCATCGTGCTTGTGGAAGTCGTAAACCATGATCGCCTGGATCATGAGCCGGCAATCATTCTGCACCGCTGCGCTGTCGGTGGAACTGTAGCCTAACATCGACTGCAGGAACAGCTCCTTAGGCTCCAGGCCCTTGAGCCTGGCGCCCAGTGCATCCAGCTTTAGAAAATGGTCGAGATCACCTGGGGCAGGGGATCTGAGAATCTCCCTGATA
The DNA here is from genome assembly GCF_046557535.1 of Pseudomonas sp. S1(2024). Taxonomy (NCBI): domain Bacteria; kingdom Pseudomonadati; phylum Pseudomonadota; class Gammaproteobacteria; order Pseudomonadales; family Pseudomonadaceae; genus Pseudomonas; species Pseudomonas sp. S1(2024). Next base: position 155,198 of record NZ_JBKGFP010000017.1, read on the forward strand.
TTGGCGTCGAACCACTGGTGAAGTCCATTTTCTTTCAGCAGGGCCGCCAGGCTCGCACCCTCCCAGGTGGGCATCCTCCAATCGGGGTGCTCTTTCTCTACCTCCACCAGCAGCTCCACCCAAGGCGCCGGGCTTGCTCTGCCGGCTGCGTGATCACTGGCCATGCTGCCCACCATTTCCAGGATCAGGCTCTTCTGCTGGGGCTCCTCTAGCAAGCGGAACAGGTCAAGGAGATTTCCCTCGCGCAGTAGTCCGTGGCTACAGTGGGGGCGACCCTGCCGGTAAAAATTGGTCAGGAAGAAGTGGGCATTGTGAACCTGGCCGCCCGAGCAGGCTTTTTCCGCAAATTTCGTGGCCAGGTGGTGGTCGGTAATGGTGACAGCATCTTCGTGCTCTACGCTCAATCGCGGCAGCAGCCAAAGCCCGATCTCCCTGTTCGCCTCCACATCCAGGAGGTAGTAGGTGTAAGCCCTTTCCGTGTGTTGAGCCAACCAGGCCAGCCCGCTGATGTCGTTGTCCGCCACCAACTGCTGCAGCTCAAGCTGGATCTCGTGAGAAACCTCCTGCAGCAATGGGAGGTTGTGTTGCCCGAGGGCCAACGACAAATTGTCGGCCAGCACCTGTAGCTGCGGCTTTGGATGGGTATTGGTCAGGTCAAAGTCCAAGATCTGTCTCCAGGCAGTGGCTGCGAGCTGCGTCAATTTCTCTAAAGAGGTCAGGTGGCAAAATATCCTGTACGTCCAGTGCATTTTCCAGTGTGGGGAAATCTCTGTTCAGCAAGGCAATCAAGGGTAATGGGTTGCGTGTTTTCACCGAAGGCCACAGGTGGGCCGCGACTTCAGCAGCGTCGCTCCGCGCCCAGACGTCCTTCGGTTTACCCACTGTTGCGCCATAGTCGGCCTGGCTGTGGTAGTCGTGCACCTGGATCGCCAGTTTCAGCGCGTCTCCACTGGCGCTGTTCGGCTTCAGCTCGTCCAGGAGTGATCGCTTCCTTTCAGCATCAAACCGCTCGCCCAAAGCTTCAAGCTTGGCCAAATGATCGAGGTCGTTTTTGGCCGGTGTGTAGAGGATGGTTTCTTGCAGTGTCTGCAACAGCGTTTTGAGTCCAAATTGCAGCGCGGCGACAGCAAGGTCGGCGCCCAGATGGAGGTCTTGAGCCAGGTCTGCCAGTTCAAGCTCGTGCACGAGGGCGAACTCGACCCAGCACGCTTCAGGTGTGGTTCGAGTATTCGCGTGGGCGGCCAGGGCCGACGCAAAGGCGCCGAGAAAATCGCGCCCCCTTCGTTGCCACTGCCGTTCCAGTGCGTGCCTGTCGAGCAGGTTGTGGCACGCTGTGGGGCGACGTTGTTGCGCAAATCCTTTCAGCAATGCCTCGATCTCCTCATCACCCATAACCTTACGGGCGCACAGGGCGGCCACCTGGTTGTGCCGAACCTTGAGGCAGTCCCCTGCGCTGAGTTTGAAATGCGGGGCAAGCAGTAAACCCATCGCCAGACTGCTGTGCCGATGGGTTAGGTAGCGAATGCCTAGGAAACTCAGTGATTGCAGGTAGGCAGCAATCTCGGTGTAATTGCGAGCGCTCACCAGGCTGGCAAGCTGTTCGTCGCAGGCGCTGAGGATGGCGGGGATTGAGCCGGTATCATGGGCGCAAATCGCTTTGTTGAAGGCGGTGAGGGTGGTGTGCATGCGCAAAACTCGTGCTCAGATCACCCTCAGTATAGCTATGGGCAACGCTCAATTACACCCACTGAATGCGCGGCTGTCAAAATACTCACCATCCGAGAAATAGTATTTCCAGATGATCTGGCCGCCTGTGCGCAAGTAATATTGCTCGATCCCCTGGCTGACACCACAGGTCATTTGCTTGGCATATTGATCCAGGGTGGCGCTCAGCTCTCGCGCCTCAGCAGGGGTTTCGATGAGCTGTTCACGGGTTTGCGTGAGCAACACCGAGGCCACGGAAATGTCCTGCTGGATGTTAAAGTCAGTGAGGGTGATTGCAGGCGTCAGCTTCATCGGCAGGATCTTGGCGTAAAAATCCTTGAGAGTTTGGGTTACGCAACTGTTCGACGCCGCGCATTCCTTGCCGATGATGGCAGAGTCATCGGCATTCGCCGAAAGGCACGCCGCCATCGAGAGCGCGATGAGGGGCAACTTGAAATGCATCTTCATTTGTTCACACCGAAAATGTTTTTCGGATAATACCAATATTGAGTCGGCATGGCCACTCAAGCCGCATCCAAAGGGCGTCACGCTGCAGCATTGGCCTTCCTAGTCGAGGAGCTCCAATTCCATAATAAGGGGAGAAAACAACACAGGTAGGCGATCATGACCCCTGACGAACTGCTGCATAAAATCCATTCGGGTGAATACCGCCTGGCCTTTCACGGCACAGCCCAGCTCATTCATGCATTCACCGAACGGGGCGTGGGGAGAGGAGCGGATCGTAATTCCGCACTGGGCCTGTTTCTGTCTGAAATTCCAGACAGCGCTGCCGACTACGCCCAAATGGCTTACGAGGCGGGTGAGGGGGATGCTGCGCGGGTATACGTGGTAGCCGTTCCTTGCGCCAAAGCTTATCAAACCACTGACTACGAACGTTTCTTTGGAGTTGATGGCGATCATGTACCCACCCGTACCTTTGCCGATTTCTCGGCCTGGCGTCGCCAGCTCTTGAATGATGGCTACGACCTGATCGAATTCGAAGGGGTTGGGGATGTCATCAACGTGTGCCTGGCGCCCCAGCGAGCCATTGTCGTGGCCTGCCTGGACTACGAACAAGCCATCGAGCTTGAGGGGGAAGGTGTTCAACTGTTTGACAGCGAATCGATTTATCGTCACTTGATCGAGTGCCTTCCCAACGAGCGCATCATGCCCCAAACTCCCAGGACTGCACCAAGCGAGGGTCTGCAACCATGAATATCTCCACCAAATTTCCTTCTGCCGCTGCCAAATACCTCAAGGGCAGTGGCTTTGTTGCCGAGCTGGTGGAGAAACACGCCGATGCACTGATTGAGTTCAGGGTGGTGTCGGAGTTGGAGCTTGGCGCGCCAACGTTCCGCAAAACAAAGCGTGGCGAGGATCAGCTGGCGCCAGTGGCCGAGGTGTTCATCAAGGTGGCGTGCGCCTGGCCACCCGAACCGCAGCTGTTCGGCGTCGACCTGGTTGGGCGTTTTGATGGGGTGCTCATCGAGTTGCTCGATCGTGACCAGTGGCGCAATAACTTCCATCAAGTGCCTAAAGCCCACCGCACCGAGGCGCTGATTGTACATGGCATCAGAATCAGAGCCATTTCGCCCTCGCAGGTTGATCCCAAGAACATAACCGACTCCTTGATGCGCCAGGTGGTGGGCCTGTACCCAGACATCATCCTGGAGAGGGTCAACAGCAACGGCTTTTCCATCGCCCCCCTGGACATCCTGCTGAGCGCCTGCGGGATCCGAGGAGAATTGCTCAGCCAAATTGATGAGAGCTGCTATACCGAAGCACTGATCGACACTGCGATCAAAAGATCCCCCTTGGCGCTGAAAGGTCTGCCTGCGCGCTTCGTAACTGCAGAGCGCTGCCTGAGCATCGCCAAATTGCACGGCCACCTGGAGTACGTGCCACAATCGCTGATGACAGCGGAAATGGTTATCGCCGGGCTGAGTCGAAGCTCGAAAAACGACAGATTCGTGCCTGCTGAATTGCGGACTGAAGCGGTGTATTTGGAGGCCATACGCAACAACGCTGATGTGGTTAATGCGCTTCCATCTGAGCTGAAGACCTTGCCCTTCTATCGCCAGGCAATCGCTAGCAACCCGAAGACGCTTTACGAGTTGCGCCGAGAAGCGATCCCCGAAGAAATGATCATCGAGGCCGTGGATCGCAACGTTACGGTTGTCAGAAACCTGAGCAACAGCCAGCTGACGCCAGGGGTTGTTGAGTTCGTTGTGGAGAAAAGACCCGAGGCGCTCATGTTGCTCCCCGCCGAGAAGCGAACCCCCGAGCTGACCATCAAGGCGCTATTGGGCGGCTGGGCATTCGCCGCCCTCCTGCTCAAGCATGAAAACTGCTCGCCAGAATTACTCCTCGACGCAGTGCGCCAGGACTACAAGGTGCTGCCACTGTTGCCCAAGGAACTGGTAACCGAAGAACTGGAGCTGGAGGCCTTGCGCCAGAATGGCGCGCTGCTCAAGCTCGTGAACGCGGATTGCCGCACCTACGACCGTTGCCTGGCAGCGCTTACCCAAGGTGTGGATGCACTGCCCTTCATCCCGGACGACCTGCTGGAGTCCCAGGCTTTCCAGCGGGATGCGGCCAGGCAGAATGAACAGATCCACAAGCTATGGGGACACGTCTGCCGCGATGACGCAGATGCATCCCTTGGGATGTAGGTCTGAGAACCACACCCTTTGAAAATCGAGCCACGGTTCGGCCAATTGCCGGAAGACCTGGCTCGATTTTGGGTGTCTGCGTCGCCTATCTTTGAGACAAGGGTTGATTTTGCGGTTGCCTATCTTTGAGACAAGGGTTGATTTTGCGGTTGCCTATCAGCGGAGAATAGAAGAAAAGAGTTTCCGCCATGCCCCAAGCTTACCGCCTCCTCGACTACAATCTCGACCTCCTGTGCGTTGAATCCCCTGTGGCCAAAAATCCCGTGGATGTCACCCTCGGCAGGGTGTTCAGCTATCCCGATGGCATTCTCCTGGCCCGCGATCTGAATGCCGAGCTTTCTCCTCGTGGGGATGCAAGACTGCCCCAGGTTCGCCTGACATTCGACTATCAGGTCAGTGACCTGTATACGCAAGGTCAGGAGGCTGAGGACAGTTTTCTGCTGAGAAGCGCCACTCTGAAGGTCATCGAATTCGTCGACCCCGAAGTCCAGCGTCGATTTGGCCATCTGCTGGCGCCGCACATCGCGCAGGAGCGTCGCACTGTCAGTCGAGGCGAATGCCTGCAGGATCTCAAGGGAAGGCGCCTATATGGCGTCATGCGGGCCATGGATGCCAGATCCCAGCATGCTCATGCCATGGACTACGTGTATTTGACCGACCCGGTTTCCCTGAAATCGGCGGCGGCAGCGGTGGTGCGCGCTTACGAGACGGGTGACGCGCCCAGGAACAACCTGGAGAGAATGCTTGCCAAAACCCTGGAGCATGCTGTGACCACGGCGATCTACGAGGAGCTGCCCCAGCACGTCACTGCGGCCATGGCACCGAGCGCCCATCTCTTCCGGGCGACAAACGAAGGCGAGTACTTCTATGACGCTCCCCGGCCCCTGAAAATGAAGCCTCTGATCTGTGTGAGTCAGCATGGCGAAGTGTCTTTGCCGGCACCTGAGGCAAAGGTCGACCACGAAGCGTTGGGAGGCGTGCCAGCGCGCTGACAAGCGCTCTCTGGCGTTGCTTTGCCGCGCTCTTCGCCCCCTAGGCCCGGAGGTGCTTTCTCAGGTTCGCGGCGGAAATACTCAGTTGCGCACTGGGTTGCAACCCGTCTTCGTCGACGCTGTCCACGATGGCGTCTTCAATCATGGTGCCAAGGCTGCGCATGTTGCCCCCGTTGTTCAGGTAATCCAGCACCAGGCGGCAGCAGAGATCATCCGGCGTGGACAGTCGGGAGGATTCGATATCCAGCCGCTTCAGCGCCTCGGCAATGATATCGTCCACAATGCGACGCTCGCGGTAGTGCTTGATGGGCTCGACGTTGAAAATCGTCAGGCGCGTCAGCAGGAAGCTGTCCAGGTTGTTGATGTGATTGGCGGTGAAGAACCAGTTGAGCTTGGACAGATCCATCGTCTCGTTTGTAAAGGCGTCCACAAATTCGGCAGACTCATCAGCATCCAGCAGCTGCAGGAGAACGGCCACCGGATCAAGACCATTATTCCCTGTCATTTTCAATTGTGAGAGCTCATTGAACACGACCATGCTGTTGGCAACAGTGGTCTTTCGCAAATGCTTGCTCACACGGCCTGGCTGACCTGTTCCCCAAGTGGATTGCAGGCCCGCCAATGCAGAGCCGCAGGTAATCTGACTGGCGTGAATGTCCAGCGCCGGGAGTCCGAGTGCTTCCTTCAAGGCCTTGAGGTAGAAGGTCTTGCCAATCCCCGAAGGCCCCTTGATCAAGATTGGCCCAGTATGGAACGGCTTGTTCAGTTTGATGGCAAACACCAGCTTGCGCCGCAGGTAATCGTTGACCTCCTTGAAGTGCGGAAATCTCAGGTTGAGGTCATCCAACTGCTCAAGGTGTTTGGCGCTGCTGTGCAGCAGGTAGGTCTGCACGGGCTCGGATGGCTTGTCGACATCGCGTACCTCGCAAGGGAGGTTCATCATTTTGAAGGGATGGCGAAGATTGTCATTGGCACTCAAGCCTATCAGCTGGTTGAACCCTGCCTCAAACGCCTGGTATTCCTCGGGCATTGACGTTGTTGGGGCAAGCAATGCATTGATGATCTGCTTATCTTCCACGCCTGCCAGAAGGTGCCTGGCCCACACGTAGTCAACACAACCATGGAAGGTTGTTTCAGGCGAGATGAAGTCAGCGGCGGTGATCATCATCATGGCTTCTTTGACGATGGCGTACACATGCTGGGTTTTGAGTAGGGGGATGAGGAAGAGCTCCCGTCTGGCTTGCATCACCCCCTTGACCATCGTTGTCTCTAGTAGCCCAACCCGCCCCTGATCAATTGTTGCTGGAGCGTGAAGCAAAGAGGCAATTGCCCGCTCAATCCGGGCATCTCGATCTTCCAGGAGTTCTGGGTAGAGCTGGAAGCACAGGCGAGAGACCCAGGCCTGAATGAAAATGGCAAGCACCGTGTGGTCGACAGCCTTGGGAATGGCCTGCACATCCAGATACAGGTTTGGATTGTCCTGGCAGAAGTGAACCCAGTGTTTTTTCGGTAAATCTGCCTTCGCAGCCCCCAGGAAGATGTTCAAAATGTTCGGGGATGGCGTTTTCATTGGCCATGGATGGGGTTTTACTTCCTCCCAATACCTGGCGACCGTAATCATGGCCTGCAGGAAACGGTCAAACCTAAACCTCATCGTGTGAAAATTTATGGCCTGCGGGAAGTGGTGGGCAGCGTGCACCACCGTATCAGCAATGTCAGCCCTCAGGTTGAATTGAGCGACTGCAGCCCGAACCTGAGAAGGACTGAGGTGCGCGACCCCGTTTCCAACGATGTCGTCTTCGAGCATGATGGACGGTGTGATTCCCAGTGTGGCACACAGCGCAAGCCATAACGCATGACTGGGCTCCTCAGCTGGAAGATCGCCAGCCTCTTCATCCAGGGCACCATCAAAGACGAACCCATCGTCGATTGATCCAAGCGATTCTTCGAGGGTCTCGTCAAACACAGCCCCGCTATCAGGAGCATTCAAAGCGATCACCTCCGATCGAAACGCCACTGCTGGTGTCCTGAACCCACGTACAGGCGGGAGGGCTTTGATCGGGGCGGAGCCGACGCTTTTTCGCGGTAGCGAAAGCTGCTCTGAATCGACCAAGGCTTGTTGGCCAACAGTTTTGAAACGAGGCGGGAGCGGCGGCAACTCGGACATGGTTAGGATCCTCCTTTAGCGATCCTACCAAGCCTTGTCACAATGTCAATATATACGTTAATCGACTTTGGTGGATTTTTGCGTTTGCCGCACGTAAGTGTTGAAAGTGCTGGCAGCAAAAAAACCAACGTCCGTTGCGTAGGGCATCAACTCATGCCGTTCGCACCAATCCTTTTCAGCCTGGAGGTTCAGACTGAATAATGCGTCGACGGAGTTCGTGCTCGCGCAGACGAACATTTCAAGCCATTTGTTCTTGTTCAGCAGGTTCCCCACACAGGTGATGTGGTGTTCCTGGTCGTCACTGAGGACGTGGCATTCGCCCCACATGACGATTACCCGCTCCCATTCGGCCAGGTCGGCGAGCGTGGCCACGCGCTTCTTGATCTCCATGGCCTCCTCATCATCTTGGTCGCCAGGCTCGGTAACCAATGAAAAAATGAACACCGGGATTGCCCTGCCCGCGTTATCGGCTGCGTAAAAGCTGACGTCATACGGGGTATGGTGGGGCACGAAGGTCGAAACATCAATGCGCCAGCCCATGGCCTGGGCAAAATCGAGGTAGCGCTTGGGATCGACTTGGCGGTGCAGGCTTGCGCTGGCTTCCATGAGCTCGAACAGCTCGCCAAGCTCTTCGTCCATGTCGCCGACAGGGTCAGTGATCTCCTTCAGCAAGTCTGGCAATGTGGTACGCATTTTTGAGCACTTGTCATTGATCGTCTCCAGCTTGAGAACGCTCATGGTTTCCAGAAAGCTCTCCAGAAAATGGTCGCAGAGCCGGCACTGGCGCCTGAGCACTCTTTGCTGCCTGACGTTGATTTGCTCCAGCGATTTTGCACTCATGGAGCGAAGCTGATCAGCGGTCAGCACACAAAACGGCGTGGACGTCGATTGGTCGCTAACGGCATTGGCCAATTCCTCCCAATCATGGAACCCGCAGATCTGGGCCAGAAGCTGAGCGGTTTCCATTGGTGTGATTTCCAGGAAGGCCCAGGCCTGATTGATCCAATTGAACGCGGCAGTATGCGAGTGGGGGATGAGCTTCATGGGGCACCTTCTTGGAAAGGTTGTGGTTGCGTAGCCAGCCTCAAGTGTAGAATACCGACCTCAATTGGCTAGTGAGGCTGTGCTGATGCATACAGAGCTGAAGGAACTGCTCAGGCCCAAGACGTTGAGCAGGGTCTACGACACCGTGGCTGCGGTGGGCATCAGCGTACAGGCCTGGCATAACGTCTCCCCCAAGATTACGCCGCCCGCCAATCCAAAATTCTGTTACCGCTGGGCGTTCGAAGGTGGCTCAAAAGTTCTGCTGTTCTTGTGGTTCGCGGAGCTTACCTTCACGGACTCCGGGGTTGAATACCTCGGGAATGCTCGGCAAGCCAGGAATCGGTGGGAGGAGCGGGCCAACGATGCAAGGGACGCCTCGGTCAAGCAGCGGCTCAACAAATGGCGGGACAGCGCCGAGGAAATGGACAATATCCTCAAGCTTTGCAAATGGGAGGGGCGAGAGGTGCGTATTGCCCTGGTGGATACCAAGCAGCGCGTGTTTGACGAAGACAATCGAGCCTCGGCAGATTACCGCGCCCTCGATCCGGAGCCTTGGCACCTGGTGCATTACGAGATGCAGGATGGAAGCTTCCATGTGCGAAGAGGCCCAGCCCCTATCGTCGCTGTCACAGCCGACTCACTTGCCGAAGATGTGACGGCACTGCACGCTGATCACGACCCGGTCGAGCCGTCGATGCCGCAGATCAGCCCGTTTGGCTATGGGGTCGGAGTCGTCGATCAGTTTGTGGGTGCCGAGAAGCCGCTGCAAAAAATCGTCCAGGGACTGGTGTGGGAGCGATCGGCGGTGGTGCGCCAGCGGGTGCTTGCCCGCTCGGGCGGTTTCTGCGAGTACTGCGCGGAGCGGGGATTTCTCAAGGCAAATGGTGACATCTACCTGGAGACGCACCATATTGTCGCGTTGTGCGAAGGGGGTGCAGATACCGAGGCCAACGTCATCGCCCTGTGCCCCAATCACCACCGCGAGGCGCATTATGGGGCCCGCTGCGCGCAATTGAGGGCGGCACTCCAGCTGATCATCACTGAAAAACTAGCCGCCATATCAGGCTCCGCCGTTGCCAGTGTTTGAGGCGTTTGCAATCCGCCAGGTGGCGTAGGCACGTTCAAGTGCTTGTGCGTCGCTGAGCGCGTTGTGGGCGCTATGGGAAGGCATCAGTCGCAGCACCTCGGCGGCAGCGTTAGGGCCAATCCAGGCTTCGAGGGGCTTGAGATCCAATTGGGCTTCCACACCGGCAGCCTCAAAAAGCATGTCGAGCCAGAAGGCATCCACCGGGTTGCTGGAGCAAAGCGCTTTGCCGTGGTACCGTTGATTGAGCCTGATTGCCAGCTCATGCGGTGCAGTCCCCTCTGCTATCAGTTGTTCGCGGGTGATCCCGTGCATATCCTGGGCATCGTAAGACCAGTACGTCCAGTACGGCATGGGCTGGATAAGCGCAGTGAAATGCCAGGTGCAATCGCAGATGGCCACGGCAATAGGATAGCTCTCCGGATGGATTCCAGAGGCCTCGAAGTCAATGAAATACACGGGCTGTGGTGTTGGCATCATTACTCCCTCCATCCTGGTGAACCGCGCTGAGTGGCCAGGTTACTGCCGGCAGCATGATTGACAGGCGTTCAGTTCTCAAGGAAATTGAATATTAAATCTGCGAGGAGAAGCGTGATGAGCTGCTATTGCGAATGCCCCCAGTGCGGTGGCAATGATGAGATGGCCATGTGCGAGAATGGCTACCTGCGCGCCCAGATCGCGGCAGGAAAGTCTGCGAAGGTGGGCGACTTTCTGCTGTGGCTCTCGGCTTCCGTGTTTTTGGTGTGTATCCTGTTTACGAACTTGGGCCTCATGGTCGAGACGATCAAGTCGTTGACCACGGACTCCTTCTGAGTCGCCGAAGCCCTGGCCAGGGTACTTCAACTCCTCAGATCGAGGGATCGCCGGGCAGCCAGATATTCCTGGCAGACGGTTGTTTCAAATTTTCGATGGCCAGCTCACGCTGTTGTTCCGGCGACGGGAAATCACGCTGATCAAGCGGAATGTCGGCGGCCCTGACTCGGTCGTAGCTGTCGATGATTTTCGGGTTGAAAATCACCCCCCAAAACTCATCACGGCCTCGGGCGCGCTCATAAGCCCAGTCGATACCCTGACCGGCGTAGAATTCCGCCAAGGCTTCACCCTTGCTGCCCAGGGCAAGGTTGCCGTTTACACACATCACCAGCAATGTCTCGGCATGGACATGGTGTGTATCGTTCCCGAGCAACACCCGGTCGTGGAGCTGGACGTTGTTGGCTCGGCGCATCAAGCGCTCCAGAATCTCTTCCTGCTTGGACTTGGTGATCACAGTGGTGACAAAATCCATGGCATCGGAGAGCGATAGCGCAGTGTCCTGGAGGGCCAGGCGTGGGGTTATGACAATCCGACGCACCGATCCCCCCTGTTTGGCATACTCGGCTGCCGTATCAAACCAGGTGGTCACGTGCAGGCCTGGCCCATTCCCATCACGGCCCTTTCTGGGGCCGTGGATGCGCGGCTCACCTTCCCAGCGGCGGGAACCATGCCAAAAGTTGTAAGTGGTGCTCATCGGGGCTTTCTTCTTTTTCGAATGCGCTTTTAACTCAGGTTGACGGCTGCGCAACACAACCGTCAACACCACGCGGGATCAGAACGTGTCATGCCTGGCGCTGGCCCACAACTCACGGTACTCCGTGTTCATGGAGTGGCCATTGAGTAGCTCTCCATGATGCAGGAACGGATAGAGGGCGGCATAGGTTACGATTTTGCTGTCCGAGACGCGCTTTTGAATGCGTTCGGCGGTCAACTCGTCACTGGAATCGATGCCCGCCGCTCCCAGGATCTCGGCCACGGACTGCAGCGTATTGCGCTGGAAGTTGGTGACCCGGTGGCTTCTGTCCTCCACATCCAGTGCTTTCTGCCGAATAGGATCTTGCGTGGCGATCCCGGTTGGGCAGCGATTGGAGCCACAGCTCTGGGCCTGAATGCAGCCAAGGCTGAACATGAAGCCGCGTGCAACGTTGAAGTAGTCGGCCCCCAAGGCGAGCAGGCGCACGATGTCAAAGCCGCTGATGATCTTGCCGCTGCAGCCCAGCTTGATCCGTTCGCGGATACCCGCGCCGCGCAGCAGATTGTGCATCAGGATCAGGCCATCACGCAGGGGCATACCCATGTTGTCGGAGAACTCTTCCGGCGCCGCGCCCGTACCACCTTCCGAGCCGTCGATGACTATGAAATCAGGGAAGATTTGAGCGTGCAACATCGCCTTGATCAGTGCGGCAGCTTCGATCGGACGACCGATGCACAGTTTGAACCCAACCGGCTTGCCACCTGACAGCTCACGCATCTGGCCAATAAATTCCATCATGCCAAGTGGCCCGCTAAAGGCACTGTGGGACGCCGGAGACACACAGTCGACGCCGACTGGCACACCCCTGGCGGCTGCGATTTCCGGACTGACCTTGTGAGACGGTAGAATGCCGCCATGCCCCGGTTTCGCCCCTTGGCTGAGCTTAAGGAGGAGGGCTTTCACCTGGGGCTTGGTGGCATTGACCCTGAACAGCTCAGGGCTGAACGTGCCGTCTTCGTTCCGGCAGCCGAAGTAACCACTGCCGATTTCCCAGATGATGTCGCTGCCTTCAGCCTCGTGGTGGCGGGAAAGACCGCCTTCACCCGTGTCCAGGGCAAATCCCCCGCGCCTGGCGCCCCTGCCGAGCGCCCGGATGGCATTGGCGGAAAGGCTGCCAAAGGACATGGCACTGATGTTCATGAGGGAGGCTGAGTAGGGTTGAGTACACTCGGGGCCACCCAGGGTAATGCGCAGTTTTGTAGGGTCAACCGAAACCGGCGTGATCGAATGGCTGATGAACTCGTGATCCGAGCCGTACAGGTTGTCCAGGGTGCCGAAGGCTTTGTCGGCGGCAATGTTGCGAGCTCTGCGGTAGACCATGCTGCGCTGCGAACGAGAGAATGGCACCTTCTCATGGTCACCTTCAAAAAAGTACTGCCGTATTGCTGGTCTTAAATCTTCAAGCAGATACCGCATGTTCCCGATGATGGGGTAGTTGTGCCTCACCGCATGGGTCTTTTGGGACAAGTCGAGAATCCCAACGATAACTAGGATCAGCCAGGGCGCAATCGCCCAAGGGGTGATGAGGTCATGGAGGGCGGCATAAGTGGTGAGGATCAGGAGGAGGGTACACACGATCATCGCCCATTGGCGAAGGATGGCATTGAACACGGCGAAAATCCTTGGATAATTGGAATTCGGCACGGCAATAATTCGTATCGGGAAAATGCAGCCGGAGTGAAAATTATTGCTGGTGCATAAAATCAATATAAGGCAAAATCGACATTCTTTGAAGGCTGTGGACGCGACATTATGATTGAGAAAAATGACTACCGAGCCCTCCGCCAGCAAGCGGTACGCGAAGCCTATTGGGCCAACACGCCCAGTGAATCTTCAGACCTCTGGCCAGTCTCCGATGCGTTGAGTGAAGTGCTGGGGCAAGGCGATGTTTCCAGTGAACAGATCAAGGCCGTTATCCTGATCCTGCCGGACAAGATCTTTGCCCAGGCGATGACATGGGGCTTTTGTGACACAGAGGTGCGGGATCAAGTGCATGAGTTTATCGCTGCCAACCAGGAGCAGGTCATCTCTGCGACAGCCTCCGGCCAGGCAGTCGAAAAGCAAGCCACCCCTGCCGGCAAGACCATTCAGTGCTGGAGTTGCCGAAAGTCCCTGACACTGGCGCAGCGAGGCGAAGCCGATGGCCATTGCCCGCATTGCAGGGTCGAGATTGATCTTGATTGATCCAATGACGATACCGCCGTGCAGGCGGTTTCGGCATTGCTGTGTTTAGAATGCATGCCTGGCCAATGTCTGTTTACGCAGTTCGAGCTGCTCCGCCGTCACGAAGCGGCCCCGGAACAGGTTGAGGTTACCCCGGCTATAGCGACGAATCAGACTGACAGTGAGTTTCGCATTCAGCCCTCTGGCCTGAGCAGAGGGGATTTCGACCAAGCTGGGGAACAAAGCCGGGAGAATCTTTTTCAAGCGCATCCTGCAGAATTCCTTGTGTCGAATCATGCCCCAGTTAGCCTGGAGCAGGGCTAAAACCACAATGCGCTCAACGACCCAATTCCTGGTCGTGTTTTTTGCCCGAATCCTTTGAGTAAACCGAAAAATTCTTGTTGCTAGTTTTGAGGCCACCACCGCCAAAAGCCGCATTCAGGTCAATTTTTTCAATAACCGTGCCGGTGGTGGCTTCCTGACCCAGGCTTTCAGCAGCCGCCAGCATTTGACTGGTCTTTGCCTGGTAGTCAGCGGCCAGCTGCTCCTTCACTTCACTAAATTGTTCAAACCAGGGCTCTGGCGTACCACCGGCTGCCACAACCTGCTGCTCAATGTCATAGCGAATCTGAACCTCTTCGCTCAATTCTTCGCCCTGGCTGACACTGCCCACGGCCATGTCGTACATGCGTTTCTGATCGAAGGCCTTTCTGTCCTCAGGCCAGGATTGGCGGTTTTTGCGATCCTCCATCCGGATTTCCTGCGTGAATTGATCCTTGACGCTGGCAACCCGTTCCTCCACTTCCTCCATCTTGACCTTCACGGCCCGTTCTTGAGATTCCTGAACGTAAACGTAGCTGTCATGCACCTGACTGATGACCATCAGGCCGGCATAGACCGGAGCAGCAACCGAAACCCCCACAGCCGTGCCGACCAAGCCTGCGACGTGCTTGCCGTTCAACGATGATTCAGTCCCGGCCCCAGCTGCTGATCCCGCTGCAGCCTGGGCACCCATACTCAGCACTTCAGTTTGAGGAGACATGACAATTTTCCCCAGCGTTGCGGCCACCTTGGTGCTGCGATCAAGCACGCCGTCGCCTTCCTCGATGCCCACAACGCTGTAGGCAACTGTAGAGGCCGCTTCCGAGGCGCTTTCCTTCTTGATCGGTTCAGCCGCCTGGGTGTCGAGGCTGACGCCGCCCAGCGCACAGGTGAAGGCCGCCGCCAGCGCCAGGCCACAGGCTTTACCCTTAGGCCCGGAGGTCTGAATCGCGGTGCTGGTGACACCCAGGCTTTCAAGCAGCCTTGATTTCCAGGGTTTTTGGGTCTCACTCATGTCCTTGCTCCTTGTAGACGTCGGCGGTAGCATTCGCCAGGCAGTCGATTTGTTCTTCTTGTTGGCTGGCTGGATCGACAGCGATGATAGGCAGTTTTTTCTGCGCCGCGTCCTTGCACATCTGTGAGACCCCCTCAATGATCACGGAGCCCTTTGGGCCGCTCAGGCGAATGTCGTCGCCTTCAAGCAGATAGTAAGCAGCCTGAATCGCCAGATCGCCCCCTTCGGCCAGTGAATCGGCACTCACGATCAGGCAAACAGCCTTGTTGTCATCGTTCAAACCAAGTCCGATGGCGTGGCTGCCGGTTTTGATCGTTTTCAACGGGTTGTTCATCAATTCTTTCCATGATTGGTAGGGGGAATTGCTTCATTTTAGAGAATGCCTGGGAGTGAAGTCAAAACGCGATCTGCGTTTGTCAGGAAAAACTGCATTTCGAATTACCTGCAAATTGAGTTGTGGTATCGTGTGCAACATCTTTGGAGGATTCAGATGCTTGCCAATCGAGTAAACCCCCAGCCCACCCCCTGGGAATGCCAACAAAATTCAGCCATGGAATTTGATGCAGACGCGTTTGATCACGCGGTGCAGTTCATGCGGCGGTTTTCGAAAGCAGCGCCTGAAATCATCTCCTGGCCCAACCCTCAAAACGCCTTGCGTGCACCCATGCAGGCACACTACGAGTCAGAAGCCGGCTTCGCGTTGACTTCCGGGCTGGCCTCACTCGCCCCCTCCGCGATCGTGATGGTGCTTGAAGATGAATTGGGCATGCCTCACCACAGTTGCTTGCGACATCCCACCCAGGATCTGATGCTGGATGCCTCTGGGCTGCATGCACAACAGCAACTGCTTGATTACTGGTACATCAAGCTGGCAAAGCCAGCATTTACATTGTCGCTCAGGGTGGCATCGGCAAATGAAATCTGGCTCTATGGATGTTTTGATGACAAACGCCCTGAGGCTGTTATCAGTGATTTCGGGCGCCTCGTGCGCCAGGACTCAGTGCTGAAAAGACCGCCGCACCGACCACCTCTTGTTGACGTCTAGCGCCTGACAGGGCGACAGCATCACGCTTCGACCCTCAACAAGCCAAGCATGTCGGCTAACCGATTATCGTGTATATTGTTGGAAATTTCACAGGTATGACCGCCTTGATCTTCCGGTTGCGAGTGGTCATCCCTAAAACAAGAAGACAGCCATGTCCAAGAATCGATTGCAGCCTCCTTCCAACCACGTTTTGAATTTCCGGGACGTGACGAAAGATCAGAACCCCTTTTTTCTCACCGATGACGATCTGATGGCGTCTGCGCTGGTCATTGGTGGAAGCTTTCACGATCGCGCCTCACTGGTAATTGCGCCCATCCTTGATCGATTGATGCAACTGGGGCATTCCGGGCTTCTGCTGGATTCCAGTTTGGCAAGTGTGAGTCGCTTGGTGGAGCGGCACAAGCAAAAGCTGGTGTTCATCGGTGTGTCTGATCAGGTACACCCGGTCAACCTGCTTGATGCGATCTCCCCCGAGGGCCTGCGGTCAATGCTTGGCAGCGTCATCGGCATGGAAGGGCTTGGGGGCGTCAATGATGCGATGCTGGTGTATGGCTACCTCAAGGAGTCGATGCGCGTCGCCCCAACTCTGGCAGACCTCTATGAAGCCTTGGCCAACCCTTCCCAGACAGTGACAGCGATTGATCGGTACCTGCAGCATCAGGCGGCCACCCTCCCAGGCTTCATGGCCACTGAACTTGCGATCAACCTCGCTGATCCGCTGGGCTTGTTGAATGTCCACGGGTCGTCTTACTCGGATGGGGTGGCGCAAGCGCCCGTCAACCGGCTGCTGCCCATCCTGAACGCCCTTCGCCCGTTCTGGGTGGATAGCCGGATCCGCAACAAGCTCTGTGCAGGTGGAAAGCCGTTGCCCCTGAAGCAGCTGGTTGTGGATCGCCAGAAGACCATTTGCCTGGATATGCCCAGCACCTTGTTCGGAGATGCATCAGGGCTGGTGGCGCAAGCCCTGACTGAGGCTTATCGGCAAATGGTGGCGGGACTGACTCCGGCTGAACACGCCGCAGCCCCCGGAGGCTCCAAATGGAAAAGCTTTTTCGTTGCTGATGAGGGTGCCGAGTACCTTCGGAAAGAGGATCTGGTCTGGTTTGCGGGCAGTCGATCCGGCGCGGCGATCAATGTGATGGGTTCCAGCTCCCTGAGCGCCCTGCAGCACAAACTCGGAGAGTCACAGTCCAAAGCCCTGCTCGGACAAATTCGCACGAAGATCGTGCTGCCCACGGACGATGAGGCAAGCCTTGCACTGGTGCGAACACACGAGCTTGATCCTCAGCGGCTGCTGGATCAAACCTCAGTGGCCACTTGCTTCATCCACAAAGCGGCTTACCCGGCGATCAATGGGGAATTCAACCTGGAACCCTCAGAGTTGTCTGCCGTGGCTATTCCGAGCCTCTATGCAGCGAGCGACATGCGATGGGTCAATGAGCGATTCAAGTCGGCGACCCAAAGCTGGTATGTGATCGGGCCACAGGACGAAATTGCCACGAAGGCCTTCCTGCAGGAAGTTCATAGCCGGCTGCCAAAGGGCGTCCAGAACCCGGACTTGCTGCTTTCGTGTGTCAAGGTGCTGCCCCTGGCAGGGCCGCCTGGGCTTGAGTCGCTCAGGCTAGCGCTTACAAAGGCGTTCTCCAGCGCCATGGACATCAGGCACCTGATCTTTGCCGCAGGCACGAAGGACAGTGCATTCTGCAACGCGCTGAACAGCCCGGAATTGGTCAAAACCGTGCAAGCGCTGCTGAAGCATGATCACCTGGCAGGGCTGCATTTGGCCATCGGCCATCCCCAGGCCAACCTGCTGTTGCAGGGCAGCGCCAGCAAGAAAACGACGATCGTAGAACTGGCTTCGCAGGTAGCGCTGGCCATCACCCATGGAGCAGCGCAATGACACCCAAAACCTTACCTGGCTTTGATGCCGGCAAGATCAGCAATCCGCTCGATCTGATCAATCGACACATGCAGGCGCCGGCAGAAGAGGTCGCAACCGATTATGTGGCCGACATGGTCTTTGAGATCGCAGCATCGGGGCTCTCAGACGGCGAGAAGATTGAGCGCATCAAGTCTGCGCTCAACGAGTACCGGGTCACATTGCTTCGGTATGTTGCCCAAAGCAACATCGGCTTGGGCCAGGGGTAAGTCCCCTCATTGATTGCGAGGCGGTCGCCGCTTCGCCTCGATATCTTCGAGGGTTTCCGGACGCCTGGCGACCCACCCGATTGGCACATCTTCACCTTGCTTCAGGTTGGAGTAGGCTTCTATACAGTCGCCCAGGTGCAAGTAGCAGTAGCGACGTTGGAAGGCTGTCATCGGAGTGATGCCAATGCAGATCGCATATGTGGTTAGCAGCCCTTGAATCCCGACGTAGGTGCCATCGGGGAGAACCTTGGCCGCCATGAAGCGATAGTCGGGCCCTTGCAGTTCCTCGGTAAACGCATCTTGCTGTGCTGCGGGCCGCAGGATTTCGTTGAGGTCTGAAGGCTTTGGCAAAGACATGTCAGGTCGGTCGTGGAGTGAAGCCCAGAAGGATACCCTCGCCATGGTAAAGCGACAACCACCTGGCCGGCCTGGGTTGGGCGAAAGCCAGGCGGTGACACCTTTGGTCTCGGCGAAGGCGCTTCTTGCGATCTTTGCGCTGAAGGGTGCGACAACCCTCTGCAACGGGTCAGTACGGGAGTTCGAACATCCCTAGCCACCGCAGAAGGGTTGATTCAGTTAGCGGCTATCGCCGCTCGATTAAATGCGCCCTCAAAAAAGTACGAGTTAAACGTAAATTGACTCGGGAAATACAGCCATGCAGAATGCAATGAGAATAGGCCAGCCTGCCTGAACATTGCTCGGAGCTTTGCCGTGAAGCCATTACTGAAAGAGGATGTGCTCGAATCAATTCTTGCTGATCGTGGCCTGATGGCGGCCATCGAGCGCTACGACCCGCGTGCAGAGCCTGTTGTGCTGCGCGCAACGCCTCGAAAACAGGCCAAAGGGCAAAGCTGGGCTTCGCACGCAATTTTGGTGAAAAGCGATGAGAATATCCTCTTCCGTTATCAGGTGATCGGCTGCCATCAAAACCTGGGTGGGAAGGCAGGCTCCAACACATTCGACTACTGGTCGATCGGCTTCGCCAGTCTGGATGCCGCTGCTGAGGCATTCTGTGATGTGCAGAATTTCAACACGGAGTATTTGGCCGAAGTGAAGTTTGATGTTCATGAAGGTGTTTTCAAATACGTCCCTGATCCAGGTCGACTTGACTTTGAGCGCGCCGTGTCCGTAACGAAACCTCGTGAAGTGATAGCAATGGGTTGCTCTTGAACTTATAACCACGGCCAAAACTTCAAGTTCAGCATGCAGTGCCAATCAAATTTTTTCTGATGTCTGATAAACCACAAATTTAACTTAGCTGGGAGCAAATTGTTCACTGAAAGTGACTGCACTGCTTCATCATTTGTAACCCCTGGCATACCCCATTTCGGCGTGTTGTCGCTCAACAACTCGACGCTCCTTTCCTTCTGTCCAATCGAGGCCTCCCCCCTGGGCGCGACCTGGCAGTCTTGACAGATCACCTCGGAGGCTGGATAAATGTACAGCCTTTCCAGTCAGATCAAACCCATGAGCGAAGCCTTCAGCACCCCCGGAAAACGGATAGATCACCTCGAACGTCTCGCTCCAAAGCTGCAGGTTACAGGCTTTGCGTCACCGGCTGCCGACTATGAATGTCCCAAGCTGTCCCTGGATGAGCTGACCATGATCGGCGCACCGCACATCTTCCCCTGGCGCCTGCAGAGCGAAGCGCTGGCGGGCCTTGGCCTGCATGCCAAGGACATATTGATCCTCAATCGCAAGTCGGAACTTTCTGATGGGCGCATCGCCATCGTGGCAGTGGATGGCCGGCACCGGATTTGTCTCGCCGAGGGCAAACCAGGCGCCTTCAAGTTGTATATTGTGGACAAAAGAGGACGCCGTGCACAGTTAGAACACTCCGAAACCATTGAACTTTGGGGTGTTGTCGATTTTGTGCTCAGGGATGTCCGTCACAGGGTGCTATGAAGCGGTTTGCGTTGATTGACGTCAACTCGTTTTATGTCTCTTGCGAGTTGTTGTTCAGGCCAGACTTGCACGGGCAGGCCGCTGTTGTGTTGTCGAACAACGATGGCTGCATAATTGCACGAAACGCTCAAGCCAAGAAACTTGGCCTTAAGATGGGGGAGCCATTCTTCCAGCGCCGTGCATTTCTTGAACATCATAATGTACATGTGTTTTCAAGCAACTATGCCTTGTATGCCGACATGTCCGCCAGGGTCATGCAGGTCATCCATGGCGAAGTGTGCGACGCGGAAGTTTACAGTATCGATGAAAGCTGGGCCGACCTAGATGGCATATCAGGGTCGCTGGAGGTGTTTGGGCGCCACCTGAAGCAGAAGGTTTATCGGGAGGTCGGGCTTCCGGTCGGAATCGGTATTTCCACCACCAAAACGCTGGCCAAGCTGGCGCAGTGGGCCTCCAAGACATGGCCCGCCACCGGAGGTGTGGTGGATCTCACTGACCCAAAGCGCCAGGAAAAGCTGATGCGCCTGGCACCGATCGGTGAGATATGGGGCATTGGCCGCCAGCTTGGCGCCCAGTTGGGCTTGATGAACATCGACACGGCCTGGCAGTTGGCCCACTACGATCACAAATCCCTGCGCAAAATGTTCAACGTCAACGTCGAGCGCACGGCCAGAGAGCTCAGCGGTGAAGCGTGCCTGAAGTTGCACCACAGCCCCCCGCCGCGCCAGGAAATCATGAAGTCATGCATGTTTGGTCGGCGCATCCAGTCGCTCGATGAGCTGCGCCAAGCCGCCGCTAGCTACGCCACGGGTGCTGCGGAAAAGCTTCGGGGTCAGCGATCCCTGTGCCAGCGTATTGGCGTATCCCTTCAGACAGGCATGCATGAGTCCCCCTCCAGGCGCTACTACAACGCGACAGAAGTGTCGTTGAGCAATCCTTCGGACGACACACGGTTGCTAATCAGGGCTGCCCTGGGTGGCCTGGAGAGGATCTTTCGACCAGGATTCAACTATGCCAAATGCTCGGTCAGGTTGAGCGATCTGCATCAACGCGGGGAATTCACCCCGGATTTGTTTGCCGAGGCGCAAAGCGAGTCCTGTGACAAGCTGGGCGCCGTGATGGATCTGATTAATCTGCGGTATGGGAAACAGGCCATACACTCGGCTCGCCTGAAGCGGGATCCGTCCTGGTCGATGCGCAGGGATTTATTGTCACCGGCCTATACCACGGCGTGGGGTGCGTTACCGATCTGTGAGTGATTTAACGCGGTCGTGGGCGCGGCATTTCGAATTAAGTCAACCGCTTGTTGCTGCTGACATTCTTCAAAATTTATACTGGGGTAAAACGGTTCACGCTATTTTTACGGAATCCATCTTCAAAATGAATATCGAATGGAAATCAAGGCTGGAAAACTTTCCTGGTCTGCTGGGTAAAGAGATGTCATCCGGTGAAGTGATCCTGTCGCTGGTCATTGAAAAGAACATTGATGTAGACCTGGCGTGCTACCTGCTCAATGAAGATGGCCAACTCGAAGGCCAAGAGGATGTGATTTACTACGGCAATACCGGTTCATATGGGCAGGGGCTTAAGCAGGTTAATGATGCCCGAGACGATTTCATGCTCGATGCTGAAAGTAACATCGTTCTGAGCGTTGAAAAATTGCCCACCTATGCCTCAAGACTGTTGTTTGTCGCATCTCCATATAAAAAAGGTGGTGGCCTGGCCCATCTGGGTAGCTATGAGTTTGTTGTCCATCGCAAAGGGCAGATCATCCATCAGGCCAAATTCGATCTTTCGCCGGTTCTCAATGAGAATCTAGTGGTGCTGGGCCTCTTTGATCTTCAAAGCACGAGCTTCAGCGCCCCTGGCATTCCTCTTGCGGGCGATTTTGCGATATTGACCGAACTGCTTGAGATGCCCAAAAATCCAATGTGCTATGTGTCGACGTCCTGGCCAAACCTTCTGGCTCCTGAGGGTGTTGGGGCGCAGGCATCGTTCAGCGAAGCCGTTCTTCAGGTGGCCTGGGGGTGTGACAGCCAGAAAATGCAGCATCTTCGCAGCGTACCGACGTCACTTTGCTCGGAAACCCTGCAACAGTGCGCCTTGGCATGGCGCTACGCTGACATCACACCGCTGAAAAACGAGTTGATCCAGGAGATGATCGGGCGGGGAGCTGATTGGGTTGCAACCCTTGAGACAGGAAACCCGGTCAACAACAACCCTGTCAGCGTAGTGAGTGCGTTAATGGGTGACATTGGCCTTGAATATCAAAAGCACTGGGCGGTTGCGTTGCTGAATACGCTCGACCAGCCATTCCTGATGCCCTACGTCATTCAGGCAACACCAGCAGAGAATGACATTTTGTACGAGCACCATGGTCGTCCACGGTGGTTGTTGGAGTACACGTCCGAGGCAAACTGGGATAACCAGCTATCGATCGACATGGGGCTGTAGTAAGAAACCTGCTAGATCCCGAGATCAAGCCCAAGCAACTCAGACCTTTCAGTTTCCGTTGCCAGTGCTCTGCATTCCTGCCAACCTGTGGCGGCGTACAGCCTAGTTATTTTCCTGTGCTTTTTTGCCATGGAGAGGATCACTTCTTTTCGCTCATTCGTGACTGATTGTGCGATGCTGGGCAGGATATTCATCGCCTTGCTGCGAATGGCTGCAGGCTCTGGCCTGGTGATGAGCAGGAGGTAGACGGCGCGGTCAGACAGGTGCTTGCTGATGTTGATGATCCAGTCTGGATCGTTTGGTGGGTTTTCCTCCCAGATGCTGGAGACAGCTGCCGTACGGGTTCTCAGGTTTTCAAGGAGAAGGATCAACTGGCCAAGTGCGGTCTTCCCCGCTTGCTGGTCAAATGGGTATTTGGCGTTATCATCGTGGCGGCTCGCCGCTGACTTGATGAGTTGTCCTTTCTGCATAACCCCCGAGGCGAGGTGCCGCCTGTCCAATGAAGTTTTATTCAGAAACTTCAAGACCGCATCCAGGTCAAGTACTCCCTTTGCCCACTGACTAATCTTGTCCGATAGATATTTGCTGTCGTCCAGGTTGAGCGTCTTGCCGGGCCTGACTCTTAGGGCGATCGTGGTCATTGAGTTCTCCTGAGGTGACTCCGCCTGTGCAGCAATTTCCTTCCACCAGTTTATGGCCGCTGCAGCATGTTTCTCAACTACTGCCTTGGCATGGATGTGCCCAGGCGATTGCAGTCTATTTGGTGCATCAGGGTTTTTGCCGCATCAGCGAATGAGAGGGGGTGCTGGCCCGCGAAACCGGGCTTTTGAGAATCGGACGCAGGCCCTCGAATAGCCATGGCGCATTTGTCAGCGATGATTGGCCTGCGATCAGGATGGTCGGCATTTTCTGCTTATGCATGGTCGCGATCTTGGATAGACGTGTTCCAGCAGTATAAAGCGTATTGGCGCAGTATTTAGAAACAGCGAGGTCGTTAGCTTTTTTGACGAAGGCAGCCTTGATCGCTACAATCCACGGCTTGACAGGGGGCTCAATGAATAAGTCAGTACTGAAATTGCAACTGCTCAGGAAAGTGATCAGGCTTCAACAGCTGAACCTGTTCATTCTGTCGGTTTGTGCAGTAATGTGGCTGACCCACATCATCCAGAGCATGCTGTATACCCCCATGCCCTGGATTGTGGCGCCTTTCCCCGTCCTGATCGCATGTTCCCTGCTGTGCCGGCGTAGGATCAACATCCTGAAAGATCGCTGCGCACAGATCGACGAACATTCGACAGACGCCGTACTGCCCGCCTAGCCTGTCTACTTCAGCGACAGCGTCAGGCCATTGAAGGTGGCGGGTAACCTGCCGATCATCTTGGGTTCCCGATCACCAGGGAAGCCCGCACTGAAGGCGACCTTTTCGCTGAGGGTGTGTGCACCCAGACCGATCACCAGGCGCAGCATTGCCTTTTGAATCTGCATGTCGTGCTCTGACAGGTCGCTAACATCCTGATAGTTGGGGTAGCGCTTGATTTGTTCGCGGCTCTCTACATCCATCTCGACACCCAAAAGCTCGGGGATATGCCGCGTACTGATGTGGGTGCGCGCATAGGCTGCTGGCCCGATCGGATCGCGGTAGGCGATGCTGATGGAGACGTCGTCAGGCGGCGAGTCTTCCAGCCTGATGAAGATGCCTTTCTGCTGATTGGCAAGCCGGGCGAATGGACTGGTAATGAGTTCCTGCGTTTGATGGTAGGGAATGCAGGTGACCAGAAAGCTGGGGATCCGGAGGCCGTCGATCTTGTATCCGCTGGGGATGCTGATCATGAAACTCTGGAAGGGGAGTCGGAATGCATCTGCCGAGCGCTTATCGAAGGGCGTAGTGTGCAATGCATCCAGTAGCGCGGTGCTGGCCGGGAAAACAATATTGGCCCCCGTTCGAAGCCAGAAATATTCCTCGGCATAGATGTGTATCGACAGCGTCTTTGAAAATTGTGGCGCCCGCCTGAAAAGCTCTTCCAGTACCGCTCCCCGCGAAGCGTCCTTGTCCAGGGACGTTCCAAGCAGTTGCCGCACCTGCTTGATCTCGGCGTCCATCATTGAGGTGTAGATTTCGTACTGAGGCTTCTTGGCTTGCATGGCAGACATCATGGCTGATGAAAAGGGGCATAGTAGGGCGTCAGACAGGCATTGTCACCCCAACCCCAACCCCAACCCCAAACCTCCGTCATCGTGAGCCGGCAAGCCTGACGGCAGGTACGCCAGCAGCCAAACCTGTTGGTCGCGATTGGCCCCGCATTCAAAAGCCAGCCCTACAGACCGGGTGACGCCTCGCTTTCAAGCTGCCGAGCAGGTTTTTTCCGGCTCAGCGCCAGGTTATCCACGGCCAAGTGGTGCAAGTGGTCACACGAGTTCATGAAGGCCTGCGGCTCATAGGTGCCGGCAACGGTGACGCGTCTGCCGGCAGCCAGTGTTGCCAAGATGGCGCTGGCGCTTTCGGGCGTTGCGCGATAGGCGCAGCGGATCAGGTTGACCATGTCGAATGCTTCACTGTCAATCACTTTGGCCGCGCCAATGAAAACAATGCGGCTAAACCCTTCGTGCTCGTGCAGTTCGGGTTGACTGGTGAGCTTGAGCTCAAGATTGTTGACGTACATGACCCATGATCCTCAGTTGCGAAAGCCTGCAGCACTGCTTTCAGCATGGGCCGGAGATCCGGGCGAATCAATGCAGGCGGAGTACAAATGTACTCCTGACCGACCAAAGGGCAGCCGGGGGTAGACTGGCTGCCAAGGTCGCTGCGAGGGCGCGGGTGAAACCCTTCTTTGACGCGATGTGGTGCGGTGGGCAGCCTTCAATATATGGATTATACGTGGTACGATTTCTGGACTTTCGTACAGGAGAAATTGCCGTGCCCCAATCCCTGATGCGCCGGATGCTTGCCGATTATTTACAGGCCAACCCAGAGACCGAAAATGCCCATGTTCTTCGGGATTTGATCAAAGGAACTGGTGACCTCTTTGCCCGAGGGCAGTCACTCGCGCATGTCACCGCCTCGGGCTGGATTCTGAGCAAGGGGCGGTCGAATGTCCTGCTGATCGAGCACGGCATTTACAAGTTCTTCGTCGCCCCAGGCGGCCACGTGGATCCCGGTGAAACCGCACTTGAGGCAGCCTTGCGAGAGGTGCTGGAAGAGGTCGGCCTGGGTGAACTGGTCGTGCTGGATCGCAAGATCTTCGACCTCGATATTCACAAGATCCCCGCCAGCGAAAAGAAAGGCGAGCCTGAGCATTGGCACATCGACGTTCGCTTTGCGTTCTGGAATGCCAAGGGCCAGGACGTCAGCATCAACAAAAATGAGTGCCTGTCGGCCAAATGGATGTCGGTCAATGATCTGCTGTACAGCCAGGACGCGTCGCTCAAGCGCATGGCCCAGAAGAGCTTGCAGCTGTTCTGATCCTGCGTGGCATGGGTATCGAACCTTAAAAATAGTGTCGCCTTGCGCCAGGGTGCTTGTGGCAATCTGAAGGAAACAACTGAGAACGCACCATGAAGACCAAAATTCTCACGGGGATCACCACGACCGGTACCCCGCACCTTGGCAATTACGCCGGGGCTATCAGGCCCGCCATTGAAGCCAGCCAGGGCGCTACGGCGGAGTCGTTTTTCTTCCTGGCGGATTACCACGCCCTGATCAAGTGCGATGACCCGTCTCGCATCGAGCAGTCGCGCATGGAGGTGGCGGCCACCTGGTTGGCTGCGGGGCTGGATCCAGAACGTGTCACGTTCTACCGACAATCCGATATTCCGGAAATTACCGAATTGGCCTGGTTGCTTACCTGCATCAGCGCCAAGGGATTCCTGAATCGCTCGCATGCCTACAAATCGGCGGTCGACAAGAACATTGCCACAGGCCAGGACGCGGATGCCGGCATCTCCATGGGCTTGTTTTCCTATCCCGTGCTGATGGCCGCCGACATCTTGCTGTTCAACGCGCACAAGGTGCCCGTGGGGCGCGATCAAATCCAGCACGTCGAGATGGCCAAGGATATTGGCCAGCGCTTCAACAACGCTTACGGCAACGGCGTGCCGGTGTTTGTCATGCCCGAAGCGGTAGTCGACGAGCGCGTGGCGACTTTGCCAGGCCTTGATGGCCGCAAGATGTCCAAGAGTTACGACAACACCATTGCGCTCTTCACCTCACCGAAGATGCTGAAGGAAGCGATCGGGCAGATCGTCACGGATTCCAAATTGCCCGGTGAGCCCAAAGATCCTGAGGGCAGTGTCCTGTGCAGCCTCTACCAGGCCTTCTCCACCTCTGAGGAGGCACAAGCGTATCGCGCCGATCTTGTGCATGGGCTCGGCTGGGGCGAAGCTAAAAAGCGCCTGTACGAGCTGCTGAACAGGCAGATCGAGCCGATGCGTGCGCACTACTCGCGCTTGATGGCCAATCCTGGTGATCTGGAGGGCATTCTCCAGCATGGCGCGCACAAGGCCAGGGGCGTGGCCAGGCCGTTTCTGGAGCAGCTGCGGGACGCGGTGGGACTCAGATCATTCAGCGCTTTTGTTCCCAAAGTCCATGAGGCCGTACACAAGGTCGCGAATGGGCCTGAGTTTTTGAGCTACCGGGAAAATGGGGCCTTCTACTTCAAGGTGGTTGGTGACAGGGGTAAGGCGCTTCTGGTCTCGACGGCCTTTGCCACCGGCAAGGAAATGGGCGCAACACTCGCCAAGGTCAAAGCCGGACAGCAAATCGAGCTGCAGCAAGCATCCAATTGCCCGGTCGTGTACTGCGCAGGGGAGCTTGTGGCACAGGGCGAGCCCTTCCTCGATGAGGCGCAGGCCCAGCAGGTCATGAACATCTTGGGAAAAGCACTGGGTAGGCAACAGACACTTCCGGAATCTGATAAGGGCTGCGGCCTGTAAAAATGCGAGAACCTATTAATGAGTAAATTGACTGAGAAATTTTCGGACTACCTTCTGCATGCTTCGCGTGGGCGGTTGCGGGTGCATGGTTGGATCATGCTCACCCTGTGCATGGTTGCTGAGTTGGGCTTGTGTCTATTGGCGGGGCAGTTTCATCAGTTGCCGCTGGAGCAGAAACAGGCGGTGATGGTGCCTGGCGCCATTGGCGCCGTGCTGGTGCAGATGGTGCTATTTACCCTGGAGGGCGTGGCGGCAATCCTGCTGATACAGTCGGGCCAGGCTGTTGAATCGACCGCTCGCCGAAAATAGCCGCCTAGTTCGCTGCGCCCATGACCGAGTGGGCGCAGCGCAGGGTCATCAAGCGCTGGCTTGTGCAGCTGAAGCCTGGCGCTTGGCCAGCCACTTTTGCAAGGGCTCTTGGGTTTTACCCACCACAAACTCAACCAGCAGCGATGGCATACCGGTTTTCTCGGCGATCTTTTCCGCGAGGATGCCCAGGTAGGGAGTGAGGTCGCCCTGGCCTTTGCGCACTTCGTTCAGTTGCAATACCTGCTCACGGATCTCGCGGTAATCCAGGTAGACGCGCACCGGAATGGACAACAGCGCGGTACCGAGGACAAGCACAAAAGCCGCCGTGGGCAACCAGCCATCCACCAGCCAGATCACCGCCACCCAAAGGCATGCGGCCAGAAATGTCCAGCCGATGAGGCAGCTGAGGTAGCGCTTGAGGATAATCAAATACATGGGATACTCCATTAGGGTAAACAGGCGGTTAGCGGGTACTCAGTCGTGCGCCGCCAGGCTGGAATCCCTCAGCGGGATGAGGGTTGGATAGTCAGCCGGGGTCAACGGCAACAGGCCATGGGCGGCCCGTGCGGCATCACAGCGGGGGTTATGCTCGCCGGCTGACCAGGAAGCATCGAAGTCACGGCAAGGGTCGGAGCGCTGCTCATAGATCGCGCAGGCCACGCTGGCGCCAACAGCACCCTGCAATGACACGCAACGCGGATTGGAACCGCATGTGCCTTTCATGGCCACCCGCGACGGGGTGACCAGCTCCACAAGATCCTCTGGGACGCGCCCGCCCGAGCCCTGGCATTCGATCCAGTGAAACGAGACCCTGAAATGAGCGCAGCACGCCCCACAGCTGACACACGGACTGATAGTGGACATGAAGAACCCCCGATTTCGATGAGCTAGAGTAGCAATTTCAGGGTTCAAGTCAATATACAGATAAAACGATATTTGCTATCATCCAGGGCTTGTCAGACTGCCGTTCGTGCTGGAGAACAGGGTGCGCAATCATTTTTTCGCAAGCAATGCGCTTGCAGCAAAAATCACCAAGGACAGGTTGACCGACACCCATTTCTTTGATGATTTCGGCCAGGGTGCCGTGCGCATCGTTGAACTGAAAATAGATTGGGTGCAACTGGGTGCCGCAGGCGAACCGATCGGTAAACCCCTTGAACTTTCCAGGGGATGCGCCAATGAAGTCAATCTGGAGTTGGACTTTTCAAGGCTGGATGAGAAAACCGTCAAGTGCTTGCTTGTTGTCTCCTCTGACATCATCAAACCGTTGAACTTGGGCCTGGATATCGAAGGGGATACACCGATTCACGCCCGCATGATCTTCAGGGCGCCCTGTCTGATACTTGGGGTTTTTGAAAAGGAGGCGGGCGGCTGGTCATTCGGTATGCCGGGGATCACCCTCGCGCACCCGCTGGAAATCTGGCTCAGCAGCCAGGCGGCTCAACAGGTGATGAGGGCCTGGCACATCGGGCTGCCTAATCCGCTTCAGGAGCCTGCTGGCGCGCTTTTACCCGAGTACTATGCCCACTGGCTTGTACACGCGCCAACGGAGCACCTGGCAGGCCTGTACGCGCAGATGCGTGGAGCTGATCAGGGGGATCAGGCGACACTGCTGCTCAGGGCGCTGATGTCGAGCTGGGAGGATGCTTCGCTTGATCAGCATCGTCAGACCTTGATCCGGGCACTCATTGCCGATGGGGCGGATTGGCGCTCGGTGCTGAAGTCTGTAGAACCCACTCATTCGGTGATGGAGGCGATCGTTGCATTAGCGAGGCAGTTTCCTGCGTGGAGTCGGCTGTTCCTGGAAACCGTTGATGATGCACAAATCCTGGATTATGCCACCACGCCCCAGCGTGCAGATGCGCTCTACGCCCTGGTGCCTGCCCGGTGCCTGCTGGGTCTTGTGAGTGAATCACTGGTGGCCAGTAGGCTGGAGTGTGATATCGGGCTTTGAGCGCCTCGGCGCTGCAGCACAGCGCAAGCAGGGAGTGGACACGCAGCTGATGCCACGTGGATGATGAAAGGATGGTGAGTCTTGAAGTCGCGGCGCTCTTGACCGCAACGACGAAAAAGGATCCTCTGCCATTATTCGATTTCTTCCAAGGATTAGCCATGACCTCCCGTTCCCTGCTTGTTGCCGTTGTCCAACGCTCTGCCGACACCGATATCCATGTGCTTGATGCCGCTTTACCCGGCGTCTACCAGGTCAAAATAGACCCGGAACTCACGGATGAACTGGCCTATGAGACAGCCGCCGAGTCGTTTCACATGAGTGTGCCGATCAAAGTCCTGGAGGACTTCGACGTACGCGTTTTCGATGAGGCCAAGCGCACTGAACTCACTGCCTCAGAAACAGTGGTTGACGACCTGATGGTCAACGACTGTTTTAAAATCGCTGATCAGCTGCCGGCCTGGTTGCATGCGCAAGTCGTGCAATCCCCGATTGCTCGGCCCCCGGTGAAAACCGTTCTGCGGGCGAACGACCTGAGCGAACCGGGGCTGTAAGGGGCTTTGGGCAGGAGCCGCAACGCTGAGCCGCCCTGGCGGGCGAATCGGCGACTGCCCTAGACAGGCTCCGCGCCTGAATACTCCCGTGACCGCGCCTGTGTATTCGCGTGCTGACGCCCCATCTTGAACACGAGACGCTCATACAGCGTTTCTCGGATCATCGGGGGGAGGGTGTCGAACACACCTTCGGCGAGCAAGCGGTCGCAGCTTTTCACCGCCTGTTTTTCAGCCTTCACCTTGTCGAGAGACCCTGTGCAGCGGGCATCGTTACGGTAGGAAATCGCTGCCGACTGCACAAACCACTTCGCCAGGCGCTCAGATGAGAGCGCTCGTCCTGGCTCAGGGCAGCCATAGGGTTCCAGCGCCTTGAATAGGCATTGAATGGGCTCTATCAGCTGGAGCAGCTGTTGTTTGGTGTCAAATTGAATCACCGCTCGATCGATCATGGTCAGCACCACCAGATAAGCGACCTTGCCGTCGAACTGCGCCTGCGCCAGGATAGGTGGGCAGGCGGTTGTCCAGCAGCCGAACTGTTCTGCTACCTGATTGAGTTGTTCTGAAAGCGCACCATAGCGGAAGGGGTGGCTGTCCTTGAGGGTGAAGCTTGAGTCGACCTGGGTAAGCATGTCCAGGTGGTTACTCTGGTCATGTTCAACACAATACTTCACGGTGTGGTGGGTGACGCCCAGCATGCCGAACAGTTGCTGATGTGTGCGCTTGGGACGGATTTTGGGTCGATGGATTGCTTGGGGCAATGGGGTCATGAGGCCTCCTAAAGACCAGGTTCGTGGGCCGGATCCTGATGCTTGGGCTGCGCCACCTGCTGATCCTCTTTGATCTTCATGTATTGATGATGCATGCTGACCAAGTAGGTCAGCAGGGCCTCTTTATATTCGCCACCCCGGATATTGTCCTGAAACAGCTCGACCATGGTTTTTATCCGGCCCCGCTGAGCAGTCATGTTCATGCGCAGGCCCAGTGCGATCCTACGATCGACCCCCAGCTCCACCAATTCCTCTTCAACATCCTTTGGAAATGCGCAGCGATCTACCCAGGTCAGAAACTCCAGGTTGCTATCAATGGCTTTCAAGATCTCGGCGTGCTTCTGCGCTTCCAGCGCATGTTGGGCCGGCTCGAACTCCAATTCATTGTAAAACATCTCGTCAATGATCAGCAGTTTGTCGGCACCCTGGTCGATCACTGTAGCGATAAGGAAAATCGTGTCACCTGGCTCCAGAAAGATCATCAGGGATTGCTGATCGGTCGTGGGCTGAAGCCGAAGGGCTTGTGCGGGGGCAGTCGCCGTTTCACCCGCCAGGGTGGCTTGGCCTTTTAATCGGATCTCGCGATCCGGCGCCACGGAAGGCGCGATTTCCTCAATGGTGAACTGCAGACACTGCTTGCTCATGGTAAGCATCCTGATGGACATGATTACCAGTGTACTGGGTGAGCATTGGGCAATTGAACTGCCATGAGGCTTGCAGGTACTACCGATAGTGAGTGAGTCGAGCGAGGTGCGCCAAGGCTTTTTGACGCAATACGCGCAACTGCTCAGTCAAGGGCCAGCGCTTTAGTTCATCTTGTACGCTGAGTATTTCAAGATGATCGAGATCGCAGATCGGTCTATCAAAGAAGTCGCTTTGCAAGCTCAAAGCGTGCGTCACATCTCTGCAGAGGATGCGATTCATTTGAGTGCCGTCAAATAGCACGGCATGAATCAGACGACTGTCAAGGTTGAAGGCACGGCAAAATTCATGAATGTTATGGTGCCCTATCAGCGCCTTAAATTTGTTCGATCGATTTTTCAGGAGATCCTTGTCAATGCCTCCGGGCGGATGACGATGGCTGTAATCATAAGTCGACTGCTTTATAGGTGCGCTGGAAGAAAGTGGCGTTATTTCAAAGTAATTTTCTGGAAGTTGCAGCGCAACAGCCAGTTTCATGGCGTGCCGCGCATCCAGGTTAACAGCATGGATGAAGTATCTATAGATCAAGGATGGGTCAACTCCATGTCGAGCTGCCGCGTGCTCGACGCTGTCACTGCCCAACCATTCATCAAGCAGGTGAATTCGCTCCATGTTGGTGCGCAGCTTCGGCACCTGAGAGCCTTCGGAGGGCAACCCAGTCTTTGAGCAGACCTCGTCCCACAACCTGTCAGTGTAAGGCTTGGAGCCCGCCATGACGGGAATCAGAACCTTTCGGTCTAGCTTGAAGTTGTAGCAGAAGGCTGGAATACTCAAGTCTCCAATCAGCAGTTGTGTGAGCTTGCAGCGTTGCTCATCCAAGACTGATTGTTTATAAGCCTTCTTCATTTCAGGTTTTTCCATGCCTGTCTAGAGTCACAATCATACACATGCCGGTTCTTTTTGCAAACACGTCCTCCTGACGGGTGCTGTCTTTGCCAGGTTTTCTGAAGCTTGCGCTGGTTTTCGTACGTTATGAATTTTAGTTCAAATTGGTATGGTAAATTTTGAGATTTTTTGGAGGTGTGATACTTTAGTAGCGTTTAAAACTTTGGTCAGGGAGATAGCTGTGAGTTTTTTAATGGATTGTCTTTGCGATCGACACCCGATGATGAGAGGCCACCCGTTTTTCGTAGGCGTGGAAACGGGAGACGGTTGGCACGATCTTCTGGAGGATCTTTGCACCAAACTAGAGGCCGAAATTGAATCTTCCGGTTGTCCGCCGATGACTGTCAGCCAGGTCAAGCAGAAGTTTGGCACTTTGCGATTTTATGCATCGGGTGGGAATCAGCGCTGCAGGGACTTGATCAGTGAAGCTGAAGCCCGTTCTGCCTCAACGTGCGATATCTGCGCACGCCCTGGATCGCTGATTAACCGCGATGGGTGGTTGCGGGCCAGATGTTCCGCGCACGAAGACACGTGCTATTGAGGCTGCTTCTGGTATGCGCCGTGATAAAACGCTGGCTCAGCGATGTTCTTTTTTACCTTGCCAGGTCACGGTACACAGGATGAAGCGGGTGCTGCGGCGTCTGCCAAGTCGGTTTTTATCTAAATTGATCACACAGTGCTTCGACTAAGCCGATGAGCACCTGGGTGGGTTACAGTCGATAAAGAAACGATGGGACTGCTTCAAAAAATGACGGCAGAGGACATTCAAACGGCCCTCAGCCTTCTTTAGGCTACCACGAGGCTTCTGGGCCCGCTTGCCGGCCAGGACTCTCCCAGGTTAGGGTGGAAGAAATAACGGAACCAGGTGATTCTCGATGAGCGCAGTGTTGAAAATGTTTGCGGTAGAGTTTGATGGAGGCGTATCTCGGGCCTTCAATTTGACCGACCAGCCGCTGGGTGATCACCTGTACCAGGGCATCATGCTGTTTGATTCCAAAGCCAAGGCGCAAGCTGAAGTGGATGAGGAAAATAGCGAGAATCTGGAGGACGATGAGGAGGCTGATGATGAGTTCTCGGTCACTACCGTGCTGTTGCATGCAGATGGCCGGATACTGGATGAGTTTGGCGCACGGCTGAACGAGGCGATCGCTCTCCAATCAGGGCACAGCCCAAGAAAAGTCGCTGAAGACGTTCGCGCCATGTATGCTCATCAGGCTGCAGTGGTTCGCAAAACGCTGACAGACCACCTTGCGCAGCCTGGCATTTGATGGGGAGCGGGCATGAACCTGGTATTTGTGAAGCGGTGCGTCGAAGCCAATGGCGATGACATCAATGAAATGAAGGATATCCCTCAGCAGCAAGGGATTTCCACCGCGCATTTCATCGAAACGGTGGCGAAGAAAGCCGGTATCGATAAGGAAGTGCTCGACATGCTGGGTTACGACAGCAAGCGCGCCTTTGCCAAGGATTGGCACATGACGGCAGCCAAGTCCCTGTATCAAGGCATTCCTTGTTACTACGTCGTGCATAGTGCCATTGAGTACATTTTTGTCGACGAGGCGGACGTGCACAAGGTGTTGAATCTTGCCCAAGCGCAAGAGCGACAACACCGCCTCTCTAGTATCGGAGAAATGTTCGATGATGCGCTGGCTGAGCTGAAGGATGCGACCCCAAACCCATCCGAGAAAGACTACTTCGAGCTGATGCGGCGTTTCCATGCGACCTGGAAAGGTGAGCTTGAGGCATTGAGGATTCCCATGGGGGCATTTGCTCAATATCAGTGTGAGCATAGCAAGACGGCTGCCGCCTTCGACCGCAAGTTTTTCGGCAAAGCCGAACCCGCCCCAAGCCATTCGACGCTTTCGCTGCAATCTTGCCCTTGATGCTTTTTGCCTGGAGGTTCCGCTTATCTGGGCAGTGCGCCAGGGCCTTGGCTTGAAACGCAGTTCTGGATGACCTCGGCAATCCATTGTTCATAGGGGCCTAAGGCCTGTTCCAATTGGTTTGACAGCAGCTTACTGAACATCAGGTCTCTTGGAATTTCGCCATCCACCCTGGGGGATGGCTGGATGCGGAACATGATCTGGCCTAGGGCTTCGACATGCTCCCAGTAGCGGATGAATGCGCTAGGTGTCATCAGTCCATTGGCATCCAGGCACAGCAGGCTGTCGAGGCGCTCGGTGGTGACGAACCAATGATCAACATCGATGGTGCGCTTATGGGCTTCGCGCACACAACCGCCTAGCTTCAAATCTCCGCCGCTCCACAGGACAAGTGCATCGGCGAGAAGCAAACAGCCGCCGTCGAAAAAGCCACAGCCATTGTAGTGGTAGAGCGACTTGATGGGCTCGGACAAGGCTTTCTTGAAGGCTTTATTGGTGGCCGACAGGTTTAATCTGCTCATGATCATCCTTTTTTCCATGCTAGCGATGGCGTCTGGCGGAAATCAACGGTTGTGTCATTTCGCCACTGCTTTCCTTGGCAGTAGGTGTCGCCATGGGCATAATGCCATCCCTGTTAAGAATGGGCCCCGTCGATCCGTGACCACTGAATTACCTTTGAATCCGCTGTGTGAAGTCGATCGTTTTTTGCAGCTCATGATGCACGTCTCGCTCAAGTTTGCCGGCGAGCTCAAGGCCACTGTCGATGCGCAGACAACAGTTGAAAACCTCAAAGCTGATCTGCTGCGCTGTTTTAGCGCACTGGAGCTTGATGAGATTTACTCCGGCGCTGGCGAGCAGTGTCAGGATCTGGAGGCGCTGATGCCGTACCTTCGCGTCATGTTCAATGGCACCATGGTTGATCCCACCCGGCTGGAAAATTTTGGTCAACTAGAAAAAGCCATTGCCTGCTTGATGATCTGCTCACTTACCGACCAGGATTTTAATCGCCGTTTTTTTCAATGCTGGATCTTGGCGGGTAAAAATCCAGGGCTGGATCTGGCGTCCCAGGCGCGCAACAAACTGTACCGTCGATTGGCGGCGGGGGATAGCAGAGCCCTCGGAGAGCTGAACCAGCTACAGGAGCGGCTGCTGGCACTGGAAAATCGCCAAACTATGCAGCCTTCTGGCCAAGGCGCAGCGATTTACCCGCAAGCGAAGAGGCGCCTGATGTTTTGGAGGATGGGCTTGCGCTTCCCACGGCGGCTAACCTCTCTTTGGCAATCGCTTTGACCTCAATATCCTGCCTCTAACCCCATTAGGACTATTGCAGATCCTCTTGGCAGAGCGACCGCAGTCTATGCAGAAGACACCGTGGATGGAGGGCTGATGTTAGAGTGGTATATGGCCATGGGCGTCCGTTCTACCTAGCAGGCGCCCAGTACTTGCGGTGTTCTCAGAGCCCAGGCTCGTCCGGCGCGATTGCCTTGAGGTCTTTGCTGATTCCTGGAATCTGATTCAGCACGTTCAAGCCCCGTGACTTGGCGTAGTCAAGCAGCGCGATAGCCGGGTCACGTCCAACAAGGACGCTCAGGAGGCGCTCAGGTGCGATCCAGGTGCCGTTGGCGGCTACAACAGCCTGATCCCTGTTCAGCTTGTGGATCTCTTTTGAGAGCTGCGACCAGGCCCTCGGGCAGGCCTTGGATTCACCGAGTGCTCCGGCGACATTGGTGCCGAGGTAACGCGGATGTTCCTTAAGGAAGTCTGCGATGACAGGCTCAAGGCCTTCTGGGGTGTCGTTGTGGTGGCGGAACCAGTGATCCGTGAGGTGTATTTCCTCAATCACCGGATTGTGCAGGGCAAACAGGTGGCTGAGACCTGGGAGGAGTGAGTCCAGGCTGTTCTTGCCGACAAGTTCACCTTCGAGCACGCGTGGCATCTCCGGGCATGGCTTGATGTCACGGATGTCAATCAGAAAGTCCTGGCTCAAAGGTTTTACGTCATGGACGGTTTTTTTGGAATGGTCTGGCATCTGGCTATTCCTTGCGAGGTGTTGTTCAAGCTTACAACCGGCACTGGCGAAGACTCAACGCGTGGGCGTGCAATCGTGGCTTGAGGTGGCGATGACAGTGCCTCGTCGGCTGGTCGACGAAACTGGCAGGAGCGCGTGAAGCCGGGACAAGGCCGCTTACAAGCACTGCGAGCCTCTGTTCAAGGCGAAGGCATCCCATATAAATCGTCTGGAAGAGGTTTGATGGTCGGCAGCTCGACAGCATCAGGCGCCATTTTGCGCAGGGCAGCGCTTTTTGCGCGCACGTCAGCGTCGGCTGGTACCGCCTTGTCGAATGGATTATCTCCGCCGAACACGGCATTGAAATCCAGGAATTGGCTGATAATCGGATCAATGGGTTCGATCGACATGGCAGAAAGTGGTTTGATGTTATCAAGCTTGGTGGACATGGCGGATCTCCTTTTTTCCTATTATGGTCAGTGAGCTTTTTCCATGTCCAATTGGCCTTGCCGAACTGGTGCGGTGCGTTTGATTCCTGAAGACCTGGCCGTCTATGATGATGTATCAGGAGACCCCTTATGAACTCTAAAGACCTCAATCGACTCATTCGCAATCCTGTGGCCATGATGAAGTTCCAGGCCACTGGCAAGTTTGAGCGCCCTGAGAAGCCTTCCAGCCCACTGATCACCTTGCTGATGTCGCTGCACCCCAGAGAGCGCCTGCGCATCCTTGATGTTCAGATGCACCCCGACCTTGGCTATCGCTCAGGGTTGTCGTTTGTGACAGCGGGCTTGGCGCTGAATTGGCTATTCCCGGCCAACCCTCCGGCATTCATTCCCAGTGAATCCCACAAGGATCAACGATTCAAGGCCGAGCTAACCATCCATGACCTGGCCAAGCACGCGAGGGTGCCACAGGACATTATCGAGAGCTGGGAACGGCGACAGCAGCGTCCTGCCAGACCCCAAAAACCCCAAGACGACGGGTTTTGCATCTGATTCGAGATCAATTTTGATGAAGACAAAAATCTGCAAAACCAAAGGGCGCATTTCGCTGGTGCTGGATAGCCAGGATTACCCGAAAACCGATCGTCCAGTGCTGGCGCAAGCAACCGAAGATGAGGGTACCGGCTGCTGGATGATTGCGGACATTCGCTTAACCGACAACCCTCAGGTCAGTGTGTACGCCTGCAGCATCGCCGCTGAAGACGTCCGCGCTCGATTTACACCTGACTCCGAGGAGCTGGCCATGATGGTGAGGGGCAAGCTTCGTGAGTACAGGGTTGTTGAGGATGGCACGATTGAATGGTGTACCTTCAGGAACCTGGTTCGCGGTGATGTGGGTGTCAGGGGCTATACACCCGTTCGAAGTGATGACTACCAGCCACCGCTGTATCACTCGCGGGCGGCGGTCATGGCTTACCTCAAGCTGGCACAGGAATTTTGGGAGGGTTATGAGGGCGCCATCACGGATGTTCGAATCGACAACCCGAACAGTCAGCCGAGGGAGTCGATGTTTACCTTCATGCAGTTTGATATAGAGCGCCAACGTGAAAAGCGCTTGGCCTCAATCCATGAGGAAGACGCTTCCCCTGCGTTCGATTTTTAAAGCTTCAGGCGATGGAGTCTTGGATAAGTGGTATATTGGCGGTAAATCAATTATGGCCATCGTTCGATTTTTCTTGCGCATGGCTCAAGGACTGACAATGCCAGCCGTCAATTCAGGATCCTCCTCCCAAGTTCTCCAGAGTGCTTACGCCATCCTGGGGATGCCCGGCTGCCATCGCCCCAGTGAGAAGGCGGTTTTTTATCAAAACCTGGCTCAAGAACTAGGGGGCATTCTGAGACCGCCAGGGCACACAATCGAGTTTAATTTCGCCCGTCACCTACAGGGTATTTGCCCTGGGCATCCGACCGATAATTCACGCGGTCATCGCGACTCGCAGGCCTGGATGATTGTCACCACATGCCTCAAGCAACAGAGCGCGGATCGACATGAGGCGATTGTTCGAGGCATTGTCAGGCAACTTGAGGACAGGGTCTTGCTTCACCCTGTCGAACCTTCCGCTCTGAGCGGACACGCAGCCGAAAAGCACAAGATTGAAGTGGCGCTCATTTCATCTGGCGCCGCTGCAGCAGTGAGGGATTTTGATTTCAACCAGATGGCGGGCAAGCTGGGTGGAAGATTGCCCTGGTTGGTGAGCCTTACGCTTGAATCAGGTGTTGACCTGGCTGTGCAGCATGTTTTGAAGCAAACTCGGCTCAAGCGGTGGGGGCGTGCGTTAACAGGGAGGCAATTTACCGAGTCCCATGAACAGGGTTTGCTGGACTCGCTCGGGGAGGGTAACAAGCAATTGAGTCGATCCTCTCTGTCAGTACAGACGTGGGGTAGTTCGGCGGCATCAGCTTGTCGAAACGAGTCAATCATTCAGTCCTGCCTGGCGTCGACACCAGCCGGCGCCATTGCCGTTGCCGGCGTAATCGAGCTTGCGCAGGCCGCCGCGCTTCTGCCCATCACGCAGGCAGCTTCACCCTGGACGGTGGGGGATCATGCGGTACCCTTCCTGACCGAGGACGGTGAAATGTTCCCCTATGAACCAGGGTCACAGTATCAAATGGCCATGACCGAGTTGGTGGTGGATCCGACAGGGGCCCGTGCAGCTGAATACCACGCTGCAATCAATCGCAGATTGTGGAAGAGTCCGATTCCAGTCACGGAGATGGTCACCATTGCCATCGACTCCAAGAATACCCAGGGCACTCGCAAGGATGCGCCTGCAGGCATGACTTGTGGAGAGATGACCCTCAGCCTGGAGCAGGCCCAGGCGGTCAACATACTGGAATCTCCATTTGGTTTTCAGCGCGCCACTGATGAGGTGAAGAGTGATCTGACGCGCATGTTGATGCTCTTGTGTGAAGACGAGCTGTCGGCCATGGCGTGGCCCAACTCATCCATCGGGGCCTACTTCGCTGAGCAGGCATACTCGCATTTTTCACTGGCGCATTGCCCGAAGCTCTATTTCCAGGGCGTGGATTTGCAGGTGGATGGTGCAATCGATCTGCTGGGCCGCGCTGCCCCTTCCACCTGGTGGGAGGTATCGGAGCAACTAATGCTGCTCGGTTTCACGGAGGAGGCGCGCAGGGCGCATCAGCAAGCAGTACCCACGCTGAGTGATCTTCCAAAGCTGATCCTGGCCAATGGCATGCTGGGAGCGCCCCTGGCGGATAAGCTGGCATCTCGTCTTACCCAGGTGATTGCCAGCTGCCCGACCTTGGGGTCAGCGACTCGCCTGAATCTGCGTAACATATCGATGTTGACGCTCATTATAGACCGTGCGGTCGCTGTCGAAGGGGTATCGGCCAATGCGGCATTGGGCATCCAGTTCCTGTTGGCCAGGCGCATTGCCACGGAGAAAATGTTCGTGACCTGGGATACTACGCCCTCGGGCGTGTTCCGGGACTATTACGATGCGTTGATTGAAGAGCGGGCAAAGACAAGGCGCAAGGTAACCTACGCAAACCTGGAAAGGGCGTTTGTATGCAATGAGTTGTATGACGTTGTCCAGGCGGATCTGCGTGTCGCTCGCAAGCATTATGTGATGATCAGCCTTGAGACCTGCACCTGTGATGACCGGACTGCCGCGCTCATGGAAAATGTCGTTACGACTGCGATCTTCAATCCGGAACTGCTCAATGACCAGGGGCGGCATGTCGTGGACACGATGGGCTTCTGCCATGACAAGGTGATGCACCATCGTTCGCGGGAAGCCAGAGGGTTTCTTTTTGGCGCCTATCTGCCATCTGCGCCATGGAGGGTATCGCAGTATTTGATGCTGCCTGATGTTGTCCAGGAAACGGAATGTTGAGGAGTGGTGGAAGCGCGCAGGTTGATGTCGGTTAGGCAGATTTCGGGTTTAGTGGTATATTGCAACATAGGCCACTACTCTCGGTGTCAGGACATGCATGACGTTAAAAATATTCCTGAGCTCATTGCGCTGCTGATGCCTGAAGGAGAGCCTTCCTTCGAGGTCTGTTTGCGCGCAGAACTGCACAAAACGCTCAGGGTGTGTCTGGAACTAGGGGTGGCCGAGCTGATCGCCCTGGATCCCTATTGCCTGCCGCCTCGCCTGGGGGCCCAGTTACGCCAAAAGCATCGCTTTCAGGGCAGGGTTTATCCGGTTGATTTTGGCCTGGTCTCCCCGAGCCTGCTGGGCTTGGATGAGTGCATCCGCGTTGATGCCGATATGGTGAAGGAAGGGGTTGGCTGGGTCGAGCATGTCAACTATCACCCGCGTTTGACTAACATTTTGACGCAAGTGATGGCGCAGGCTGATGCCTGTGCCGAAGGGGTAGCGGAAGTCCCCAGGGGCCACCTGCAGGAGCTCGTTGACTGGCTGGACATGATCGTGGACAACCGCCCCAATCGGCTGGCCAGCGCGTTGAGAGATAATGTCGCGTCGCTCAACACAACAGGGCTTTTGCCCAAATTCGAGTACAGCCCGCAGGGCTGCTAACATCAATTCTGAAAGGAAAGTATGGTTATGACAGGCGTAACAGGGTTGATGGCGTTGAATCCGGGGCTTCAGGTCACCCCTCTGAATTTTCGGGGCTGGCTGCGAAATTCGCTTAACCAGTACATCAAGGAGCAAGGTCAGCCAGGGGTGGTGGCACTGTTGTTCGTCACGCCTCCCTACATCAATGCGATCGGGCGTAAAAAACTTGAAAAGATGCTGACTGACGCTGCGCAAAAGCACAAGTCGTGGCTCCGGGCAATCAATATCATGAATACGCCGAAGGCCATGACCGATGAAGAGGTCGAGCAGATGCTGGAGGAGATGCTTCGCGAAGCCGCCGAGCGTGAAGCAGCCAGTCGGGTTGAGGCCCATCTGGGGTACGTTCGCTCGGTCAGCGACGAGCCTGACGCCACTCCGGTGTGCCTGATCCGCCAGGCGAGGGAAAAAGACCTGGAGGTGCTCCATAAGTCACACGTTCAGTTCCAGGTAGGTGACTGGTATGTGATGGGTGAAATCGACGGGCGCCAGGGATTGAGCCAGCCGCTCAAGAGTCTGGAAGAAGCCCAGGAATATGCAGGCGATTTCTTCTGCGCCAAGCACTTTGCAGTCACTGAGGTCGTCACCGTTTGACGCTCAAGGCTGAACCGCATAGAAGACTCGCCGGGGCGATGAGTGACGCTAAGCGGCTTGCTCAATCTCTTCCGGCGATCGTCGAATTCTGGGGGCCGTGGCAATGATCTTGTCGTAGTCCTTCACGTACTTCTTCGCCGCATTTTTCAGTGTATTGTAGGGCCGCCCAATTTGCTTCGCAGCATCCCAGGCGGCTACACCTGCCCTACGCAATTCAGCGAAGGCATGAGCCTCTTCCGAGCTTATAGGTGTGTTTGCAGGCGGGGCTGTGAGGTCATTGCCAGCCTGAAGGCGCTGGCGCAGCGTGGTGGGCGCGACACCCAAGGCCTGAGCATGACCTTCCAGGGTGTCGGTAACCCCGTCGATCACATAGGTGCCACCCCGAATGCGGGGCTTCCACTCGATTTCGAGGAGCTCCAACATCGTATCGAGTTTCCACTTTGGCAGGCCGAGGGCTTGTGCAGCTTTCGTGCGGGAGATGCCTGAGGCGCGCAGGCGGGCAATGTCGTCTTCGATGTTCATGAGGAATGCGTATTATTGAACCTACCCATTATAGGCTGGGCAGGACGTCAGATATCAAGACTATTGATGGTAAAGTGGAAACCCCTGGTAGCAAGCCGCGCTGGAACTTTAAGCCGCCTGTGCGGCGGTGAAGGGCTTTTGTCTCAATGAGTTAGCCGGTGTGCGTTTCTAAGCCGCCTGCATGACGGTGAATAGCTGCGATTTGGTTTCGCGTGTCAGTGCCTTTTTCTAAGCCGCCTGTGCAGCGGTGAGGTTAGCCCGA
Source organism: Pseudomonas sp. S1(2024) (assembly GCF_046557535.1). Taxonomy (NCBI): domain Bacteria; kingdom Pseudomonadati; phylum Pseudomonadota; class Gammaproteobacteria; order Pseudomonadales; family Pseudomonadaceae; genus Pseudomonas; species Pseudomonas sp. S1(2024). The sequence continues at coordinate 197,394 of NZ_JBKGFP010000017.1, forward strand.
ACAAAGGGTGAGCACCACGTTAATTTCTAAGCCTCCTGCGCAGCGGTGAAGCCCAATGCCTTGAAGGCAGCCGGGGCGCGCTGTTTCTAAGCCGCCTGCGCGGCGGTGAAGACCAGTCCCAGGACTTCCTCAAGCCCCATGTCTTTCTAAGCCGCCTGCGCGGCGGTGAAGGCCAAGCTGCTGACCAGTGCTGATTCGCACCTTTTCTAAGCCGCCTGCGCGGCGGTGAAGACAAGGGCAATGGGGATCTGATCCGGCACCGTGTTTCTAAGCCGCCTGCGCGGCGGTGAAGTCGGTGTTCAAGTCTCATAAACCCGCCGACCTTTTCTAAGCCGCCTGCGCGGCGGTGAAGAAAGCGCAGCGGCGCATATAAGAATCCCTGGAGTTTCTAAGCCGCCTGCGCGGCGGTGAAGCTCTGCTGCGCGGGCTGGGCTTCTCTCCAGCTTTTCTAAGCCGCCTGCGCGGCGGTGAAGTAGAGCTTTTATGGCAAAAAACCTTTAAAATCAATGAGTAACTAGAATTTACCCTTGCAAGACCTCTTCCAAAATGCAAATTCGTAACGTTCTGATTTTTAAGGAAAAAATGAGACGACCTCATTATCAAGGTTTTCTTCGCTGAACAACCACGTCGAAGGTTCGCACTAGGGATGATAACACAACCCTAAGCTGGAAAACGTGGTTTCTTTATTGCTATATTGATTAAAATAGGAGTCTGCCATGCAAGTCCGCGAACACAAATCCGACAAATACCCGCCGCGCACCGAACTCAACGCCAATTCGGCTGATCTGACGGTGGCCTTTGCTGAGGACTACGAGTCTGGTGGCGAGCGACTGACGCGTAAGCTCGCCGAGGCCCGTGGGAAAGAGCGTTACATTGCCTTACCGCTCTCGATGGCACCAATTCAGGCGGCCAGACAGCTGTGGCGCCGCTGTAATGAGCTGGGCGTGAAGACCCTCAACATCGCTGGCAACGGCATTTACACCTTGAACAAGTACGGCTGGACAGACCACTCGGTGAATGAGTGGATGTATCAGGTGCTCAAGCATGTGGCCGCGCACCACCCCTTCGAGCTGATCGTCTCGGGTGGCCAGACGGGGGCCGACTTCGCGGGTGGGGTGGTAGCCGAGGCGCTGGGTATCGATGTCATCATGACCTTCCCAAAGGGGTTCCTGCAGCGCACCCTGACTCAGCATGCCTTGACTCAAACGGAAGCGGATGTGCGCCGAGAAGTGGCGGTGCAACTCCAGGTGCTGCGCGACAATCATCCGGAGCTTCAGGAAAAGACCCAAGGCAAAAGGCCACGAGCTGCCGAGCCTGATGATGGGTTCTGCTTGTCCTAACTACTTGATGAAGAGTCGCGGTTGAATCCATTCAAAATTGCTGGATGTCGGAATGAAAAATCATTCGCTGACATCCAGTGAATACCGATTGCTGATTTGCAAATTATAGATCCAGGTCAGATTTCCCTGGCTTGCGCCCCAAAGATTTTCCCGAAACTTCTGCCAAGAAAAGCTCAGCCCTCCCGGTCTTTTCTCCCGAAATAACGAAGTTGGCGAGATCCTGCTGATAGCCACGAAGATCCAACCTTATGTCGTCATCAAGGGCTGGAGGAATCGGGTAATACTTGAGGTAGGAATCCGTGTATGACTCAAGAAATACATCCCTGAAAATCTCAGTGTCAGCGAATTCGTAGACGGCCATGATGGCTTCAAGGTAATCGCTTTTCTGCATGATGTCGTAAGATATTGGCATGCAGCCGGCTGCAAGTAATGGGACATTGGCCATGATGCGGGAAGTCCGCTTGTTTGCGTCGTAAAATGCTTGTATGTAGGGGACTCTGGTGAGTATGTAAAATGCAGACTCTACCGGATTTTCTATCTCACTGGCGGCATTCATTGTGTAGTCGATCAGGTCATAGATGCGCTCAGATCCATTACCTGGGTAGAATACAGGCGGGGTGTAGGCAGTATGAGTAATGCTCATGGTCTCGGTCTCGCGGATTAGGCCGAGCTCGTGCTTTTTAACAAAGTGCTGCGTATCACCTTCAATGTCACCTGGGTCAGCTAAGCACCGGTGCACCTCCCTAAGCATTCTCAGGGAAATATCCGCAGTGTTTCGAACCAAGTCGAATGCATGTTTGTGGTTAATAATCATCTGCGTGTCTTCTGCAGATGCATTTCTTGGAAGTGTTCCGTAGGTGAGAAGCTTGATGACGTCCAGATGACTGTAGCGGTTTCCTTCGAGCTTGGAAGAAGACCATGCCAAGTCAATCATCAACTCGGTTTTCTGGGATGCGTTAAGAGAAACCTTCTTGGGGGAAAGTTCGTCTAGGCGAGACAAGGCTTCCTGACCCACACCTGGACTGAACTCTAGGAACGACCTTTTGAATTCGGCGATTCTTCGGGTTCGGTGCGTCGTTGATTTGAAAAGCCCTTTGATTTTCTCTTTATTGCTCATGCAGCACCCCCATGCTTTGGATATTCTATGCGCTACAGTCGAGTTCTCAAAAAAAATTCATTTTCCATCGTGGCATCGCAATTCCTGGTATTGTATTCCATTAAACTCAATTCATAACAAATTGAAGGTGATGGTTATTCACTGCTGCTGAATGCCGTCAAGCCTATGAGTTTTTCTTGGGGCAACGCTTTTCCTGCTGTTCGGATAATGCGATACACCCGAACAAGGTCTGGGTCGCTCAGTTTTTCAAGCATGGCCAGCTTGCCCACGAGCTGATTTTGATAGCGCCGCTCCGTGCTGACTTCATCCATCAGTTTTGTCAGCAAAGCGTCGCTCGGTGCCAGGTAGCGGCTGAAGAAGGGGAGGCTGGCGGCTATCGCCAGACCCTCGGGGTCATAGTCCGTGAAGGCAACCACTGGAAGCTCAAGTGCCGTGAGCAATCTTTGCGCACTCTGGGTTCGGTAGCTGCCAGGCGCGCCGCGAAACACGACCAAAGGGTTTCCAGTGATATTGGTCAGGATCGGTGTCTGGTGCGACAGCTCGAAGTTCTCCCAGTTTTCCACCAGCAGCACGCTGTCGTGACCGCAGTGCTTCACCACCCAGTGTCGATCCAGGTCGAGGCAAGCGCCCTCCGGAAGCTCGATGGGTGTCGGGCCCACGAGCAGTGGTCGGCCAGGCAGGGACTTCACCGCCACGCGATCGTGACGTAAGCGCTTGCCGGTGAATTTCTCATTGCCGCCCTTGCTCAAGGCCTCAGTCCTGGATGAGCCTTCCCAGGCGTTGGTAGGTGTGTCCGGATCCACCTTGCCGACATTTCGAATGACGACCGCAATAGCCTGCTTGTCTGCTTGCGTGAAGCGCCATTTCGCCCCGACCCGCTGGCCAATCCCGTATTCGGCGCAAAACGCATCCAGCTGCTTGGTGCTGCGATAATCGCTTTCGACTGATTGGTAGATGGCCAGCAGGCGCTTGATGATCCCTAACGTTTGCATAGCAACACATCCTCGATAATCACGTTGCCGCTGAGGAAGTCATCGCTGTTTCTGGCCACTTGCGTGATGGCCACCCTGCGGATGATCTTGGCGTTGACCTTCATCTGTTTTTCCAGCAGGGTCAGGAAGCACATCAAGCACGATTCCTGGTCGAGCACCTGGGTCTCCGGAGCTTGCGCAAAGTAGTGCGCGGCAGAGAGTTGTTCCGTCACCCTGGCAGCTTCATTGAGCAGGCGCTGACTGACCACCACCAGCGGGGAGCCCTTGATCAGCGCAGCCTTCGGCGCCTCTTCGGTCACCAGTTTCCCCGCGCCACGCGCCTTGGTTGGTACCGGTATGGCCTTCTCGATGCTCATGGCCACATCAACCAGCGAATCCCGAATCTCCTGTCGACCCAGGTCAGGCTCCAGGCGGATTTTCATGGGTTCGTGCTGGTACGCCCACTCCGGGATTTCCGGGTATTCATCCGGTGTCCCGACCTCGTACTCAGGATGCCGGCGCAGGTACAATTGCAGTGCACGGATGCGCCTGGCGCGGGGTTCAACGGTGCGCAGCTTGTGCAGGTACATCTTCAGCACATGGGTGATGTCAGACGTCGCCGAGCGCCAGCGGGAGAGGTTGTCCAGGATGTGGCTACGGTAGAGGGCCTCCAGGGGCTCGCGCTCGGGTGCAGCAAGCTCCTCCAGCAGGCTGACTGCATCGAACTGGATCAGGGCTTTGACGATGCGTTCAAGCTGCTCCAGGTAGTGGAGGTTCTGCTTTTCCTTCTCCTTGTACGTCCTGACGTTGCCGAAGTTGTTTTCCGCCGCTGTGCGCACATGCAGGAGGAACTCATTCATCTCTTCGGCTATTTCGTAGAGTGTGACATCGATTTCCCCGTGCAGGATCTGAACGTCGTCCGTGCGACCGTCAAAATAGGCATGCGAGTAGTCGTCGAGCAGCTTCGACAGCCGCCCCATTTGCTCGGCGAAGTCAGCTGACACACCGTAGTTGCGTGAGCGGTGAGTGGCCTCGTCCAGTAGCTTGCTCAGGTTGGGCGACAGTCGAAAGGAGTTATCGACGATCGGGTTGATCCGCACCGCCCGGTTCTGGAGCAGCTGGTTAAGCGCCTTGGCATTCTGCTCCGTGCGCAGGATATGGCCTTCGGCGTACATCTGTGCGATCAGCGCGCTCTGGCTGTTCAGTAGCTTCAGATGGTTGATGACGGTATCTTCGAGCGTGCTCATGCTTCAACTCGCTTTTCGAAGTCGCTGTCTTCTTCCGAGATCTTGTCGTGCTGCATCAGGTATTCGATGGCCTCCATCAACCATTCGATGCGCCCTGTGAACATGTAGATTTCCGACTCGGGATTGACTAAGCGCAGGAACCCGTCATTCTGGAATTTGCGCACGATCCTGTTCAGTCGTTCGCGGTCGGATCCATCCTTGCTGACGAGACCTGTATCAATGGCAGTCTGGCGGAGCTGTTCTGTAAGGCTGGCATTCGCGGCGATCCGACCCATCATGCGGTTGAGATCCAGCTTCTGCCCTGCCGACACCGCACCGTCATCACCGGCTATGCGCATGACGATCTCCAGGAAGGAGACCATGGGCCTGAGGATGTTCTTGAGTTCGGTGAAGCGCTTCTTGGCCGCCTTCTTGCCCTCGTTGTCGATGTCGGCGTGCGCCGCAAAATAGGCGCCCGCTCCACGGGTCATGGTGATCCGCAAGTCCAGACGCCGCAGGTAGAGGTCGATCTCTTCAAGATTCGTCCGCCCATTGGTCAGCTGTGTGCTGGTCAGGTACTGGTAACCTTCCTGATCAGTGACGGGGCAGATGAACTGGCCTTCCAGCAAGCCGGTTACAACACGGGAAAATGGGTTCATCAGGCGCTCTCCAGATCCAGATCGTAATCACCTTCGACGTCCACGTCAGCGTCAGAGGTAGCCACCAGCTTGCACTCCACTAGCCGGCGTTCCGCATCGAGCTTGTACTTGTTCTCGAACAGAATCAGCGTTTCCGCGTCCGGATCAGGGAAAGCGGTGCACAGGGTGATTCGGTTCTGCCCAAGGTAATTGCACAGAGAAATCACGTTCTCGGCATCGATGGCCTTAAGCTCGTCGACACACCAGGTCAGCTGCACCGGAGCGTTGCCACGCACCTTGGAAATGAAGCCCAGGAACAGGATGATCAGGATCAGATAGCTCAGGCCATTGGAGGAAACGTTCTCCAACTCGGAGCGATTTCGGAACTGACGAAGGTTGTTCTTTTCCTCCACGGAGCCGCGAATGCTGACCAGGGATTTGAAGTTGGCGTTGATGCCACTCTTGATGTCCCAGTGGCTGAGCAGCGCCAGCAGATTCTCCACTGCCTGCTGGTTCGGAAGGGTGTCTTCGGTGAGCCACTGCTCCCTGTCGTCGGTGATCTTGCTGATGATCTTCCAGTAGTCGAGCTCTTCCACGGAGGAGAAGATGGAGACCTTCAGGTTGGTGATGCTGTCGAACACCTGGGAGCTGTGGGTCAAGTGTTCCTGTAGACCCGTGTTGAAGCGGGTGATTTTTTCCGAGAAGCTCTTGAGCTCCCGGTGAAGGCCCTGGATCTCGCCGAAAATGGTGCGCCCATCGGCAATCAACAGCCGGCGACTTTTGTCGTGGTGGTTGGCAAACCAGTCCTCAATGACTTGCAGCATCATCCGGGTATCGACCTCACCGCTGGACTCTTCTCGCAGGTTGGCGACACGATCCTGGAAGTACGTCGCGGGTGGCGCGAGTGGCGTGGTCACGAATGCTCCGCGCATCTTGCTGACCTTGGTGCGAAGCTCTTTGTCCGCCTCGCGAAGGCGAGCCTGAACACCGCCCATGGATGCCCGCAGGATTTCGGCCTGCCAGACCTCCTCATAGGCCTCAAATCGCTTGGTGGCAGTGAATGGGGCCAATACTTCTTTCAAGGCGTTGTCGACGATCAGCGAATTTTCGACGCAGCCGTTGATGGCGTCGCGGCATTCGTTGATTGTCGCGCCAATGTCAGTTTTCGTGCGTGACCAGGCTTCAGTGGTCTTTTCCAACTCCAGCTTCTTGCCGGTCATAAGCGTGTTGGCCTGCTCGATTCTGGTCGCAAGGATTGGCTTTTCCGGCTCAGAGTATTCCAGCCAATGTTGCCATTTGTTGAGCAGGTCGCGCCAACTGTCGATCTCGACCAGTTTTGCCTTCAGCTCGCGCATTTGCTCTTCGAGCTCTCCAATAACCTGGACGTCGGCCCCTTCCTCAGTCAGCTTGCGGTTTAGATCCGCCTTCAAAGACCGTATCGACAAGTCGGTGGCCTGAGCATGCGCATGGATCTTGCCATTCAAGTCAGCTTCCGCTTGCTGATACCGGGAAGAGATCGCCGCCTTCTCTGCCTTGGCACGTTCATCGAGCTTATCTTGGTCGCTGGCAAGCCGGCGAGCGAACGCATCATAGGCTTGTTGCGACAGATTCAACTTGCGCCTTGTCTCGGCGAGCGTGTCCTGGGCAATCAGCATGGCTTCGTCGCGATTCTTCCGCAGATCCCTTTTCAGAGTGCTGATTTCTGCATCGATGACTTGTTTTACTGACCGGGCCTTGCTCAGTTTCGATCGGGCGATGCCCAATTCATCCTGGGCAACCTTGTGGGTCTGGCGAAGGTCTTTCTGGCGCTCGCTTGCGCGCTCCAACTGGCCTTCGATGGCAGCCAGCTCCTCATGGGCTTCAGCCAGCAATGCCTGCAATTTTGACTCATCCGCTTCATCCACGGGGTCAACATATTCCAGGTCAAGGGCGATGCCATAGAGGCTGTCGGAGATTGTGGCAAGCTGAGGATGCAGGTCAGTGCGGTGGAGCAGGCCAGGGTTGATCACTTTTGCAATGTTGTCTGACCAGTCCGGACGATTGGATCGCAGAAACTGAAGCAGGCTGTCAGGCTCGGGGGCATGGGCGCGCTTGATACCTTCAATCACGGACAGCTGTTTACTCGCCGCTTGCTTGATCCTGGTGATTTCCTGGTCAAGGGCACTCGACTGTGCCTGAAGATCACTGACCGTGCTTTCTTGCTGCCTGACTGCCTTGTCATGAAGGGCGACGACTGCCTCTGCTTGGTCGAGTTGTTCAGTCTTGTTCTCAAGGGCTTCACCGAGGGCTGGATCGATGACCGGATTGTTCACACGTTCCTGGTCGCGACCCATCTGCTGGGTGACTTCCTGGATCGCACGTTGCAAAGCCTCGCGCTCTGCACTGGAGGCTTCCTGATAGGTGCGCCTGGCGTCCTGTTGGCGTTGATCTGCCGCAACCTGCTCCTCACGCTCACGGTGGCGCAACGCCGCAGATTCCTGGGCCACTGCGGTACGAAAGTCATTGTGACGACTGTTTTCAGCGTTGATTTCCTGATCGTACTTGGCCTTGATGTGGGTGGCCGCGCCGAGCACCAGGTCGTGGCGCTTCTCGATTCGATGGAGTTCTGCGGCAAACATCTCTCGCTGGCTGTATTCTGCGCGCTTGCGCTCAACATCCTGGCCAAGCATCTTCAAGCGCGCATCTTCAATGCTCTGCAGGGTGTTTTCGCACTGGTGTATATCTGCCTTGGCTGCTTGAATGTCGGCCAGTAGCGCACTGTAGGCCTGGTCGTACTCGTCCTTGCGTCCCTGGAGGAACTGCTCAAGGCTGTCCCGCTGGCTTTCACGCTGGGCCTTGGTCACTTCGAGGTGTTCTTTGAGGAGCAGGAATTTTTCCTTCAGCTCCCGCATGCCATCTTCAGCATTTTCCAGATTCAGGCGCACCTCGATGGCCTCATTGACCAAGGGCCGGATGCCCATGATGTTCTGGTACGCGCTGTAGTCACGTGGCCAGTTCTCGACAAGACCGCGCTCCGTCTGGATACCCATCGACTGTTTGTCGAAAACCCAGTCCGCCACGACCTGCTGCAGGTCATCGAAATTCGCCTTGCGCGAGAACATCCCTTTGGTGAGCTTTTCGAGGTGGCGCAGGGGGCGATTGTAGCTGGTGAAGGCGTAGTCGGCGGACATGCCAAGCAGGTATCGTCTGTGCTTGCTTTCCGCGCCGTGGGGCTGCCAGTACTGAATGATGCTTCTGAAGTCGACATAGGTTTCGACTTGCTTGTCGGCATGCGGAATCTTCAGTTGAACCAGCCGCATGCGAAACTCTTTAGCCAGCACGAACTGTCCATCGTCGGTGACGAACATTTCACGCAGGAACCCGCTTTTCACGAAGCGGAAATAGACGCGCTCAGCCGTGCTGTTGCTGTAGGCCACGACGAGTCGTCGACTGCCGTCTGGGCGCTCGTATTCGTAGACAATGAAAGAGGTTTGATTGGGTAGGTAGTAGTCGATGAACGAGTCCTTGCCCTGGGAAACCACATCTTTAGGCTCAACACCCGCGAAGATCAGTGCCAACGACAACAGCGATGTCTTGCCTTGGCCGTTGCGCCCGGTGAGCGCGGTGCCGCCGTCGATGCTCATGGTTTGAATGCGACCCCGTGACAGCGAGTCGACCAAGTGGATGTTCAGCAGGCGGAACAGCGTCTCGGGTTGGCCATTCGCCAGATGAAGGCCATCTGCCATCTCTAGTTCGGTAGACGGGGCATCGATGTCGGGGGTTGCCGGTCGATCATCTGCAGGAAGAAAAAGGTTTGGAGTGTGATCATCGTGGATCATGGGTGGCTCCTGAATCCTGGCTGTGCACCTGGATGGATCATGGTGGGCCTGCGAAGCCCGAAATCCAGGTGGGTGTCGGCAATCAAATAGTGGATTCTACGGCGGTTTGATCTACTCCTGCCAGTCATACGTCAATAGATCCGAAGGTTTTTGAAGTTACCAACAGGGGCTTCCCCAATTTGGGGTAGTGGTTAAATGCAATTGATAATCCAGTGGCCCAACACCTGTGGCTTATCTGCGCTGAATTCTAACGTCGAACTTGAAAGAGTACAAATGTTCTCTTTGCACAGATTGAATGCGGATTGGTGCGAATGGGAAATCGCGTCCTGTTTACTCACCAAGTGAGTAATTGTTCACCCGCCAGATGAGTAATGAATGCGCGGGATAAAAAATCGGGAAGCGCGTACAGTTCTGGAAGTTGATATATGCATATATTGATTGAGCAATGACAAGCAGGTGCTGACATCGATGTTGTCAACGTGGATCTGGTGCCAGTACCCCTCCAAAACAAAAATCACCAGATTCCTGCGTGGTGGCGGCCAAACTCCAGATACCGAGCGTGTGGAGCGGGGTGGTTCGGTGGTCGCCAGGTTCGTGGAGGCCTGCGAGGCTTCATTCGAATGAGTTGGCGAGCCCTTGAGCTTTACAAGCCGAGTTCATGCTCAAGGGCCGAATCAACATACTGCTCGAACGCAGGATTGCGCAGCAGCAGGTCAGCGGGCACATAGCGAAGGGCTCGCTCGAAGTACACCCGCGAAGGGAGGATGCTGGCCAGGCCCGCCCAGTTGCTTTCAAGCAGGTATATGACAGACTCCTTTTGCGCAAGGCCATTGTTTTTGGCCTCCCTGCGCCAAAAAACAGAATCAACAGCCTCCTGAATCAGCTGGGTCTGCCCCAGCCTGATAGCCAGGTTCATTTTTCGCAGCGATGGGGCTTGCTGGTCTGGTTGAGTCTGCGCCAGGTCATTGGAGCAAAACCACTCACCCAACTGCATATCTTCGCAGGGCAGGTAGCCCAGTGATTCGAAGGCCTCAGCCACACTCAGATCGATGGCGAGCGCTCGCAGCGTAGTGCTGCCCTTGATGTTCACGTAGCCCGCATCGACCAGGGCTGATCGATGGTGGTCGATCAGTGACAAAAGGGATTTGAAATGGTGTGTGGAGGGGTAATCCAGCTGAAAATCAAGAACGGTATCCTGCATCTGATGCATGTAGTCGAAAAGGGCGTGGCTGAAAACGTCCTGCATGAGTTCTTGCGGCGCGTGCGCTTGAACCAGGGCTTCGGCAAATTGATCCGGATACTCAAACAGGCTGCGCATGCACTCCCTGGAAGGCTCCACGGCACCGGTCTTCAGCCATGAGGTGGCCATTTCAAGGCGCTCATCCAGCGAGAAACCCAGGAGTTCGTACCGTGATACGCGTTTGCCCGCAAAGTCCTTGGTCGACAGATTGTCGCTGAAGTCAAAGCTGGAGAACCCCGTGGCGATGCCCAGGAAGAAATTTCGGTAAAGCGCTTTTGCGTCTTCGACCTCGGGAACGGGGAGCCTTTGAAACTGTTTCAACATTTCAGTAGCCGTCCACGCCGCATAATCGCTCCTGTCATGCTTGAGCGCGTCCAACCAGGCTTGCCGACACACTTGCATCAGGGGTGAGTGAGCCAGGTAAGGGAGGCTGTTATCCGTGCCCAGAACCATGGTGAACAGTCGGGCTGCGGGATCTTCAAATGAAAGACCTGATGATCGTGATGACTGGATGACAAACGTCGGCACCCGCAGGGCTTTGAGGAACTGGCTGTCGAGCGCCAACACCTCTTTTTGATATTGCTGATGGGAGTGCTTGCAAGCGACCAAGTCGAATATGACGGTCGGGATGAAGAACTGTATTTCGTTATAGGTGGGTGCATCCATGTAGAGCGAACAGGCGAGCAGGTCGATGACATTGACGCCCTTGTCTGTCAGCGTTTCGAAAACGTCAGGTGTGTTGTCCGTGTAGAGTAAGTTGCGGCTGCCCAGCATTATTTCGCGCAGGTGGCGGTAGAAATATTCAGCAGCTTTCTGCGGGTCTTCCAGGGTCAACAGCCAATGCGCAATCGGTGGCTTTTCACAGGTCGGATAGGAGGCCCCAGGAATAGCGTTCGCGCAGTAATCGACGAGGTCTTCGATCTTTCTTTTGATGATGGCATTCTCAGCCATTCTTTCCTGGTCGACCATTATCGCTGAGTCCCTGGTGATTATGGGCTGCACTGGTGTCAATGCAGCTCCTCTATTCTAGGCATGCTATCAGCGCTCAATCCATTGTCCGGGTCAACTGGTGAGGCCGGCATCGCCAGCACGCAAGCCAAGTAGCCCCGTGCGATCAGGAGAGTTTGGCGAACAGACGCTTGTCTGCTGGGAACTCGAAGGAAGTCAGTTTGGCCTGGCTGGCGTCGGGGTGCAGCGGGTTGAAGATGAAGTTGCAGTTCTCAGGCACGATGGCCGTGGGTACCCGCAGCAGCAACGATTCGCTGCTGGTCAGCCAGTTGTCCCCCATGGCCTGGGTGACTTCGGACTGCTCATGCCAGCCAGGCTTGAGTTGCCCTCGGGCGTCCTTGACTGAAACCGAGTCAGGTAATTCGACGCGCAGCAGGGTGAAAGATTCAGGCAGCTCCCCCATCGCCATCTCAAAATGAACGAGCACTTCAAGCACGCAGGTGGCGGGCCAATCGGCCAGGTAGACGACAGGCCGCCCCTTGGTGTGCCAGCGGCCTGAAACGATCGTTCCGCCTATGCCAGTAAGATCCTTGTAGTTCGAGATACGCCACAAGACCAGCGCTGTCATGCGGCAAACCCGTGATGGATACGCTGCAGGGCATCTTCTACGCCAACATAGCCGGGCGTTGTGGCGACAGCGGCCAGCGGCGTCAGTCCATCAAACATGGCCTGAGGCTTGGCCAACCAGCGGGCAGCCTTTTCCTTGTCCCCAAAGACCGACTCAGCCAGGACAACGATTCGACTGACACGGTAGAAATGATCACCTTCTTCCTGGGACAGGGCTTCGCCCCTGGCTTTGCGATGGCGCAGGGTGCGGGCATTGATGATCCCCACGCCCACGGGGTTCACACCGTGCTTGGTGAGGTTCTCAAGCGCTTCCAATGGCACGCCAGAGCGGATCAGGGCATCTGCGCGCATACCATTGGAGCCCCCGAGGATCTGAAGTACCTTGAGATCGGGTTGCGTGTTCATGGACACCTCCTAATGTGGCAATATGCCCTGGAGTATAAGGCATTTTGCCAAAGAAGGGGTGCTGTTGTTCCACATGCTGCCGTCAGGGCTTGAACACCCAGTACAGGGCCGGGGCCTTGCCGGCAGAGGACAAGCCTGCTCGATCCTGGACAGGGAGTTGAGACTTCAGCAGGTAGTGCATGTCTGAAATGATGGATCTATTGTCGCCGTAGTAGGTATGCCCAACGAGGCTGGTGTCGACGTTCGAGGCATCAATGGTGTCCATACCACTGACGATCACCAGTTCGCCTTTGGTATCCCCGGCGCGTTGATAGCCATGAATTTTTTTGGAAAGGCCCAGGGCCTCGTCATTCGATGAGGCATACATCGTGACATTTCGACCGGTGCCGATCAGCTTCGGTGCTATATCGCGTTTGAACACAACCGCATCAATGTCAGGTGCAGCCAGTATCACCCCTCTGATTTTCCTGGCTGAGGCGGGGTCTTCAGCACCAATGCTCGCGATCGATCGCGACAAGGCCCTGGTGCCCATGCTGTGGCCGATCACATACACGTTATCGGCGTGGGAGTTGCGCAGAAAGTCCAGCAGGAAGCCCTTCAAGTCGGCTTCTGCCCATTCGATGTTGCGTTCATCCACGGTGTAGGAGGGGATATTGCCTTGGGAGGGCCAACTGAAAAACACCGGCACGCCTTTGAACTCCAGATCGTATGCCATCTGCGCGGTTCGCCGAGCAGCATCTTCGAAACTGACGTTGAAGCCATGGACAAACACAAAGGCACTGGAACCCTTGGTGTCAGTCAGGGCACCATTGATGTCACTGAAGAATTGCTCCCTGGTTGTTTTGGCGGCAGACATCAACACGATGTGTTTCTCGGGGTTTGGTCTGAACTCAAGGCGCCACTTTGAAGGTGCCTCTATTTCGCCCATGCGATGATCCTTGGGGATGCTGACATAGCAATGCCCGAACGACAAATCGCCAGGCTCTGCCGTGTATTGCAGGTTGCCATCTACCTTCTTCGCCAGCCTGTTTGTGGCATAGCTCACTTTCAGGCGGGTAAATTTCCCATCGGCTTCGATAACCCTATATGCAGCTGCTACTGCCCCTTCATCTCTGTCAACGACCGCGATTCTTTGGCCTGAGATCCCCCCTCCGGGGACTGTAGTTACAGGATCCTCAAAAATTATCTCCTTGTCCCCATCTGTATTCTCACCAAAGGGGGGACGTATTGAGGTTTCCTTTGAGACAGAGGCACAGCCGCCCGCCGTAAGAACGATTATCATGTAAAGTAAGAAGCTCCTGATCCTGATGGGTTGCATGTCCATGCCCTCAACCAGTGATGAAATCCATACTGGCAAAAGAGTAGCAAAGATTCCATGCGTCAAGGGTGACATTCAGATGCTTCCTGTGAAACGGAGATGGTGCGCCCATCCGACCGTTAAAGACTGGTTTAGAAAACTCGCTTAACTAATATATTGCCACAGCCCTTTTTTGAGGTATGATTTCGGGTCTTGGGGCTTTTCTGGTTGCTGGCCACCTGAAGTCTATAAATACTCACTTGCAAGGAATTTTTTTCATGGCGGTGGTTGATCTTCGAACCCTTAGGGCGCACTTGGCTGCAGGGGACTGGGTCAGAGCCGAGGCGCTCTTGAATGCGCCTAGGAGGCTGACCTTATCGAACGGGGCGAGATCGCTTCAGCGGGATATCAGCAGGTGTTACCTGGCGTTGTTCAATGCTGCTGCCACGCATGGGTATCTCATGGGTGTGGCACCTTACACGTTTTCGCCCCGTGATAGCCGAATCGCCAGTATTATGCTATCAGCCTTGAGCAAATGTCAGGCGTTGTCCAACCTGGGAAGCAAAGGCTACTTGGCCGCTAATGCCACGCCCGTGGAGCGCGTGGTCGGCCATGTGGCGAACTGCCTGATCGCAGGCGGGCATTCCCCCAAAACAGCCAGCGATCTGATGCTTTCAGCTGGGATGTGCAAGCAACTCATCCTGTCTATCCCGGCTCTGGAAGGGACTGCCGAAACTCACCTGCTGGCTGATTTGGGACTGTGAAGGCGCGGGTCGCCCCAGTTGCAGGCCTTACCTAGGGTCATCCAATCGTAGCCTTGGAAACATCTTCCTTCAGGTGGGGGAGGACGTCAACTCGCATTGCCTGCAGAAACGAACAAGGCCTGGTCTCCCAGGCCTCATTGGCGCTTATTGCAGCAGCGCCTTGGCGATCGCCGAGGCTTTGCCCTTGTCGTAGCGGCCAGCGAAATGATCGCCCAGGTACTTCATGGCGTCCTTCATGCTGGTCGCGCCACTGGCACTCAGCGCCTCACGCAACTGGTCTTCGCTCATTTCAGCCGGCAGGAAGGCCTGCAGGGTCGCGTTCTCGGTTGCCAGGCGAGGGTTGTCGCCGCTGAGCCTGATGGTTTCGGTGTTGGACTTGATCAATTTCTTGATTGCCCCCACCACCAGTTCATCAGTGATGGCGACCTCGACTTCCTTGCCCTTGGTGAGCGTTTCCAGCTCGCCGACCAGCAGGGTAAGGATCTTGAAGCCGGTAACCTGAGAAGCGTCCTTGCGCAACTCAGCCCGTTTTATTTGCACTGCCTCGAATAAGCTCATGACGCATTTTTCCTTCCAATTTTGTTAAATGAGTTGAAGGGTTGATGGAAGCCCCGCATGTGCAGCGGAACCATGGAGATGGAGCGTCCTGCGGGATTCGAACCCGCTTCTCTTGCCTGGCAGACAAGGGCACAACCCGTATACCAAAGACGCAAAGTTTTCGGCACATCAGCAAGTCACGGTGAACCTGAAGGGCCTGTTAGAAGCTGGCGCATGCTGTACCACGTTTGGTGGGAAAGACAGGATTTGATACCTGTACAGCCCAGTGCTAGATCAAGCTCTCCGGAGAGCCATCCCAAGCGTTTCAGGCACGGAGTCACCCTCCGCTGCGCTGGCCGATGCGCACCTTTCCCAGAAGCCATTCAAACTTGCGGTAGAAGATGAGGAGGGCGCCAGGCTGCCTTGCGACTCAATCCCTTTCTACGGCGATGTGGCGGGCCCGATTGGATTTGAACCAACGACCTCCTGGGTCAGAACCAGGCGCTCTTCCAACTGAGCTACGGGCCTACGTCTGTGGGTGAAGCACAGGTCTCGAACCTGTCACCTCCGGCATCACGAGCCGGCGCTCTACCTGATGAGCCAGCCCCACCATAAACCTTTACTGCTTTATTGCGATGTGGCGGGCCCGGTTGGATTCGAACCAACGACCTCCTGGGTCAAATCCAGGCGCTCATCCCGCTGAGCTACGAGCCTACGTGTGGGGTGAAGCACGGGTCTCGAACCCGTCGCCTCCGGCGTCACAAGCCGGCGCTCTACCTGATGAGCTAGCTCCACCATAAAACCTGTACTAACCTATACTGCGTACTGCGATGTGGCTGGCCCGGTTGGACTTGAACCAACGACCTCCTGGGTCAGAACCAGGCGCTCTTCCAGCTGAGCTACGAGCCTAAAAAGTGGTAGTGAAGTTCGGATTCGAACCGAAGACCCCCTGCTTGTAAGGCAGATGCTCTAACCAGCTGAGCTACTTCACTAAAAAGACAGTGTCCCGCCGCTACACTGACAATGCTTGAACTCGAATCAAGCGCCGAATCATGGTGGGTGGTGCGAGAATCGAACTCGCGACCTGCTGATTAAGAGTCAGCTACTCTGCCTACTGAGTTAACCACCCGTGAAACACATGCTGCAATCTGGAGTTGATGACAGGGGTCGAACCTGCATAAAAGTGGTTTGCAATCACTTGCCTAGCCATTCAGCCACATCAACGTAAATCTGTAACAACTTCATTTGGTGGAGGCAACGGGAGTCGAACCCGCGAATGCCATTACCTGGAGGTTCTTACACCTCGAAGCTCGAACTGAGATTAGGGCTCGCTTCCTCTGCTGGTTTACCCCGCCTTGGGGGAGTGATTACCGATCCAAGGCCGCTATGAGTGCTTCTGTCACATTCCCTCAGTTCAATGCGTGGCTGGTTGTTACACCTCGGCGCCTAGTTTATGCCGTGCTCGCGTCCTCATCTGAGCATCTGCCCCCAAACCCTTGTGCTCCGCCCAGGAATCGAACCTGAAACCTCGTCCTTACCAAGGACGCGCTCTACCGATTGAGCTAGAGGAGCAAAACCTGCTATACTGCGTATTACAATTTGGAGCAGTGGACAGGAATCGAACCTGTGACGCATGGCGTTTCAAACCATCGCTCTACCAACTGAGCTATCACTGCAATAAAACGGTGCTACGAATTTGGCTCCGGGAACAGGGTTCGAACCTGTGACCTGCAGATTAACAGTCTGCCACTCTACCGACTGAGTTATCCCGGAAGTGTACTGGTGAATGGCGGGAGAGTTGAACTCCCAACCCCCTGGTTAAAAGCCAGGTGCTCTACCAATTGAGCTAGCCACTCAGAAAATGTGGTGCATGAAACCCGCACCGTTTACAACTCCACCTACCTTGGATGAGCAGCCCCGCACCTCGCTTTCATCCTGACTTTACACTGCAGTAAAGTCCCCTGTATTTCTCCAGGCGGTCAGCCTGTCATTGATGGTGGGCAGGAGAGGATTTGAACCTCTGAACCCGGAGGGAGCGATTTTACAGACCGCCGTCTTTGGCCGCTCGACAACCTACCCAGTAACACTGACCTGCCACTCTTTTGCAGGCTTCAATTTGGCTCCGAGAGCTGGATTCGAACCAGCGACCAACGCATTAACAGTGCGCGGCTCTACCGCTGAGCTATCTCGGAATTTAACCTTTACAGCTATATTGGCGGGCTGATCAAGACTCGAACTTGAACCGCAAGGATTTGGAATCCCGCATCATGCCATTAGAACATCAACCCTGGAACTGCTTCGGAGATCGCTCTCCAGGTCAACAGCGTTACCCATAAACCCTTGGATCTGGTGGAAACTAGGGGGATCGAACCCCTGACCTACTGCTTGCAAGGCAGTTGCTCTCCCAGCTGAGCTAAGTCCCCAATTTGGTGGACGTCACAGGGTTCGAACCTGCCACCTCTCGATTATCGGTCGAGCGCTCTACCAGCTGAGCTAGGCGTCCAATTTACGTTTATCACCGTCTTTCTCAAGACGTTTTTCGAAGCCGGTAACCAGTTTTCCCAGCGTGCGGAACTCGCGCTGTAACTGCTGGAGGAGTCGTGCTTTATGAAATTCCTTCATGTTTGACACATCATCTCTCCCGCCAAAACCCTGGCCAAATGTTCATTTTTTCAGTGCTTGTTTAAAGCGACCTGATTGTTTTCATGCGCCTTGAGTTTGACCTCAAGTCCGTCAAGCGCTCTTTCAATCTCGTCGAGGAGGGAGCTGGCTCGCTTTGCTGCCTGGATAAACGCCAGTGCACTTAAACGTCTCATCTTCAACCTGCCTGTCGAGCTTCAAAGCCCTTGTATTGCAAAATGGTGGGGTCACCTGGATTTGAACCAGGGCGTCTTTCAAGCCGGATTTACAGTCCGGTGCATTCGTCCACTCTGCCACAACCCCATTTTTTTGAGTCCAAACAAAAACCCCGGAGCTTTGGTTAGGCTCCGGGGTTCTTGGAAGAATCCGCTTGTTTCGAGCCTTACCTTTGCTTTCGCTTCGGTAGGCTCTCTTTCGAGTTACCTACCGCACACTCACACACCAGCCAGCAAAATAATTCTTTGCCTGCTTGGTAATCTGTTGATTGAAGTGATGTGCGTTCATTTGAGGTGTTCTCCGTTGTCTTGTTTCCATTAAAGCGAATGCGTGAACTCCCGTCAACCCCCTCGATGCAAATAAAATGAAAATATCTCAAGTTTGTTCAAACGGTTGTTTGATTTTTCCTCCCCCAGGAGGGTGGAAACCCAGTGTGGCGCGGGGTTTCACGCTTTATGCGTAAATTGACTATTTTTTGCGAGGCCCATAAAATTCAGTAACACAGCGAATGGGGTTAAGCGATGTCGAGCATCAATATCAGAAGCCAGGTGAGGAAAGTCTGCGGCCACACGGAGGTCGATTCCATTCACTATAAGACAGCCAGGGAGCGCGAGGAAGAGAAGCGTATTTCATCTCGGATGGTCTGCATTGACTGCTCCCGAAAAATGCAGGGCTGGCTGAATGATCCTGGTGCCGAAGACATGGACTTCACCCTCGAACCTTTGACGGGCACGGTCAAACAAGTGCCGTGGGCGACTGAGCTTCGCAACAAGCAGAAGCAGGTACTTGGCAGAAGCCTCATGACTACCATGCACGCTGCGGAGCAGGGCGACCTGGCTGCTCTAGGCCTTTACCGAGCGCTACTGGTGTTCTTTGGTATTCGGGACTCGGCATTCTGGATTGAAAATGCCAAGTCGCCACTTGGCTTCTGGCATTTTAAAAGTGATGCGGAACGACTGTTGCGCGAAGATCTTGATTTTGACGACTATCGCAAGCGCGCTGCCGGCAAATCAAGTGGGGACACCGCTTATGCAAGGCTCAAGCGCCTCGACCCTTCGCTGCTTGCCAGGATCAGACAGGCAGTTCCATCGACCTCAACCACATCGAACGCCAATTCCCAATGACTGATGATCCTTGGTTCCAGTTCATGCAGTCCCTGAGTGCGCCTCAGGGGCACGCGCTACGCGACATTCAGGCGTTCGATCACGATCAACTGGAGTTCACGCACACCTACATTCAGTGGCTGTTTCCCTTGCCAGAAGTATCCACCATCAATCCAGAAGCCCCCGTGCTCACTGCGCTGCATTGTGAGGCGGTCGCGATCAGCCCTCTGCTAAAAAAGCAGATTGGCATCAACCTGGATCTAATGCTCAGGCACTGGGGAATTCAGCGCCAGGCCGTGGACTTCATCAAGGCCGCCAATTTCGACACGCAGTCGGTGCTATGGCTTACAGAATTCGACCACAACCACCTGCGCATCACCCGTGTCCTGGCCTTCCTGGCCATGACCGGGTTTGGTGTAGTCGCAGAAAGGCTCTATACCTTCTTCCACGCCCGCCTGCAGGATGAGCTGTACAACAGGATTGGGGCGTTGAAATATTGGCGAGACGCAATCAGGCGCTCGCCACCCGCTGTGTAGCCTCAGGCATTTTCCTTCTGAGCGGCCTGTGCCGGCTGCTCATGACCCATCCTGCGAATTCGTATCAATGCATGCTGAGCGGCGTGGCGGGAATCGGTGTCATCAGAGTGCTCCTCGATACGGGTGAGGGCTTCCACGGCAAGCGCCAGCTGTTGTTCTGCAAGGGTGGGCAAAGGCATGATTATTCTCGTTTTATGGCCAGTCATTTTGGTTAATTATATGTGATGCGCAGTGATTTGATCCAGCAGCATCACGGGAACCATTGGCTGACACCCTGATGGATTACGCTAATATTGGTTGGAATTCCAAAATCACCTGTGAAAGAATGGAAAAAAACACGGATCAGCGGCTACCTAGAATGCCGCGTCCGGACGGGGGGTTTTATGTTCTTGCCAGCACCCAAGATTTCTCTGCCAGTCCACAACCACTGGACGCTGAAAGACCGCGATGAGCTGTTCCTGTTTTGCCAGCGGCTGGGCCGTGAGCGACAGGGGTTCCAGCCGCTGTACGCCTTGCAGCGTGAGCTCAGTGAAGATCAGTGGATTGGCAAAGAAGACTTGTTCCCGATCATCGTTCATGAGTGCTTCTCCTCGAAATTCAGCAGCAAGGACGTCGATTCCGCTGTCAACCATATCGATATCATCGACCCTAGGTTTCGTGATGGTTTTGCCATCGGCCTGGCCTTGTGCAGTGCAGATCTTGGCAGAAATTCGGAAATGTTCAATGATACCATCCTACGGCTTGGCATTACCGAAGAAGAGGCTGTGCAGTCCTTGCTGAGGATGCCAAAACTGTTTCGTGGCGAGCAATATGCCATCCGTCTGCGTCCGATGTTGACCCCGAGAATCTGCCAACTGCTTGAGACCAATATTTTGAATACGGCGGGTGAAACCCAGGGCGCAGCCCCAACCCAGCGCTTCATGTCATCCCTGTATGCCTACATGACGCTGTGCTTCGATCAGGGCAAGTCAGTGACCGAAGTGCTCAACCTCTCACCGCTCAAACCGGCAGCTCTGAATGCGGTCAAGCACCTGCTCATTGCCGAGCGAATGACCTTTCAGGCGAACATCCCCATGCTCAGGATGCTAAGTGGCTGGATTCGAGGGCACATCAAAGACCTGGAGCCGCTGACTTCGCCTTTCCTGGCCATTGAGCGTCTCAAAACCATTGCCCCAAGCATGGTCAGTAAAGTGCGTGAACTGCCTGAGTCCTGGCGCAAGCTGCTCCTCGTCAATCAACCCACCGGCATCGAGCCTTCCAGCTGACCCTTGTGGACAACGGTCACAAAAAAGGCGCCAGGTGGCGCCATTTCTTGTTGGTTACGTCAGAGGCCTGGGTTTGACTCAGGTGCTGCCGCTGCCTGCTCACGGCGATAATCCACGCCGTTGGTGTTGTCCCAGTCCTTGGCAATCTGCTTGGCCACTGTCACGAAATTCTCTTCAGGCACACCGGCCATCAAGCCGTCACGCTTGGCAATGGCGCGTACATGGCTCAGGAACATCTCAGCCAACTGCTCTTGAGGCTTGGGATTGGCTTTGATAATACGCATGGCGTCTTCATAGACGCTCACTTGGCTGGGCAGCTCTGCATCTGCAATTTCGTACACAGCATCGATCTCATCGAGCATTGGGGTATCCAATGGCATGAGCAATGCGGGCAGGTTGTTGCGTGGAGTGGTCATGTTCACGTTGGAATCTCCTTGATTTCTTTCATTTCATCACTGGAGCAAAGTCAGCTACAAGGCTTTTCGCTAACCCAACAGGTACCAGAACAGATTACCGGTGCGTGATGGGTCTTTCAGGCACCCGAACCTGTCCGAGTGTCGCCGATTGATCTCCTTGCACAGCTTGTCGGTGAGCGAGGCCGAGGCTTCTGCGTTGGTCGCCACTACCGTGCTTGGGCCTCTGGGCACACCGTAACGGCCCACGACATCAAGCGCCATGACCTCATAGTCGCCACCGCCATAGGGAACCGGGATGGTTTTCAGATACCCCTGTTCCTGAAGCGCTGAGAACAAATGGCTGGGCCTGTCGAATGATGCGTACTCCTCAAGCAAATGGCCATCGGATTTGAAAATGCGAACGGCCATCGCGATCTGCGCACCCTGGGCAACCAGGCCATTGGCCTGTGCCAACGTGCTCTGGTGCACATAAGCCTGCATGGCGATGTTCAACACCGCGATCATCAGCGCAACGCAAACAAGACTGACGAGGGCAAATGAAAACATTGTCAGTATCCATCACCAGGTTCAGGTACGTACTCTTTTGACCTCTGGTTCGTCTTGACGGCCTCCAGTGCCTTCTCAGGGCGAAAGTGCACCTCCACGATCGGAGTGCCCATCAGATCATGTTCCGGTGTCCAGAACTCATCGAGGGCTGCTTGGCGCGCCAGTGCTTCTGTCACTTCATCATAGAGATTGGTGCCGAGCAGCTGCACATGGTCTTGGCTCTTGTTGTGGGGCTGCAGCATGACCATGATTGCATACCCGTCCAGATCCGCCTGCTCCCAAGGCTCCTGGTAGTCAGGGTCGACCTGGCTACAGTACCAGCTTCTGGCTTCCTCTTCGGTTGCAAAGCCCCTGAATCGGGCAGCGGGGTAGCCATGCACCTGTTCTTTGGCACCCCCTTCCCAGGTATTGTAAATTCCTGGTTCAGCCCCTTTCACCACGGCATAAAATTTCTTGGCCATCTGTGCACCTATTGAGCGGAGGAAGTGGGCTGGCAAGCTGCCTGGCCATCGTTAAGGCAGGCTCGTCCGGTAAGCACCCAGACCAGGATGAAATATGCGACGACAGCTAGCAATGTCCACGCGGTGAATGACACGCCGAGGATGGCAAAGTCGCCTTCACCGCACAACCCCGCGCTAGCAAACACGTACGGTAGCCATTCGTTCAGCGGAATGTGCTGGGCATAGAAAGGGAAGGGGCTGCATGACGTGGCCTCGATGATGTGGCGTTCAAGCAACCATACCTTCGCACTCAAGAACACCACGCCCAAAGAGCAGGCCATCAGCATCAGCCTGAAGCCCATCATGATGTACCGGTTGAAGGTGCTTGTCAGGATCAGCAGAAGGCTGGCAAGTGTACAGGCGGCAAGCCCAGCGCGGATCTCAACGCAAATCGTGCAGGGCTCCCAGCCAAGGAAATGCTGAGTGGCTAACGCCACCAGCAACATCAGGGCGGGCACGATCGCAACCAGCCAGGGGGTACACAACAGGGAAAGGCGTTTCATCGGTTCATCCTCAAAGCTTCCGTAAGATCACAATATTACGTTTAACCGATGACTTTGACCATCTCTTTGGCCTTATACCAGGCGCATCGCGCCGACATCTGGCCAAAGCCAGAAAAATTCTGGTGACAATCGCCTCTTGGCCCCCCTAGACTTTAGCTATAGACATGGAGCTAGACATGCACCCCGCCAATGATGCTTTCATCGACGACATGAAGTTTCTCTTTGCCGCCAAAATAAAATCGCATGAGTCTGCTGAGGGGTGTTCGAAGCTCTTGCAACTGACACTTCCTGAGCTTTATCGACGAGCCCTGAAAGATAACCCCAGGCTTCATGGCGACCATGAGATAGCGAGGATTTTCAGGCAGCAAGATCGCAATACCATCCGCAGCTGGGTGCAAGCCGGCATGAGTCCAGTCATCTTCTTTGCCTGGCAGCCTTGGCGCGACAAGATGGCCAATCCTCCGCTGAGAGCATTGCTCGCCACTGGCCAGGATCTTTCGGGTGAAGCGTTGCTGGGCAACCTTACCCCAAGGGAATTTATCGCGTTTCTTCGTGACGCCGTTGCCCTGAAGATGCTCAATTACCTTGAAGTCTTGCAGGTAGCCAAGCTATTGCCCGAAGTCATGCATCCCAGGGTTTTTCACTATGCCATGCCAGACCATGGCCTCTTCGGGAAAGCTTTCTGGCGCAGTGCAGAGAAAAATCATTTCAATCACAAGCTACTGGGGCAATGGATGCCCTTGTTGATGCTTACACAGGGTGCGCCTGACAGTGACTTCTACGTGGCCCGGAACCTGTTCAGAATGCATGACCCGAGCGACGTCAAGTGGCTGACCTTGGTGGCGTTGGCGCATTCAACCACGGATGAAGGACATGCTGGCTTGGTACGCTACATCGAGCTTCAGTATCAGGACTGGGCTAATTTCTCACTGGATGAGGCGCTTTGCCGCGAATTATCGGACTCTCCCAGTCAGGGCGTGATGTCGCGGATCTCGTTCTGGATCGACAAGGCCGTTGAAACCATTCGCATACTTGAAGGCCCTGGTTACCTGGCCTGGCCAGCTGCAATTTACGCTGCGGTGTACCACAACTTCTGTAACGAAGATTCAGCGATGGCGGCTGAAGAGCGCCGGCAGTTGCACGAGAGCATGATGATTGAGCACCCTTCGCTGTACGAACTCCGGGCCTACATCAAGCGTGAATCAGGACTTGTGCTGGAACGTGCCCTGGGCGGATCGCCGCGAGTGCTGGATCTGATGAGTGCTGAGCTGTCCTCGATCTTCAATTCTGCGGAGAAAGCCAGGTATGTTGAAACGGTAGCCCCCGTGCTTTGCGGTGAAATCTTCGGACGCGTGAAACAAAGGAATCTAGCCTTCAACGAACCCTGGAAAATCGATCGCCAGTTCGAGGATGCCGACCCGCAGTGCGCCCAGGCCATCGAAGTCCGTATTCATGAGAAGTTTGGACTCAAGGACTTGGTGGACGGCGATGACGCAACCAATGCCAGGTTGTTGCACCTGATGCTGCGAGCCCTTCGCCATGAACACACCAGGGCCCTGGCCATTGACTGGTGTCAAAGCATACGCTCGAAGAAATGGCGCCCTGTGGCCATGCGTATTTTGAAATTGTCCCCTGCTGACGTTAAGCTTAGCGCCTCGCAGCGCGAGGAATTTCTTGCCGAGGATCTTGGACTTTGAACGCAACAGTTCCGCTACACCCAGCACTGGCAATCATCAAGGAGAGGATCGCCGTTCTCCTTGAAGAGGCGTCCGGCACCGTTGTCAGCCGCGAACTCAGTCTCGGGACTATTCACCGAAAGGCTCTGGATGCCCGGTTGTCGCTGCAGGATGAGGACACCTACAAAGCCTTTTCTGATTTCTGCGACGCCATCGACACGGACATGCTGTTAACCTGCCCACTGTTTTCGCAGTGGATTAACGAGGGAATGAGTCCTGTCGCCTACTTCAGCTGCCCTCGCACTGCCACCACCTGCACACAACTCTATGAGCATCTTTTTGACATTCACAGTCAGCCATTCGAATCCGCGCTATTACTGGGTAACCTGACCCTCGCTGAGTTCTCACGTGCCTTTGCAGACTTCTTGTCCATGTCAAGACGCGATATTCCCGATATGCGCCGTATTGGTGATGCTCTGCCGGGTATTTATAAGAAGGCGAATTGGCCAAACCTGTTGCCAGGTCAATTCAGTCAACATGATGAGCTCAATCAAAAATTCAGTGTAGCTTCCAGCGATATCATACCGGCCATGGCACTTGATACCACAGGGGATCAGGAGGTTTATCGTCAGGCGGAGGAATTTTTCTACCGACCAGGGAAAAATAACTTTGGTCAATTGTATCCTGTCATTGAGCAGCTGCATGAATCCAGGTCTCAATTTTTGATGGATACCATTGTCAACCATGTCTATGGGGGCTGGGCTACCAGCTACACGGATAAGGCGTTGGTGCAAATGCTGAACTCACTTGCACTGTTCGAATTGAGGGACAGGAGGGCATTGCCCAGGTGGATGGCGCGCAATGAATACCTCATCACTCGGGCGACTGAGGCCTGCGGTGAGAACCCCGACTTGCTGTGGCCCCACCAGCTGGCCAGAACAATCGCTATGGGTACCAGCAACAAACATCTGTTTGAAGACCAGGAGCAACATAAGAGCATGGACGCCTTGCTCAAGCGCGCCGAGATCGGAAGATTTATCAATGCTGACATCAAAGCATTAATCGAACAAAGCAACGCTGAAAACCTGTTCGATATAAGCTACTCGAAACTGTTTCTCGCACATGTCAGTGTTGATAAGAAGATGTCACTGATCAAGCACAACATCCCACGCCTTGCCATTACTATCAAGAGAGACCTGCGGAAAAATCAGTATAATATCAGGCATGAAAGTATTCCGATTGCAACTGCATCGGTCGATCCCGAAGTAATGGAAGCCTTGAGCAAGGAACTGCGGACACTGGTTGATACTAAGACTATTCAAACACACTTCAAGTCAAGGTATCTGACCCTGGTGTGGTTCCAGTCCCAGGGGCTCAAAGGCATAAAAAGACAGCAGCAAGCCATTGCTTATTGCCAGAGCATGCCGACCGCCGACCTCAAGGCCATCGCTGCGGACTATCTGCAGCTACCCATTGAAAAGCTGTCGCTCAGCGACCAAGAGCAAGAAGTGTTTTTGCAGCGTAACCTTGGGCTTTAACCCAGCCCTCCGCTAGGGTGCAAGCTGTGTGAGAGCGGCCCGCTGGCGGAACAACCATTCCGTCATGTGGGCGACCTTCTCATGATCGGTGCCGACCTGACAGAGCAGCATTTTCAATTCTTCCAGGCCCGCCTTGAACGCGGCATTGCCCTTGGTGAATTTCACCTCAAGCGCCTTGAGGCGTTCCAGCTCATCGTAGTCGATGCCGTCATTGCGATCCTCTGAATCATCAAAAACCAGCAGATCCTCAATCAGATCAACCAGCGCTTCTTCACGGGGAGTCTGTGGTCGCAGTTGTCTGGCGAGCATCTCTGGATGAATCAGTCCCGGCAGCTCAGCGAGCGCCATACCCGTACGGATCATGGTTGCACCAATGGCTATGTCGAATATGTGATATATTGACAGAAAAATATAACTAGGCAAGCCCCATGGACAACGATGCTCCTTCAGACAAGGCCCTGCGGCCCCAAACCCTTGCCACATTCAAAGGGCAACCCCATATCTCAGAGCAGCTCTCTATTTTTATCAGTGCCGCACTGGCGAGACAGGAGAATCTTGATCACGTATTGCTGTGCGGCCCGCCTGGGCTTGGCAAGACTACCCTGGCAGGCATCATTGCCAATGAGATGGGCAATGGTATCAAGGTGACTTCGGGGCCATTACTGCAAAAGCCGGGGGATCTGGCCACGCTCCTGGTCAACCTGGAGCCGGGCGATACACTGTTCATTGATGAAATTCACCGAATGCCGATGTTCATTGAGGAGGTGCTGTATTCCGCGATGGAAGACGGTGCGCTGGACATCATGATGGAGGACAAAAGCATACGGCTGGCGCTTGAGCCTTTTACCCTGGTGGGCGCCACAACCCGCGCTGGGATGCTCTCAGCGCCGCTTAGGGCCCGATTCGGGATCCACTTCACCCTGGGGCTCTACAATCAACAAGACCTCGCAGAAGTGATTCTGGACGCCTCCAGGCGCCTCGATGTGGAGCTCACTCGTGAGGGCGCGCTGATTGTGGCTGGATGCAGTCGTGGAACACCCCGCATTGCCCTGCGTAATCTTCGCCGCATCAGGGACGTGTTGCAAAGCAAGGGGCAATACGCTTCGACGGATGGGGGAAAGGCACTGACACAAGCGATGGCAGTGCTTGGTTTGCGTTCGGATGGGCTTAATGATCAGGATGTACGTTACCTCAAGCTGTTGAAGGAAACATTTTCCGCAAGAGCGGTTGGCGTGAGCACGATTAGCGCTGCCATGGGCGAAGACGTGAGCACCATTGAGGAGTCGATCGAACCCTACCTTCTGCAGCAGGGGCTTGTCAGCCGCACCAGCAAGGGGCGGGTGATATTGCCAGCCGGAATGGCCATGATCTAGGGTAACCGTCGCTGGCTTGCATATGCCGCCTTCAGCATGAGTAAGACAGGTCAATTAACGGTATATTGACCGACCAAAAGGCTAGAAAGAACTGGTCGTGGAGCGCGACGGGGTCACGACTTCATTTGGTGCGCTGTTGCTGCCGCTTGTTTGGGGTATTGCCCCCAAATCATCGGGCGCTTTTGAGAATGTCGCCATGGTCACAAGGGCTAGGGTGGTCATTAGGGCAATAACCATAACCAACTCGATAAGAGAAAACCCGTGTTGGTTGTCAGTGTTCATAGAGTCATCATGCATGTTAATGATCCAATGTGTAGTGGGGGGCAGGATTTATTTAGTGCCGCTGTTGGAAGTCAAAAGTAATCGCTTGTTCCTCTGCTGGGCGTGGGCCTGACTGGCCTGCTTCTTTCATTGTCGGGTTTGGTCAGGTTTGATTGTGGTTGCTCAGGAATTGGCTTCAAGGTTTCCAGCGAGGACTTATGCTTCCTGATGTCGGTATTAGTTAGCTCTGCCTTTGACTTGATGTCGAGTTGCGCTATGGAGGAGGGCGCTGTTTGCAACTCATTGTTCTGCCTGTTATCGAGCAACACATTAAGAGTGAAATAGAAAATAATACTTGCAGTAATGAAGATGTGCAGTGGCGCTAATGACTGACTGTAGATAGATATCAACAAAACCACTGAGAGGATGATCAGAAAAACTATAAGCATTTTTGATCCCTTGTAGGCTAATATGGTCAACCGACTAATCAAAATTGGCGCACCCGTAAGAAACTGGGTGTGCCATTTTGGTTGCCCTGATATACGTTATGGAATTAGGAGGTGTGCGATAACAGGCCCATGGTTTTGCGTGGGTTGTAGCTTGTTAGCAGGGATTCATTTTCCGCAAAGAAGGTCAGGATGAAAGGGATGATCTCGTCCAGCGTCAGCACATAACGATCCATCAGTGCCTGAACCAGCGCATCAGTCAAGCCTCGGTATTGGGCCAGGGTTTCCATTGTCTCCTGGTACAGATATGCGGCCATCTGTTCCATTTTAGGCAGCTGCGCATCCGTGTTGTAGCCCGCCTTAGCCAGTTCGCCATAGTTCAATTTGACAGGGCTGAAGAAGCCGACGCGGTTGACCATCATGTCAAGCATCTGGGTCACTTTGACAATGTCATTGTCCGCGCCAGCGGTAGTGCCTGGTTCACCGAAATAGAGTTCTTCGTTGGCCATGCCGCCATACAGGTGGCGAATCTTGTCCTGATAGGCGGTTCGCGTCAGCAACCCAACTTCTTCCGTTTTGCTCAGGACAAAACCCAGCGCGCCGAGCTTGGAGACGGATTCAGTCGAGATCTTGATGACGTCCAGATCTGTCGACAGCGTAGTCAAGTTGCCGTGACTTTTCACCAGGGCAGAATGCAGCTGCATGCAAAAGTGTCCCGCCTCGTGAATGGCCACCACTTTACGCGTGGCATCTACTTTCGCAGTGGTTGCCCGATCAGTGAGGCCAACCGCGACCCGCTCGAATGCCCGCAACAGGATACTATGAGTAACCAGTGATGTTTCCTGCAGGGCCATCAGCCCAGCACGCGAAATAAGGGTTTCAAGAATCGCGGGGCTCATTCCGGAAGTAACGCCGGCCACGTGATCGAGATCGATGTCATCACTGAGTTTGGATTGATCAATTTTCTTCAGAAGGCGCGCCATGATCTCTCGGCGTTCTTCATGGTTGGGCAACCTGAAATTGATCTTGAGCTGGAAGCGACGCAACATGGCCGCGTCGAAATCTGCCTTTGTTTCGTCAAAGTTTGACGCCACAATCCAGATGATACCGCTGGATTTTTTGGTGCCCACGCCATCCAAAAGCGAGAGCAGAGCGGTCATCGTTTCGTTTTCATAGCGACTGCGGGTAGGGCGGTTGCGGGACTGAAGGATCGACTCAGCCTCATCCAGGAAAATGATGGCGCGCTTGTGCTTGGAGGCACGCTTCACCAAGCTCTTCAAGGAACGAACACCACCCCCCACAAAACCGGTTTCCATGCTGGCAGCGGACGCGTAATACAGCGGGACGTCCAGGTCTTTGGCCAGGCAGCGGGCGATCTTGGTTTTGCCGGTACCAGGCTCGCCTGTCATCATGACGTTGAACGGCTTGTCAGCAGCATATTTCTTGTAGTGCTGCGGGTTTTCAACCATTCCCTTCAGCTGTTCGAGTTCGCGCTTGATGTCGGCCATGCCGACAAGGTCATCCAGGCTATCCTGAATATCCTTCGGATCAACCTTGTCCAGCTTGTTGGACATCGACCCCATCTGCAGGCGCATCATGACGGCGATCATAATGATCATGAAGATCACCGTACTAACAAGCTTTCCCAGTTCTCCTGCGGTTTGTTTGGCCGTTTCGCCAGTTATCAAGCCCACAGGGTCGTTTTTCAAGCCCAGCTTTTTGCCCACGCCGGATAGCGAGTTGACGTAACGAAAATCGATCGCCGTGTTGGCTCGCAAGATGGGCTTGAGGTGCGTGTCCAAATACACGACGAACCCTTCGGAGTTCACATTCTTGTACAGATCAGCGTTGGCCGCGCCCTTGTGTGAAATCAAGACATGCTTGGCGTCCGAGAAGATTGTTGGAACTACCACGATGACGTTGGTTACGTCCTTGTAGTCGTCCGAGCGCAGAGAGAAGAGGTCGTCGCCGTCTATGACGGTGTAATCACCCTTGCCATCGAGCACCGGCTCCTTCACATCGTTGTCGGCGCTGAGCCATACATAGGCTACGCTGGCGCAGGCGGTGAGCATCGCCAACATAAAAATTATGCTGGCATGGGCCTTCACAAACCCCTTGATCTTGTTTATCCATTCTTTCATTGCTTTTCAAAGCCTCAATGTTGAAAACCCAGGGGTTTTAGGGAGCAGCCGCTCAATCGAATGTGAAGGCACCAGGGGCGGACGAGTGCACCTTCTGATCATGGCAATCCGCTTTAGCCTGGCGTTGTGTGCCTGCTCCTTGGGTAAGGTCTGTGCGCTGCATTTGGCAGTTGGAGGACGCACCCTGGGTTGATCTGGAGCGAATCGATGGGATCTGGGAACGCGAGGTTCTGGCCGCCTTCACTGAGCGACTGGCGCTGCGTTTTGCAATCATCTCGTGCGGCACACGGTCTTTCAGAAACGGGGATGCTGCCTGTGCAACTGCAGGTTCGCCATAGGTTTTGGCTGAGTAAGCGCAAAGCCCAGGGGTGCTGATGGACAGAGGTACTGCGAGGAGTAGCAGGTGGGCTATTCGCATGGTGGCGTCTTTTGGAAAATTTCAGCCAATATACGGCCAAACCGTTGGAATGACAATGACCCTTTCGACGTACGCGGTGATCTAGGGTGAGTAGTTGAAGTAGTGCTGATAGTGCCGTAACATTGTAGCCAATATACAACCTAATCGTACAAGGCGGAGTCGTCATCTTGAAAGCCCATCGGTTATTGATCAGTGCGCTGCTGCTCACCGCTTCTCAGCTCTCAATGGCCGACGGTGCCAACATTATTCGTAGCTACGCCCCGATTGCCGGAGGCCAGGCAAAACCCCAAGACCAGTACGACTTCAATTTCACTGGGAACACGCTCGCTGCTGGTCAGGTTGGTATCCCCTACCAATTCGACATGAACAGCCTGGTGGCCTGGACGCATGAGGGCAAGCAGAATCCGGTATACCCAGAGCTCGCCTGGGAGTCGCAAGGCCTGCCTCTGGGCTTGAGCATGTCTTCCTCGGGATTGATCAGTGGCACACCGAGCCTGGCAGGATCGGTGACGGTGACAGCCAATGCCTCCGCCCAGAGCAAAGCCCATTCCGGGGACTTTGGAATCACCATTGCAAAACCTACCTATGCATCGTGCAAGGCCATCAAGAATGCCGCTCCGGAGGCCGCCAGCGGGGTCTATACCATCACCGTGGCAGGTCGTGACTTGGCCGCTTACTGCGACATGAGCACCGATGGCGGCGGATGGACTCTGGTGGGCCGTGGGGCACCATATGCTCCTGGGCAGTGGAACTCTTCCCGCGCAGATCTGGCCCTGACGACCAATCCGTCCCCCACATCATCTGTTTCCTTCAAATTTGCCGATGCGACCATCAACGCCATCAATAAATCTGTATTCAAGGTGGTATCCACCGGTTATGCCAACGTACGGTATTGGAAGGGGAGCTGCAGCTACAATCAGATGGCCGAGCCTACAGGCGATTGCGCGATCAGCTACTCGAATGCCAATTGGCAGAACCCACGAGGGAATGGCTTGTCCGCTGGTGGTGGCCTGGGTGATAACCGCTTATCTGTCGCCAATGACGGCATGTTCATTGTCACTGCCTTGCCGACTTACCCTTCGTCAGGATGGCTCGGCGGGGCAGGCACCACCTCGGTATTTGCCGGGAACGCTGTGGCAGGAACCGTAATTGGTTTGGCCATCTGGGTGCGGTAACTCTCTGCAAAGCATGGTCTCGTTCGGGGCCTTTGTCACATCAGCGAAATGCGGTGCGGATTGCAGAGGGTAAAGATCCACCGCTAATATTGGCCATATAGCTATAGCGTGGAGCTGGGTCTGAGTTCTTCAGTCCTGATACCAGATTTCCATTGAGGGTTAAGACATGTCCCACCTGGACAAGCAATACTTGCACGCCAGATTCACTTCCCGTTATGAAACCCTGGGGTGCTATTGGGCAGACGCCGAAACAGGGCTGACCCCGAAAGAGTATGCGGAAGCGGGACATAAGGCTGAATACTACGATGAGCACCTGTTCCTTCCTGGTGGACAAACCATGTCCATCTGCACCTTCAGCGCCAGACGTGTCGCAAAATTGCTGGGTGAAGGTGACCTCTATGGCTTTCACCTGAGAGATAATCCCTCAGTAACCGATCGCGAAATAATCTGCGCCGATGGGCATGACTTTTTGGTCGTTCAAGGTCGTTACATCGTAGATCCTTGGTACAAATTTATGGGGGCGAACGAGCAGGGCGTGTTTGATTTGCAGGATCTAGCCGATTTACCCATGGTGAAAGCGATCTACGGTGATCCAGCCAACTGGAGTGTGTGGTGCAATCAAGCAAACAGGTACATGACGCCTGGTGAGCCAGCGTATCCAGCGGAGAAGGTTATCGCCTATCCTTCGCTAGCCGCGTCACGGTGCACTACCCGTAAACACAACCACCCTGTGGATGATGGCCCTGATCTTTAGCTCATCACATGCAGCACGTCCCATCACTGAGCCCTTGCAGCAAGCTGCAAGGAATAATGCGACTGCCCTGACCACGCGCCCGCTGGCGCCATGCTTAGATCGTTATTGATTTTGATCCTTCATGCTTCTATCCCAATTTCCGCCCCTGGTGGTCAAGGTGCTGCCAGTGCTTTAAGCACCTGGGGCCTGTACCGGGAAGGGCTCATTCTTCCGCAAAAAAAAAGAAAGGTCTCTTTGCGCAAGCTCTGGATGAACCTGCTTGATGCAGGCAATGACATGAGCCTGCACCGCTGCTTCACTGTCAGAATCCGGAAATTCGCCTGATGCCCAGTACACCAGTGAATGCAGGTGCTGATGACATCGCACCTTGTGATGGACGAAGACCTTTGCTCCGCTTTGGTCATTTGGAAGGAGCCTGCCAGCGTGATTTTGGTCAGGGGATCAACTCCCCGCTATCCAGGTGTTTCGCCGGCTTGACGGCATCGACCCAGACAAAGCCATCCTGGAGGATCTGGCGCTCCCCTTGCCACCGGTAGGCACACAGCTTCGTCCCAGGCGTACCTTTGCCGATACTGTAGTCCAGGCAGGCCATGTGTGCATTGAGTGCTTGTGGTGCCCCTGTCATCCAGTAGTGGCCGAACAACAGCAGCTTGCGCTGATCATAGCTCAACAGATTCTTGCTCGGGATCGGAGTGTCTGGCAGCTGGTGTTCCACCGACTTGGCAACCATACCGGATGACCTGTACGTGGTGGCTTGCTCATCCCACCAGCGCGTGCGGGTACGATTTCGCTCATTGCCGTCAGGGTCGAAGTAGGTGATGCCCTCCGGCAAGTCTACCTCGGTGCCTTTCAGCAATGTTTCGATGATGTGATAGGGCTCGGTGTCCTTTTCGCTCAGCATCGGCCAGGCTTCCGGAAGAATGGCATTGTTTGTATCCAAAAACGGCCTTGCTGCCTCGATATACGCCGAATGCCAGCAGGCATGGATGGCGCGAAACTCGGGAGTCTCGATGAACACCGGTAGCGTCTTGAACCAGGCGATCATTTCCTGGTGCAGCGCGCTGTCCTCGCCCACCTGATCCAGGAAGGCCTGGTGTTGATGGCGGTTACGTTCACCATGGTTGCGCAAGAACTCGCCAGGTTTGTCCGGGTGTGGAGTTACCCAAGCCACGGCGTTGTATTCGTGGTTGCCCAAGACGATGTGCGCGGCACCGGACTCGACCATTGCCTTGACGATCTTGAGGGTGGCCACCTGGGCAGGGCCGCGATCGATCAGATCGCCGATAAAGAAGGCTTTGCGCGTCGGGTGCGAATAGCCAACCTCCGTTTCGCGATAGCCCATGGTTTCGAGTAAGGCAACCAGGCGCTCGGCGTGACCATGAACATCACCAATGAAATCGTACATAATCCCCCCGGCTTGTCTGACCTAGATGTTGGTCTGAAGTACACTTAGTATACTCTGCAAATCGGGGCTCAGGCTACCAACACCGAACCTCTGGGAGGCCTCCAGCTGACTTCGTGTAGAAAGCTTTTACCTGTATATTGATGTCTGTCAAAAGCGCTTTCTGGGGGCTGCGCATTGGATGGGATCATGCCCATAAAACCTGATCTTCAGCCCAATCCCCCAATTGAGCTACAGGCAGGCCTGAATCAGGAAAGATTCAAGCCTAGCCCTCAGCCGGCGACCCACTCAGTTGTCCCAAATCCACAGGGCGCATTCCTCGGGCGCACGCCCCCTGGAGAACAGGTAATCTCCCTGCAGGGTTTGATGCGGTACTTCCAGCAGCGGCTTGTGTTGATGAGGCTTGCCATTGCCGACGAAGATGTAGCGCTTGATCTTGGAAAGCAAAATCTTTTCGTCCACGCCTGTTTCGTTACCCTGGCGGTGGGGCTCAGCGGGGTTCCACTTGTGCGTCACCCAGGCTGCTACGACGACCTCGGGCTTGTAGTAGTCAACGGCCTCCAGGGCCGGAAGGCGCACGACATGATCGCCGTATTTGACGGGTGTCTGCCGGATCTGTGCGTAGTACCGCTGCAGCTCGGGACTGTCTTGCTGGAAATTGTCTGTGCAGGTAATGCCCAGCCCAGCCCCCAGCGTACCGTTGCCACTGCCGATCTCCAGGGCGTTGCGGGACGGGCTGGCCTCGATGATCTTCTGGTTGATGATGTCCAGTAGCTCATGGGTGGGCAGTGCATAATGACCGTGCTTCACGCAAAAGGCGCTTAAGGCGCCCTGTGATATTCCCCGGTAGAAAGCCGAAGGCATGACCTTCAGGCGTCCGGTGGCGTCCAGGGCCTCCAGCTCAAGCAGTGCAAGCTCATGCGCGATGTCGGCTGGATTGACGGCAAAGAATTCCATTTGGAGGAAGCACCCAAGGCTGTAGACGGCTGAATTGGGGGACAAACTAGCAGGCACCGCTACCGCTGGCAATCTCCATGAGTTAAGTGCAGCGCTCTTCGCAGTCAACGCCGAACAAGTCTTCGGCATAGCCCAGTTCGCCATCTACTGTAGCGCTGATGGCTTCATCTTTGCGAAAGATGGCTGCAGCCAACCGGTGATTCCCGTCCAGTACTGGCCAGCTCAGGCAAGCAGCCCCGAGCGAGGGGCAGCCCACATCGATCGAGATGGCGTCACGTGCCTTGTGCCGCACCAGGTAGGCGATACGCCCCGCATGGTTGTCACCACCCGGTGTTGCGACCAGGCAATTGCTGGCCAGGGCTCTGCGCACATCCGCCTGGGTCACCTTCACTCCCCAGGGGGTATTCAGGCCAAAAGGGTTACACAGGCTTTTGAGTTTTCCGACAGGTAAATTGATGGGCATAACGAAACTCCACCGTGGCGTTGAGATAAGACCTAGCATCGGTTAATGCGGGCCTGCAGGCAAGGGATCTATATGTAGCTGTGGCCAGGCTGGCGCCGGAGCTGCCTGGCAGCAAATCAGGCGCATAAAAAAACAGCCGGTAAGCCGGCTGTTCGGGGAGGGTGGTCAGCAAAGGGATGAGCATGCCGGGACATTTAAAAGATGTAGGCATACTCGGCATCTGACCGATGAGTCGACAAGAAATGGGGGAGACATGGATCTCAAAATGATGTAGTCCCGAACCCGGCATTCGACTCAAACTTGGAAACGCAATCCTGTCGCTACGCGCCAGGCTGAAAGGGTGCCAGCAAGAGGTGGTGAGTCATCGTATGCAATGTAGACCCACCGGCATCTGGCTATGAATCGACAAAAACGGGGAGACGTTTTATCCCAAATGATGTAGTCCCGACCCAGCATTCGATTCAAACTTTTGAAGCCGTTTCCCCTCGCCGTGGCGCGGGGTTTTGAAAATGGGAGCCAGCAAAAGGTGGTGAGTCGTTCAATACGATGTAGACCCACCGGCATCTGGCTTAAGGTTGGCGACAACGGATTTGCAGAGTCATTACAGTTATCAGATGTAGACCGCTGCAGGCATTCGCTGACCTTGAAACTACTGTACTACTTGCCTCAAATTACGTCAACATCTTTTTTCGAATTTCGATTCATTTTGACGCTGATTGGCAAAAAACACAGCAATACGCAGCATTTAGAGGGAAATGCTGCTCATGCTGTAGTGTACTACGTGGTACGAAATGCACCTAGATCTCCACGGCCTTCACCGCATCAACCTGATCCGTATTGCCCGCCAGGAAGGCTTTCATCACGGCGAATACGTCGTCGGAGAATCCGCCGACCATGAGTGTATCGGCACGCTTGGCGTTCACCGAATATGGGTTGGGCGTGATATCCAGGTTGATCATTCGCGCCTCCGGTGCGCAATCACGCTTGTATTTCGCCCACAAGGTCGACAGGTCAGACCGGTAGCCATCAGCCCAGCTCTCGTTATCCGACACGAGGATCAGGTTGTTGGTCTTGATGCCGTGATCGAGCAGGTACTGGATCACGCTCCCGCAATTGGTGCCGCCGCCGTGGTACGCCTTGATCTTTTGCGCAATCGTCATGACTTTGCAGTCGTGCGGCACCACCACTTCGCGGCACCCATACTCGAATGCCAGGATTTTCGCCGAGGGGTTTTTGGCGCGCAGTGCGGCCCCGATCAGTGCGGCAGCATCCAGGCAGGTCACCTTGCTCGTAGCGGCTGTCTGGCGCCCAGTCACCGGGTTACCCATCGAACCGGAGACGTCAATCGCCAGCACCAGCGAGTCGTCGTCGAAGGCGGGTACGTTTTCCAGGGCGACCTGCATAGCCTTTTCCAGGGCGGCGCGAATTTCACCAGGCACTTCATCCCCAATGTTGAGCATGGCGGTCATCAGCTGGTACGGGAACGCCCGCGCCTGGATGATTTGCTCGCGATCCGCCAGGCGTTCGGCGATCATGGAAATCATCTGTGGGTTGCGCAGCACCCCATGCCGGGCAAAGGTGTTCAGGTTGATCCGTGTCATCGTCCAGCGCGCATTGGTTGCGATGCGCATCCAGTCTTCAGTGCCGAGTGGCAGGGCTGTCAGCTTCTGGAACGGTGCGCGTAGTGGTGCTGCTTTCGACTTACCCGCCAGGAATGCCTCATACTCGCGGATGAAATCCGGCAGCAGCGCAGCGTCCACAGGCTTACCCATGACATAGGCGTACAGAGCATTTCGACGCTCATCCTTGGCTTTCGGGTGTGCCAGCTTCATCACATCCACCAGACTCGGGGCATTGCCCACCGAGGCTTCCCACAACGCGTAGTCGTTCAGTGATGCAATAAAGCCCTTAACCAAACGCTTAGCCCGCGATCCCAGCGATTTGCGTCCGACGACACCGGAGCGCAACATCTGCACGAAGTTGCGCAGCATGCGGGCGTTATCGATCACGCGCTTGAACACCGCTTCGCTGTGCCCGCTGCCACGGGCTACCAGGAGGGCGCACAGCAATGCTGGCATGTCTTTCATCATGCCCTTCTCACGGCCATAGATCGCGAGCTTAGCCAGGAATTCATCCGGCACCTGGCTGGCCCGCGCCAGCACTTCAGTCAGCTGCGACTCGCCTGTGACGTAGAAGGTGTCGTTGAAGGTGCCCGTCATCACATATTGGACGAGGGCTTGTTCATCGGATTTACCGAATGCCTTGCCGCCCGCGTGGTTTTGCACTGCAGCCGCCGACGCGAAAATTTTCTTGTTAGCCATGAGGTGTTGCTCCTTGTTCATTCCGGCGACCCGGACTATTTGACGATTTCCCCTAATCCCTAGAAAAAGGCGTGCCAACTTTTCAAAATTTCTTTGGAGCCCGCGTAATCATTGGCAGAGGTCGGGTTCGGCTTGAATTGACCTCAACACAAAAGCGCCCTATTATCTACGGTATTATGTAGAATGCTACGGTGTACCGTATGTCGAAAAATATCATGTACAGCTTCCTGGGCACGCAGTTGGACGGGGGATTTACCGAGAAGCGTCTGCAACGCTGGCGCCCCAACGTCGGCATTGCCCAGTCGGTTGATTTCGTGATCGACACGCTGGTGCTGATGTTCGATCAGCGCCACCAGGCATTGGCGGAAATCGTGGCTCAGGATGCACGCGACCTGGCGGTGCGCGAAGGTTTCGAGGTCGAGCTGCTCCCGGTCGATCTCAACACACACGACGAGAACGCCCATTATGACCTGGCCAAGTGCTTCGACTTGATGATCAGCATTGGCGAAAGGGCTAACTTCCTACCTGAGAACAACTACTACCTGAACCTCAGTACCGGCACCCATGTAATGCAGATCGCGGCGTACCGTGTCTGCGAGTCCAACATCTGGCCAGCCAAGCTTGCTCAGGTTGGCCCTGATCGGGACAGTGAAAACCACGCATCGAAGATTTCCATCCTGGATCTTTCCTTGCCTCAGTACGACAAGATCATGCGGCGCACACGCTCGCAGGTGGTGAAGGAAGAGCGCGCCCTCAAGAACGGGATTGACACGCAAAACAGTGCCTTCAACACGATGATCAGCAAGCTGCTGAAGATTGCGTCGCGCTCCAGCAGCCCTCTTGTGCTGATGGGGCCTACGGGCGCCGGCAAGACCGCGATGGCCCGCAGGGTATACAAGGTCAAGAATGACACCAGGCGCTCCCTGAAGCGGCTGGAAGGCCCTTTTGTGGAGGTCAACTGTGCAACGCTGCGTGGCGATACGGTCATGTCGACGCTGTTTGGTCACAAAAAGGGCGCTTTCACCGGGGCCATGGAAAGCCGTGACGGGATGCTGAAAAAGGCTAACGGCGGCATGCTCTTTCTGGATGAGATTGGTGAGCTCGCTGAAGATGTGCAGGCTATGCTGCTCCATGCCCTTGAAGACAAATCGTTCTTCCCGGTGGGGGCTGACAAGGCCGTCAACAGTGATTTCGAACTGATTGTCGGCACCAATCGCGATTTGAATGAGTGCGTGGAACTGGGTTTGTTCCGCGCCGACCTGTTAGCCCGGATCAACACTTGGACATTTACCCTCCCAGGGCTGTCCGAGCGGCGTGAGGATATCGAGCCCAACCTTGATTTTGAGTTGGCCAAGCTTAGCGAGAAGGATCAGGTGCATTACCAGTTCGTGGGTGGTGCACGCCACGCATACCTTTCGTTTGCTCGCAGTGAACAGGCCATCTGGGCAGGAAACTTTCGCGACCTCGTCTCCTCGGTCGAGCGCATGGTCACCCTGAGTGATAATGGGGTGATCACTCTCGACCTGGTCGAGGATGAGATTGGCATGCTGACAGCGCTGTGGTCGGCCAGGGGCAAGACCCATGCTGCGCATGCAACTGAGGATCTCGTCGAGCAGGTCTTGCCCGGAAATTCGCTGAACGATTTCGAGAGAGGGCAGCTGATGGCGGTGCTGAAGCATTGTAGGGCGGCTTCGAGCAATGCAGACCTTGGCAGGCGTGTCTACGGCAAGGATGTGGGGAAAAACCCGTCACAGCGCGCCAGGGACTTCCTGGCATCCCATGGACTGAGCCTTGATGAGGTGAAGGCGCTAATCGTTGCGGGTTAGCGTTGAGCTTTGCAGTAGGGGATGCTTATAGGCGACAATGGGGGAACAGTGGTTTCAACAGGGCTCACCATGCTTCAGTACGAATTCAACTTGCTTGGAGCACATGTGCAGCTGAAAAGTGAGCCGCACCTGGATATTGAAAATCGGTCTTTTCAGGTCAATGCCGAGCTGCTTGACCATCCACCCAAATGGGCGGGGTATGCCACACCGGTCATTTTACGTGGCCAATATGATCTGGCCCTGCTGCAAAAACTCAAGCTGGGTGCTGTTCTGTCCGTCAAGGGTGGCTACAACTCAGCGATGACCCTGGGCGACTACGGTTACATCAATGCCTTCGCGATCGAGGCCAAGCCTGCTGCACCGAAGCGGCTTGCCGAGGTGGTACCGTTATCGACCATGAGTATCGAGCAGGGGTGTGAATCCATTTCATCGGCGTCGGAACGGGCTGCAACTGACCGATTCATGCGGTGGGAGCTTGCCCTAAATGAGCAGGATATCTGGCTGGATCGCGTCGTCTCTCGGTTCTTGTGTGCCAACCCTGAGCATTTCGAGCAGCCTTTGCCACATGAAGACCCGCTGGATAATCCGTGGGTCAAGCTGTCCTATGCGATCCACAAGGCGGAAGAGGAGAACCCCTATATCCTGGGTTCCCCATGGATCGCGCCAAGGCCCATGGTTGAAGCCCTGGTCGGCAAGATGCTTTGTGACCGGCTGTATGAGCAAGCCAGTTTGAATCACCGGACAGTCATAGAGCATCGTCCAGGGCGCGCCTTGACCTCCCTTCGCCTAAATGAGATCGACCCCAACTGCTTAGGGTGATCCTTCTATGTGCAACTGAAACTTTCAGCAACCATTTTCATGGCTGTTGAAATTGAGGTTGCCTGCAGAAGTGCGGGGCTCTAGCAGACCAATGGTGATGTGTCGATTTATCTATAAATTGACAAGCCCCGGTGCTCGAACATACCATCTGACTATGATTTTGATTGCCATGCTTTACGCTGGGACTGGCTGTCCCAGTGAGTTTTTGCTGTCTATACAACTCCCGAAATGCGCCAGTTTTTTGCCTAACAATAAAAAT
This sequence comes from Pseudomonas sp. S1(2024), assembly GCF_046557535.1. NCBI lineage: Bacteria > Pseudomonadati > Pseudomonadota > Gammaproteobacteria > Pseudomonadales > Pseudomonadaceae > Pseudomonas > Pseudomonas sp. S1(2024). Next base: position 237,876 of record NZ_JBKGFP010000017.1, read on the forward strand.
GGGGAATGGAATGAGCTTTCGCCAACAACGGGGTCTGACCCTGCTGGAAATGATGCTGGTAATTGGGCTTCTGTCTGTAGGAATGCTGCTGTCCTTTTATTCCAAGCAGGCCGAGCTAGAGCAGCTCAAGGCGCAGACGCTTGGTGCCCAGCTATTCCAGTACAACAATGCTGTGCGCAATTACCTGGCGAACAATAACAGCATTGGAGCAGGTACCCGGACGGGTACTGCGTGGCTCAAAAACACCAGCTGTGGCGGCACGCTCGCCATGGGGGCAGAGTATCTTCCCTGCAGCTTCCCCGCAGCCTCCAGCGCCTCGCCTATCAAACCAGGCTTTGTCAGCCTGTCCACCAGCATCCAGGTTACCGGTGTAGCTCCAAATCGCAAGATCACAGCTACCTCCGTCACTTCACCCTTCAAGATGTTGAATGCGGGTGTCCTGCAGGTGCGATCCGACCTTGCTGGACTTGCGGCAATCACGGCAGCGGCTGGCCACCTGCCAGGCTCTACGGGATCGGGGTTCACGACCACAACCGATGCAAGCTTCAGTTCAAACCCATTGGATGCAACCATCACCATGCTGGCCTCCAACAATGCGACGCAAGATGTCTGGCTGCGCACCGATGGGGGCAACAGCATGCATGCGCCACTGACCTTTGACAGCTCAGACAGCAACAACCGTCAGATTGTCGGTGCCTCAAGAATTCAGAATCTGGCAGCAGAAGCCTTGTACCTGGGGCGAAACTCAGGGGTTGCAGCCATCTCGGGTGCTGGGGTCGTCATTGATACGAACACTGAAATTATCGGTCAGCTCCGCGTGCGCAACAACCTGATCGTGGATAATGGCGCAAACGTTGCGGGGAGTGTTGTAGCATCAGCGAATCTCCATGCGGGTGGAAATGTGACTGCAACATCGAACATTGCCGCTGGCGGAGGGGTCTCTGCGGCAACCACCGTGTCTGCCGGCACGAACGTTTCTGCTGGATCAGCACTTTTAGGGCAAATCTTCTACGATTCGAACAACACCGGGTATTACGTGGATCCGTCAGCCACATCGAACGTCAATGCGCTGGTCGCTCAAAGTGTAAACGCACAGAGCGTGGCGGCTCAAAATGTGACATCCAGGGGTCGCCTAAGCGCCAATGAATACGTGGAAATTGGTGGTGTCGCCGTGGAAGGGGCGGGGTGCGCTCCCAATGGCCTGCTTGGTCGCAATGCCAGCGGCATGGCCATTTCTTGCAAGGACGGCGTTTGGGCTTCCTCAAAGCCGGTCTTTACTGATTACCGGGCGGGATCATGCCAGTCTGGAGGTGGTTGGAATGCAAACTACTGTTTCATGGCCGACAGCACCTGGGCGACCTGCAACATGCGTGGGGGCGCAGGGATTGGCCTGGAAGAGTCTGGGTATATTTACCGAGATGGCGCTGGCAACTGGTATTTTGTTGCGGTCAGAGCAAGTTGGCCGGGGGTTTTTTACTGGCACTGCCAGAGGTAAGAGAATTATCTGAACCTCAACCCTAACTCCATTAAGATCATGATCCGTTTTACTGATCGACAACTTCAGGTGGTTCGCGATTACGCTAACGTAAAGTGTTGCAGCATGAACCACCAGTTCAATCATATTCTCAACTGGTGGGTTGCCATCAACACCGGATTGTCAGGGCATCTGGGGTTCGTGGCAGCGCCGGGCTAGAAGAATCGACCTTTTCAACCGAAGGTTGGCTCAACGGAACGCAGGGCGTCCCGCTGTTGGCGGGTGATGTTGCGTACGTTGTCAGGGGAGAAGCCCAGCTCAGTGACCAGTTTCACCGCTGTCTCGCCATGCACATAGCGACTCATCTGCTGTTCGGTTTGTGCGTCGATGCCGTAGTTTTTTCGGTAGGCCCCAAATGCCGACGCAATCATGGTTTGCATCTCCTTCTGCTGGACAGGCTCCAGGTGTTGAGAGCGATCCATGAGATCGACAAGTAGCTTGCCGAATGGTCGGTGCGCGGGCGTAAGATCAAGCGTCTGCAAGGCTCGGCCTATGATCTTCACAGCCGCGACAGGGACTGTGTCGATTGGTGCCATGTGGATGGTCTCGTGCGCGCTTCGACAAAGCATGTCCACGGCAATGTCGACCCGTGTGTCAAGCTCGTCATCCCCGGTCTCGATTTTCACATCCGCCTGCATACCCTCACGCGTTATCAGGTGAGGGTTGTTGACCAGGTGGGCCAGGGCTACGAAGGGAGAAGAGGTGCCTTCTTCCAGGATCCCGGCATGGCTGATTTCTTTGCCAAGCAGGTCTTTCATCATGGCTTCGACGCTTTCGAAGTATGAAGGCTGATTGAGTGTATGCTCCAGGTACTGATTGAACGGAGCGAACCGCTGATCAAAGCTGAGTTTCATGGATATTGTCCTTGGATTGTGATTAAAGAGTCAGGCCGTAATCGTTTTTGGGGTCAGGGCCATTTGTGCCATACGCTTCGATCAACAGCCGGTGGACTGTTCGTTCGTGAGCCTGTTGCTCGGCCTTTTCCTGCGCGGTGGGTGACTGTGCGGCGCGGACAATTTCGCGAGTCTGTGCCACCAGTGATTCGCGGCGCTGGGCCTTTTGCTCATCGCTCATGCGCTCGAACTCCAATGCTCTTTGAGTCGCCTGGGCGACAGCCGCATCAAAGTCCAGGTCTTGAGCCTGTGGCATAAGTTTGAGCATCACGTTCAGCATCGGGTGCTCTGTTGCAAGGTCGAGATGCGTGACCAGACCTTTGGCGTTCCAATCCGTCAGTGATTCGATGGCACTTACCAACTGGACAGTGTTGAGGTACTCCCGAACACCCAGGAAGTGACTGTAGATACTGGAAACCAACGTGTTGGCGGGTTTCTTCCGGTGTTCAATTTCGTTGTGCGCCACCTGGGGCAGAGATATCATCTGGTGCAGTGGTTGAGTGCGCGGTGCTTCAAGATCAGTGCCCTGGAACAGGTCGGCATCAGCCTTGTTGTCATACTCAGCCATGTGGACGTTCGGGTCATAGCCTTGACCCGCTGCTTGCCAGCCCTTGGGTACTGCATACCCAAGGGTTGGATGACGCAACCGGGCGCTACGGCAGGTGGCTGCTGAAGCGTTCTCAAAATTCCACTCCCCGTCGAGCTTGCGCGCCGCATCTTTGAGCGCCAGTGCTTGCGTCAACAGGTGCATGATGAGCTGAGCTGGCTTATCCATGACGATGGCTGTTTCCAGCGCGATGCCTGTGTAAGCCTTGGCCAAGAGTTCCTTGCGCTGCCCATGCAGGCCAGACAGTGTGCCGGCCATGCCACCGATGCTCGGATCAAAGAAGCTGCGCCAGTCATGAAATGCCCTGACCTGAAGCTGATTGACCAGGATGTCCAGGTTTTCGATGGGCGTCCATTTTAGCCGTACATAGTCGATGACCGCGTTAATTTCAGCGGTTACATCGAGGTGTTTCGAAAGAGTTTTCACGGGCATTTCTCGGTATTGTTATGCAGGTACTTTGGCACAAAACCACATTAAAGCTCAATATTGATTGAAAGTCAGAGTGATAAATCCAGCTCAAGGCGCTTTCTCAATGTGCTTTCGCTCAGTTGACCCAAGGCAGACAGATCAAAGTCGGACAGCGCCAGCACAGCCTGGGCTTGCTCGGGGATGATCGTAAACACAGAGGCGTTCAACCCCCAGCGCTTCAAAAATGTATTGTTGAACTGGCGCAGCGCAGCGATTGCGGATTCGTCAATACTTGCCTTGGTTGTGGTGGGGGCAGCCGATTCGCAATGGAAATTCGTCAAGGCGCCGAGCAGCTTGGTCATGGCCGACGTGACGGTGTGGATATCCCAGACCTGTTCGGGAAGCTTCAGTTTGCTCACCAGCGACAGGCTGTTGAAGGCGTTCAGACCGATGTGGTGCGCAGGCATGTCGGCAAGCTCGGTGAGCAGGTCATGTACCACCAGGTGTGGCGTTTCGACAAACACATCCATGTGGCCTTCAGCGCAGCCAAGGAGTGTTGGGGCTAGCACTCGGGTTGGATGAATAGGGCCTTCGTCAGATTGATGTGTGGCCGCCTGCAGGACGCCGATCTTCAACAGCATGCTCGACTGGGCGTGTTTGCCTAGACTGAAGATTCCTCGCACAAAGCTCTTGCTTAGCGCAGCTTCTTCCAGGCGTGAAAAATCGATCGAGCGCATCAAGCGCAATGCAAATCCTGGATCAGCCTGTTCAATATCGACCAGCGCGGCATTGAGCAGTTGCGTACAGAGGGGTTGCCGCTCGCCTTGGGCGCTGAACGCACCCCACATCACGCCTTCCCAAAAATACGGGCGGGTGTGCAGGCCGTTGAGGTAATCGTCGTGCAACGCGCCACTTTTTCGTAAAAACGCAACAGGGTTGCCGTCCGGCAAGAGGCTTCTGTGAGTCAGCAGATAGGGCGACTCGCTCAAGGCATGCTCAAGGGCAAATTGACTGGTTTCAAGATGATTCCCATCTCGATACCTTGCCCTTTCGGCTTCAATCAGCGCGCCCAGCTCAATCTCGGGTAGACCTGCTTCCATCGCAGCGAAGACAGCATAGCCATCGATCTTCTGAAATCCGCTGGCGCGCTGCCTCAAATGCTCCGGATCGGCCAAGGCGAAGGCTTGGATGATCCGGGAGAAAAGCTCCTTTTGCCCCCAGTTTTCACCATTGGCTGTGTAGAGGTTGAAATCGTCTGCATAGGTTTGCCTGCGAAAATAGTCACCCAAGTCGAACGGGTGCTGTTTCAACACTTTCGAAGCCGTGCCCAGCTGCGCACCGCTGCACAGGGTCACGAGAAACGGCACTGCATCTCCTGGCGCGTCGATGCCCAGGGGCATGCCGTTGCGATAGATTTCCACGCAGCAATCAGCGGCAAACGGGCTTGGGAGGGCATCAAACCCCTTGGTCTTGATGTGCTGCTCTATCGATGCGCAGCCGGCTTTGTGTTCTTCAGCGCTCATCACTTACATCCCCAGATCCATTTCCAGTCGTTTGGTCATGATCGCCTCGCGATCCACCTTCAGTTTGTGCACGTCCAACCCCCAGAGCACCAAATCCTCGCGATGGTGTTCACCCAGCCTGGCGAGGGCCTGATAGTCGAGAAAGGGTTCCAGCAGCGGCATCAGTGCCCGCATCGAGGCGTTGATTTCCTCGTAGAGCGGATCAAGCTCCGCGATCACCCCCTGAGGGGCGATCTTGAAGGTTTGGAACTGCTGCAGGACGTACGTGCAATACTGCCTGGCAAGGGCTGGGCTCACCACCTGTTCTACCTTGTCCATTTTGCCCAGCAGACCCCATACCAGAAACTGACTCAATGGAAGGTTGTCAGGCGCGGCGCGCATTTGCGAATGCATCACCCGCTCATAGATTGAAGCCGGATCACTGGTGAGTGCCTGAAATAGCCTATGAAGGTGCAGGTGCCTGCCGTATACGCGTTGAACCCGCACGCTGTCCTCGATACTGAAACGAATAGAACTTCCGTTCGTAAGGCTGCCGAGCACCATGGCAGCAAAGGCTGGCTCACTCAACGTGTCGCCGAGGCCTGACAACAAGCCTTCTTCAAGCATTGCCTCATACAGGAAATTGGTGTTGTAGAGTGAGAGCGATTCCGACATGACGTAGGAATCCAGTGCCAGCAAAATGGCAGGGCGATGATCAGGCTCCCACGGCGCCTTATTCACAAAGAACAGTTTTCTGGTTGCGGTGCCTGGGTCGAGGTTTGTACACAGCAGCAGGGTCTGCCAGAAGTGGTTGTGCCCGAACCTTCCTCGAATCATGTCGCTGCTCAAGCCGCCGCTGCGCTCAATGAAGGTTTCAATGGATCTGTCGGGCAGGTGGGACATGTCCACCAGGGTTTCAGTCGTCCCGCTCATCATCTGCATTTTTTTGATGCTGGACAAGCAGGGGGGTAGGCCGGTCGGGCCAAATGAAAGTTGGTTGAGCGCTTCGGTTGCCCCGGTATGTGGTGAGTCAATGACCAGCCCCGCCGCCATAAACACCGGCGATTGCCCCATCCACAGGCTGATCTCCCTGGCAGCAGCCTCACACTCCCCGTAGGCCAGATAAAATGCCGACACCATTTTTTGCAGGAAATTGAGGTGGTCGAAGGATGCATTGGCTGTACCCGATACCCCCTGTAGCCATGGCAGCTCCTCCAACGTTGGATCAAGCCACGCTAGCTCGAAACCCAGCTCCTTGACCATCACCGCCATTTCACTGGTTTCAAAACCCAGGTGCATGGCGTTGAGGAAGGGCGCCAGGTGTTCGGGGTATTGGATATACCGCTCGCCGATCTTTATCGCCATGGGGGCGTCTGACAACCCGAGCCTTCGGATGCGGTACAGCTCATCCGTGCGTGTAGTTGCCAGCACCCGCTGGATCGCTTCAGGTCTGTTCATGGTTAGAGCCCCAGATCCATTTCCAATCGTTTGGTCGCCACCCGGCCCTCGACCAGCCCCAGCTCCTTGATGTTAAAGTCCCACAGGATCAGGTCTTCGCGCTGCTGCTCAGGCAACTCCTTGAGTGCGGTGTAATCCACCAGGTGTGCAAGTCGCTTGCCCAGCTGACGCATGGATTGGCCAATGGCGTCGTAACAAAGCTCAAGTTCCGGGGTCTGTTGGTACCCTGGATAACGTAAGGTTTGGAGCTGGGACGCCATGTGTGTGATGTAGCGCGTGGCCACGTCGGGGTCAATGACCTGACGACCCAGCTGGGCGTCTTTGAGTTTGCCCCACAACATAAAATGACCGAGAGGCGCTGCAATGGATGAGTCGTGCATCTGGGAGAGCATAATTCTTTGGTACAGGGTGCCGGGGTCTTCGAACATTTTCCTCAAGATGGCCTCAGCCTCCGGCAGGGATGTGGCAAAGGTCATGTGGTTGTTCGCCAGCAATGACTGGCCTGCCTCAATCATGTCTGTGGAGAGGAGCTCGATGACAAATGCCTCTTCCGACAGCAGGGGGCTCAACGTGGTGTGCTGCAGCTGGCAGAAGAGATGCTCATAAACCTGGAGGCCGCTGATGCCATCCAGATCGTCAAGGGTGCTGCACTCAAGGGCTAGCAGCATCTGTTTGACCTGGGCTGGTGAGTGGCCCAAATGAACTGAAAGCACATGATCGAGCATGAGGGTCTTCATTTCATCGTCAGTGCTCTGTGCAATCAGCTGCTCCCAGAAAAAGCCTGAGCCCATCCGTTTGCGCAGGACATGGTCACTGAAAGCCCCGGTGAGCTCAAAGAAATCGGTTAGTGAGCGGTTGGGCAGATGGACGGGGTGGGTGGTGTTCAAGCACACCTCGGCCACATCAATGGCAGCTGTGTCGATCAGTTCAAGGTCGAGCCCAGCGGCGACTTGCTCTGCCTGCTCATCCATCAATGCTTTTGCCGACAGTTCAGGAATCCCCAGCGACATCGCGGCAAGCATGCGCGTGCTGGTGCGGCACAGCCAGGTCTTGGTTGCCGCCAGGGCCGCGTCGGGGTCGGGGCTGGCGACGTTATAAGCCAGGGCGATCTGCTGCAAAAAGACGATGCCGTCGAAAAGGCTGGAGTCGACAACATCCGGGTCGGGGGTCTTGTACTTCCCCTGCTGGCGGCCAATAGCCCACAGATTGCCTTGATCAAATCCCCGGTCGACATCCATCAGGTTCAATTTCAAGGCGGTCATCATCGCCCCAATGGCGTGCGGCGCGTACCCCAGGTGGGCCGCAGCGAAAAGCGGCATGATGCGGTCAACCAGTTGATAGCCATTGTCTTCGCTGTCCAGGTTGACAGGGTAGAATTCATCGGTGAATTCGGTTTCACAAAGTAGTGGCAAGGCACCCAGGCCCTTGTCGCGGAGCAGCTTGTGAATTTTGGGGTAAATGATCATGTGTAATCTCGATAGCTCGCAGGTTTAGTGGCCAGGTCAAAGGCAAGTGATGGGGCATCCTGCCCATCAGAGGCCCATGTCACGTTCCAGGGATGCGCTCAAGGACTTTTCAGTGGGTTCCGGGATCAAGCTGATGTCCAGCCCCCAGCGCACCATATGGTCAGCAATGGTGTCGCTGCGCAAATCAAGCTTCGTGGCGTCCAGCGGCATGGTTTGCGAAACCTCCCTGATCCAGTGGCGCATCCCCTCATCAACCATGCTGTCCATCATGGACTTGTATTCTGGCACTTCCCCCTCCATCTGGAACGCTTCGCCCACCCTGGCGAGCTTTGTGAGATAGGCCTCGAATGATCCTTTCTTCACCAGCTGCCGAGGCAGATCCAGCTTGCGCAAAATGTAGGGTACGCTCAGGTGATGGAACCCGATGTGGTCATCCGGCATCTCCAACGTCTCATCAATGACGGACTGGAGTAATCGGCGCCCCTTGCTGACGAACAGCGCCTGCAGCTCCAGGCAATGTGGCCCGGTTGCAGGATCGCCGCAAAACAGATCCTGGGGTTTGACTGGCTGATCCGAGAAACGCAGGTAGTTGCGGGTCAGGCTCAGCCCAAATGTCACTTTGCTGGCGTATTCGCGCATCGGAGTGCCTTTGATCCACTTCAGGACATCTTCGACCATCACATGATAGTCGTGTTCCTGTTCGGTCGTGTCCATGGTGATATTCGAAAGCATCATCCTGACCTTTTCGCTGTTCAGCGAAAGGTTGAGTGGTGTGACCAAGTCGTCCAGCATTTTGCGCTGGAATCGGTATGTTTTTTTGGTTCGTGATGCCAATATCGACTCCCAGCATGAGTTCTGATACAGGGTCTTTTTTAGAACGTGAGGGTTCCAGGCGCCGGCCTTCTCCAGGAACTCTGCAATTGAGCGATTGGGTAAATGCTCCGGGTGGTCAACGAAGATTGCCAGTTCAGCAATCTGGGATTGCAGTGGGAGGTTCCAGTTGAAATCACCTGTTTTAGCCCGCTTGAATTCGGTCTCCATCAGGGCATTGGCAACTCCGGTGCTGCTGCCTGCCGCAATATAGGCCAATGCGATGCCACTGTGGTCGAAATTACCGGTGAAACTCCTTTTCGCCATCTGAGGATCGAGGATTTCAAACGCTTCAACCATTTTGGAGGCCAGCACGCGGCCATCGACTCTTTGCCCTGAAACGGACGGTATTTTTTCGTCGTTATAATCGATGTCTGAGATGTACTCGACCGGGTCGATATCAAACGTGTTGGCGATCTCGGCCAGCGATCGCGCAGAGAAATCATGCAGTACCGCGATCATGAACGGCAGGTGCCGGGTCTTCGGGTAGTAGCCCCAGGATTCCTTGTTAAAAAAGAGCTCGACGGACTCTTGATCAGTCGCAAGCATCGCATCAATCAGGGCCAGATTGGTGCAGCCAAAGGCGCTGAAGTGCTCGCTGATGCGAGCCGACAACCTGGCGCTTGTTTGGGTGTAGTCTTCCGCTTCTTCGTTGGTCATTGGATCGGTCTCATGGTGAGTGCTTGCCAGGTGGGGCACAGCCCGAGAAGACGATCAGTCCCGGTCAGGAGGTGTTGGCGCACGGCAAAGGTCTATAGCTTGAGCATAACGTTGGCATGGTCGTCCTGAAAACGATTTTCTGTCCTGTTTGTCCACAAACCTGTGCGCCAATCCCTGTTTCCGATAGGGGGGCTGCAACCAACGGCGTGGGGGTTGGATTGACATCGAGCGATTTATGCGTATATTGGTGCGGGGTGAAGAATCCCTCATCAACACTCCTTCACCCTTGGAGACTCCTTATGCACCTGCACCGAACCCTGGGCGCGACTCTGATGCTCGCCGGCACCCTTGCGATGGGCCACGCATTCGCTGATCAGCCTGCCGTTGCGGATGCTGGTGCGGTTCAAAAGGAGCCAGCCAAGGGGCAGGAGGGCAATGACGCTGATACCCAGGATGAGAAGGGGCGGTACGCTGAAGCCTTGTTCAGGCTGATCGAGAACACCCAGAGCGCGATTCATGACGCCATGGCCCCGGTCGAAACCGAGTTAGCCGACACGGTAGAGCAGGCCAGTAAAAATTTGTTGGCGGAACAGGACATCTACAAGGCGCTGTTGAAGATGGCCATCTACCGGGACAAGCTCAATGAGGGGGATTCAAATCCCGAGCGCGCCAGCAGGGCGGCCATGGGTAGTCTGCAATCGTTGCTGCGGCAAGCCCCTGGGGTGATGGACAACGAAGCCCTGATCAACCGGGCCAAGCTGATTGCCCAAGTGGCGACGTACTATGGCAAGCACGACCCGTCCATGTGCCGGTACTTGCCGCAGGACTACTCCACCTTGCTGGTGATCGATGCCCCCTGGCTGACCGATGTGGACGAAGACCTGGTCACCCAGGCCATTGCGGATGAGACCAAGGCGGTCAAGACCATTCTTTCCGGCGTCCCCCCGCTGGTGATCAATGATGTGGACGTACAAAAAGTCTTTTCAAAATTCGCAGGTGAATGGCTTGGCTCGCTGGATCAGGACAGCGTACGCAAGGTTGCCGAAGCTCGCGCACAAGGCAACTATTGTCCACTGTGGGCAACCATGCTGACCGACATCTCGCGGATGTCGGAGCCGTACCCAAGCTCCATTCAAAAGATCCTGCTGCCCATGCTTACCATGCCGACGCGTGGCTGGCTGGATGTTGGCTTGTGGGCCTATCGACCAGGTGGCGCTCCTTCGCCTGACGCTGCTGACTCAGCGGGCGAAGAGCCGAGTGAAGGTAATTGAGCCCTGGACTTCACAAAAAGCCCCGCCTCGGCGGGGTTTTTCTTACCTGGACAATTCACGGTCATGGAGGGGCTCCGCAGGCGCCAGCGTGCGCTTGACCGCATCACCAAAGCCAATGGCAGGCAAGTTCATCGGCGTGCGCAGTACACGCTCGGCCAGACTTTCTGGCCTCACTATCACAGGGACAGACATGGTGCGTCCTTGCAGGGCTTCCAAGGGGCCAGGCGCCGCGACGGGCAGATCCGCCATGAGATCGTAATCATCCGGGATATGACCGAGCGGCGTCGGCGCTGGCCGCACTGCAGGGGCTTGCATGGGGGTTGAGAGCAGAACATCCGCTGTGGTTGGTGCAGGCTTGCCGACCTCGGGCAACTTCATGGTCGCACCTCTCAAAACGCCGCCAGGATTGCTGCGGGCCGGGGTGCCCAGATCCACATCAGCAGGAATGTAAGGGCGGGATTGCTGTGCCATTGCTTCTGATACGGGACGGGCATTCGCGAGAATTTGATCAATGAACGACGGGGTGGTGCTCATGAGGCGGATCTCCTTTTTGTTATTAATCCAATTTACCATATACCTCACTGAGAAAGTCACCTGGCGCTGGGTAATTTCGTCGGTGGGTTACGTAGCCGAAGTCACCAGGGTTTGCATTCGTTCCCTTTAATGATATATTGATTGCACATTTTTAAGGGGCTGCCCCCATGTCAGAAGACATCCTCATTTTCGGCCTTGGTGGAAGGGAACGGTATGCGCTTGCTGTCTCGCAGATTCGTGAGATTGTGAAGCTGGGGGCGCTCAATCAGGTGCCAGGGGCTTCCGAGCACATGCTCGGGTTGGCCAGGGTGCGCGATCAATACATCCCAGTCATAGATACCAAGGCCATTCTGTTCCGGCAGCCGCGTGGCGCTCAGCCTGATCTGGCAGTAGTGCTGGATGAGCGCGAGCCGATCGCGCTCGCGGTACTGGAGGTAAGTCAGGTGATGAAGGCCACTCGACCACTGGATAGCCAGGCCTCCTCCCACGGCAGTTTCGTTGAAGGTATCATCCAGGATGAGCACGGGCTCATTCAAAAATTGTCTGCAGCCGACATCCTGGCCGTCTTTCGCTGCAACGCCACTGCGCCAGCCGGGGGTGTCCAGCATGCTGCGTAGAACCCTGCGGATCAGCGGCAAAGGGTTTGCCGTGCTCAGCCTCTGGTTCACCGCCCATTGCCATGCGGAGGTCGACGCGGCAGCGGCGATGCTGCCCAGCTTGATGTCGAGCATCCCCACGGGCATCACGGTGATCGGGTTTATTGGGAGCACTGATGCGTCGGGATCAAGCTCTCATCGATCGTCCATGAAAGTGGCGATGCGTGATGATGCGGCATTCTATGTGGCCACGCAGGGGGCTGAGGAAAGACCTGCTTTGGAGCAGGCCTTTGATCGGTACCGCCACCAGTACCCCTCCGGAAGCATGGCCAAGCTTGAGATCGCCGTGGCGATCCTTGCCAATGATCCCTGGGTCGAGTCACTTTATTGACAATATTGGCACCTTGATCCTCCACTTGTCGCCGTAAACGTCAAAAGATAAGCGTTGCAATAATCGGCAAACATGATTTGGCGAAATTGTGTCTCATTCTGCCCTGCTTGGCTCGGCTGGAGGTGCTTTCGCATATGACTGTTATTGACATGCGGTCTTCGTTGTAGTCTCATAGCCTCCGCACTGGGCGTACGCCCTGATATGGAGCAAATGAAGACGATGTCGAGCCTTACTATCACCACCTTAAAAGCTGCAGTGCTCCTCGCCTGCGTTACACAAATTGGCGTGGCGTATGGTGATGCCGACTCCTTCAGCCCAGGCCTCACCCTGGCCGACGTAAGCCTTCCTGCCAACCCCAAGAAATCAGCAACGTCGGTAACCGTCATCGACAAGAAGATGATCGAGGCCAGCGGGGCGCGTTCGCTCGGGGACATCCTTCGCATTGTTCCAGGGGTGACGGTCGGTTACCGCTTCGGACACTCGCTCTCGATTGGTACGCAAGGTGGGGCCGAAGAATTTGGCCGGCGCATAAATATGATCGTCGACGGGCGCGGAATTTTTACCCCAACGACAGGTACCCTTGTATCGTTCAACATTGTCCCGCTCAAGGATATAGAACGTATCGAAGTGTATAGAGGGCCAGCGCATAGCGAGTTTGGCTCCAACTCCATGTTGCTGACAATCAAGATTTTTACAGCATATGCAGAAGAGCGTCAGGGTACAACAATAAGCCAGGCCAACGGTACCAACGGCATTGATGACACTTACATTCAGCATGGCACACAGCTTGGTGATGTCTTCGTTTCTGGCTCTTATAGTCGCACGAATGATGAGGGGCTTGTTCATCGAGCAGACGACACCCACAAGCAACAGATTTTTGGTCGGGCGGATTATCAGCCGACCGAAGAAGACCAGATTTCCGCAACGTTTGGCGCGGCCCAATCGGACATTGATGTGTGGACGTCATCCAACCTGAACAGTGATGACCATGGGGCTTCAGACTCCACGTGGTTTGTGAGCACCTCCTGGACTCACATGATTGATAACAGCACGTATTTTACCAGTAATTTTTCCCACACCTACCTGCATCGCAAGTCAGATTATTTGACCGCTCCAGTCAGCCCAGCCATTGGCCGGCTTTTTTGGAACATCGGTTATGATTTGACTTCGACCGCTGGTGAATTCACCCTGACGAAAAACTTCGACTTTGTTGAACTGTCAGGCGGCTATAAATATTCGCATGATCAGGCCAATAGCGACACGCTTTTTAAAGACGACAGCTACAACTTGGATTACAACACAGTCTTTACCAGTCAGGCCTGGAAACTGACAGATAAAACCACCCTGAATACAGGGTTTGAGGGTGAGGCATCAAGCGAATTTGACAGTAGGACTTCTTCGCTATCTGTTTCGTTGGTGCATGATCTGGACATTAACAATACGTTCAGAGTGGGTTTTTCAAAAGGCACTCGTCTGCCTTTGCTGTACGAGCAGGAATCTGCACGTAAGGCATACTTGTTTGATCAGGGGATGGTTCCAGTATATGACGTTTATAACACGGTTGATCTTGAACCAGAAAAAATGCGGACGTACGAATTGGCCTGGATGTACTCAAGTCTTGACAAGACAGTGAATTCAGAAATTCGTTACTATGTCAACAAGTACGATAACATGATTGGCTATGTGGTTGCCCCCAACCCAGGGATTTTCAGTCAAACCGGGAAAACCGTGGCGACCGCTCAAAACCTGAAGGACTCCAGCACTGTTCGAGGGGTTGAGGCAAGCATTGACTGGCGACCAACGTCAGCGATACTGTTGGCTGCTAGCGGCTCGTATACCGATGTGGACAGCCACGTTGATCCCACTACGTATACCAGCAACATCGGGGAGTCGAGCCCGACCACGGTGTTTACGCTGATGGGGCAGTATTCATTCGCCAATGACTGGAGAGTAGGCGGCATGTACAACAGGGTGCAGGGCTTTGCCTGGTCAAATGGCTGGATGCTGGATACTCAACACAATCTGGACATGTTTGTTGAAAAATGTTTTGGCTCTATTGGGGCGACAAAGGTGTGCACTAAACTTTCAGGGAGCAACTTGCTTGGCGGACAGTCGAATTTCCGGCCTGAAGCCTACTCTCCGAAAGCGTATTGGATGGAAGCTTCCGTGAGCTTCTGATTATTGAGAGAGTATGTATGGCATGCATATGTCGTTATAGTACTTTCTTTTTATTTTGTCTTTTCTCCGTACTGGTATACGGTTATCCAGTGCAGGGTGTGGATGAGAGAAAGCAAGTAACGCTTGCGTTTTTGTCAGACGCCCCGGAAATAGCGCTAATCCGGGATGGTTTGGCGTCAAATCCTGGTCTTGAAGTGAATGTGACTTCAGTCCTGGACAAGTCGTTGTGCGTCCGCGATTCGGAGTTGGTTGTGTGGGGATCAGACGCTGGGAGCAAGATTGCAAGCCAGTGTCCGAATAAGAAATTGGTTGTCATATCGTCACGGTACATGGTCAGCCTCATGAAAAACATGTACAGCCCTGACACTTGGGGGTACTACATGGATCAACCAGTCGCGCTACAAGTCAAACATGCTGATTTGAATATGCCGAGCATTCGAACACTTGGCATTCTTTACAATAAAAATGATATCGAGCTTCCTGAAATAAAAAAGATTATGGCCACTCCCCATAGGATGGAGATCAAGATGATTGAGATTCAGGACAATCAGGTGGTGGCCCAAGTGATGCGTGATTTGTACCAAAGTGTCGATGCAGTTTTAATTACTGGAAATAAGCAAATTTGGTCTCTCCAGGATTTTAAAACTTACCTCGTGCTGGGGATGCGGCAAAATAAGATAATGATCGGTGGCTATAACTATCTGTACACAAATCGAGGCTCAATTAGTTCCGTTCATACCGATTTCACCGCATTAGGGGCGAAGATAGGTGCGCAAATTATCGACGGCTCCGGGAAAGGCTTCAATTTTTTTGAAAAGTATAAGATTGTAACCAATGAGCTTCTTGCCGCCAGGTATGGAATTTACATTGGCTCGAAGAAAGAATGACTTAGTGGGCGATGCGTCCGCTTGTTAAACCCGTTAATACACCCCCCTCCTGCATGTCGTCTTGTTTAGCGAGGCCCGATGCCTACACAGGTCTTAAGCTTTCCTGCACAGGCTTGGGCTACACGCTACCTTGAAGATCTGGTTGCAACCGAGAAGTGACCGCTTTTCGGGCAAAGCGCCAAGAAGATGTCGTTTCCTGCACCTGCTTTCTTCATTGTGGGTGCCCATGACCTGTAATGCCAAAATTGAGCAAAACCAAGGCTATCGGCCAGCGGGTGATCGACTTGAGGGAAAATTGTAAAAAAACCTCAGTATCCGAGGCATGACCTGAGCTTGGCCCCGACCCGACAGGGAAGGACACTTGCTCCTCGCTAATGGATAGCGGCAATTCGGCTTTGTGCATCAGACTGTGCCGCATCAACGCGTGGCAAGGGCGTAGGCGCTCACGCCAGGCACCCGAGCGCTACGGCCCAGGCAAATCCTTGAGCAGCGTATTCCCCTTAGAGACCGATCTCATGCTCAAGGTGTAACGCCTGGAGTGACTCAGGAGCATGGTTTAGTAGGTCGTGGACAGGGATTCGGCTGTGCATGGATGCAAAATTCAGGTCTTTGACGGTCTTCAGTCGCGGGCCAATCTCTGCCGGTGTAAGGATCTGGCGGCGGTACAGCGTTGTCAGTACAGCCTTGCTGGCCATTGGACTTGCGGTAGCGAAATCCATGAGCAGATTCGCACCTTTCTGATCAGGCCTGAGGGGGTATACGTCACCGCAAAGTGCCATCAAGGCGGCACGGATTTCTTCAACCTGCTCCAAGGGGGCGTCCGAGACAAAGACCCTCGCCAGCTTGCTCAAGGTTTCTTCATTATCCTGCAGGGCCAGCTGCGAGTATGGGTTTTCCTCGCGTAGATAGCGGGCTAGCTTGGCCAGATACAACGTGTCGAACTCAGGTTGGTTGACCAGCAGGTAAACGAACTGCGGATTGACCACGGCGTTGGCAATCTGGGCGTCGAGCACCTGGCGAGCGCGCTCCCGGATAACCAGGTTATCCAGCCCTACGGCATTAAGTATGCTGCTCATCGCTTCAATACTGGACATGCCCTGAGCACAAGCGCTCGGGTCTAGAGGGGAAAATGAGAGGAAATTGTCTGCAATCCATGTGCGGCTATCAGGGGCAAGCCTGAATAGATTGCCGTACAGCGTCGCAGTGAAAAATTCAAGTGTCGGTTTGTCGGGATTCTGCTCCCGGAATGATCGCACATGATGATGAAGCTGCTCCCCAAATTTGCGTTCAAAGGCGTGAGGAGTTTCTGGGAAATAGGCGTGAAACGCTGAATAGACGGCCTGGTTCAACAGCACGATCGAGGGTGACTCCGGCAATCTCTTCAGCAGGTGCAACACGGCCTTTGCCAAGATCAGGCTTGGGCTCCCAAGGAATGCAATTGCGAGCTCAACAGGCTTGTTTGCCTTGACGATGTAATCGAGGGCAGTATCAAATTCGCAGGTAAGAATCTCACCCAGATCCGGTAGAAAATGTGCCTCCAGAGCCTCATCGAAGCGTTCTGGGAAGTGATGGCCTGTTGTAGTCATGCCTGCAATTCCATTGGGTTAGGAGGCGAGAGAAGGCTGTAATTGAGCAACATTGGCACTGACTTTCACACCTCCGCTCGCCAGTGGGTGGTGTGGGTGCTAAGCTGTTTTCGAGAGCTTCGTCCCGGACATCCGCACTGAAGCTAGATGCTCTCAACCGCATCGCGTGTATATGAAGCCTGCTTACTGAATGGACATGATGATGTCGGTACGTACCGACTTGGCAATACCAGGCCCTTGCAGCAGGTAGATGGTGTTGCGGCTTTCAAACAGGCAGCCTTCGGTAAAGCTGACCATGGGCGTGCTGCGCACCCAGCCGCCAACAAAATACGGGCGTCGCTGATCACTGACCACCTTGCTCGAATAGATCATAACCGGCTCGATGCCTGCGGCTAAACAGGCCGCACGGTCTGCTTCAGAGATCTCAAGCTCGGCATAGATCCAGTCCGATACCACGCACACAGATTTGTGTGGAAATCGCTGGTTAGCCAGCACGACCATTTCTTGGACACGATCGGGCGTACACCCTGTCATGCTCCTGGTACCACCGCCATACAGAAAGTCAGAGATCTGTTGCAGTGTGTCTGCATTGGGTGTGCTCATGTGGAATCCCTCGGTAATTTCTAAGGCCATCATACCGCATGAGCGTTCGGCATAAACCAGCCAATTCTCTTTTTGCGTATATTGGTTTCTCAGGGTATGCTTCTTCTAGGCTTATCTCATCACGAGGCTCACATTGTGAACAAAAATTACAATGACGTACCCAGCCACACCCATTGGCACAGTCGCCGCAACCGCTACCAGTACCTGATGAACCTGCGGTTCCAGGCTCCCCTGAGCGTCTTGGATGAAGCGGAGTTACAAGCCCTGCATCATCAGCTTCATAATGAGAGCACGGCCATGCTCAGCGGCTTCATAGCGCTGGCGGGCATCAGTTTGATTGGTGGAACTCCACTCCAGGCGGTGCTTGTCGGGGGCGCTGTCGCGTTGGTGAGCTGGGCGTTGAACCGTAAGCCTTGTTCGCTCACCTAGTCACATCGATTAGGGGGCGACGAAATCTACCGTGACATCCTCGCATATTCCAGGGCGCGCTGGGCCTCCAAGTGAATCTTGTGAATGGCGTAGGCTGCCGGAAGCCCTCTCAAATGCCAGCGGTAGGCAGACTGCCGGTCTTTGATGTCTTTGAATGTCCGCTCGATCAGGTTCAAGCTCTCGGGATCACTCACATGAGATCGAAGTTCAGGTTCCTTCATTGTTGACCAGGCGTCCCGACCCACCTTGAGCCGGCACAGGGCATCCTCGGCATTGGCGAGGGGCATATGGAGGATCCAAGCAATCTGCTTTTCCAATTCCGTTGCCGAAATGGCCACGGGCACACGCTTGATCGCCGGGGTCTGAATGACGGTTGAGGCACTTGCACAGCCCAGGTAGCGGTAGTGGGACTTCGTCAGGGTGTTGGTTAGGTGGCACTCCAGGAAGTCGATCAGGCGTTGATTGTAGGTATGCGCATGCCCGTACTCCGCGTAGACCCTGAGGCGATGTTGCCCGCCCCCGTGGCGTACCGACAACCAATCGGCCTTCTTGGCAGCTTTTTCCAGATTGGCGGGCAAGCCATCGGGGAAATTGAGAATCGTGCAACGCTCCTCATGCACGGGCACCTGATCCAGGTTGCCGCTGATTTCGACGAAACAGGGCCTGTCCAGCTGCTCAAGCAGCACCTGAAGTGCATCAGACACCGGATATGCAGTGTCCTTAACCTTCAGCGATTCGCGGAACTCCGGAGAGTGCTTGGCAGCGTAGAGGATTTTCGCTATTCGTGCGTCGGTACAGCTGTGTTTGGCAATCCAGGTCTCCAGCTCAAGGCCATCCGCGTTGATGGAGAGAATCACGATCGAGGCATCGGCGGTCTGAGAACGCCCTTCGGAAATGGACACATGCATGATCACACCATCAGTACATTCTATCCTGCTGGTGCGGGACTGGCTCTTTGTGCCCATCGAAGTTTCCTCGGGATCTGCTAAAGGTCTAGTGCTTTATTGTAAGCATTCTCTCCGAGGAAATTCCATATCACCGTCAGCACCAGTGGTTGCCAGTGCCTGTTCGGAGTACAGGTTATGGAAAAATTGAAGTTTTCAGTCCAGTAGCATCGACTCCTGGTAGGATTCCTCGTCGATGTCCCTGTCATGCTTGAACGTGAGGCCATGCTGTTGGGCCAGCTGCTGGCCGTGAGTTGTTGCTGTCTTCGCGTCGCCCCAATTTTTTCTTGAGGCCAGCAGGTAGACATGAAGCTCATGGGATTCTGAGTTCTAGAGCTTCAGCACCTTGATGGAATCTTCATCGACAACGTGGATCAAGCAGTAGGTTGGCGGGTTGCAACCGTCTTGATCCATGGCCTCACGTGTTCTGATAGGCGCCTGTCCAAGCTGGCAGTGCGCTCTGGTCGATTGAAATGTGGTGTTGATCAGCAAGCAGTGCCTTGAAAGCGCGGGCGCGGGCAGAGTACTGATCCTTGAGCCCTCTGATTTCCAGCCTGGCCAAGCTCTGTCCCACCCCAAGCACGTTGAAGATGGGGTCATAGCCGCTGCCGGCAACATCCCAGGGGCGCAGACGGCCCTCCAGGGTGCCTAGGAATACCTTGACCAGGCCATCGCGCAGATAGGCCAGCCTGACCTCCCAGACAAGCTTGCAGGGCTCATGTTGAGCGCGCTGCGTCAGCTCTTCCAGACGCCACTTGATGTCGATCAGCGGCTCGCCATCCACCACCAGGATTGAATCCTCTACGATCAGGCCTTCGCCTGCTTCAAGCGCCTTGTAGAGCGCGATCTGATCCGGGGTGCCGAGGATTTCAGGTAAATCGGTGCCTGGCTGAACTTCAATCGTGTTGCCGCTGAGCCTTCGGTACTCGTTGATTTTTGTCTTGTTGGAGCTGACGATCTTCAGGCCCTCAAGACGATTTACAGGGGACATAGCAAACCTCCAGTAACGATGACCCAATCTACCTTAAATTGAAAGTCACGGGAAGCTTGCAATTTATAGTTAAAGGATCGAATGAGCAATTCCTGCTTAACAGGCTTGTGCCGCTTTACCGGTATTTGGTTGCCAACGTTAAAATGAGAGAGATCTTCATGAAACCTGAGATGAATATGATTACCTTAGCCAAGCGAATCGACCTGTCGAAAACCAGGCAGCGAGCCTGTTGATATCCCAAGGTGTGGCCCTAAAAGTGCTCGGGTAGTGATGGCCCTTGCCGCATCAAAATCCATGTACCCCCATAGGGACGGGAAGATTCAGCGTCTGCTTGAGCGCCTCATGGGGTTTGCCATGGCGATGGATACTGACAGCGCGTTCGATCTCTACCTCTTTGGCAATGATGAGGTGAAGCTGCAACCCCTGACTTGGGCAACAATTGGCGGTTACGTGCAACGGGAGATCATCGGCACCCATAAAATCAATCAGTCCACTGTTATGCACCCGCCATTGAGGCGATTCACCATGCATTTTTTGGCACCAAAATCCCGGTACTGGTGATTTTCATCACCGATGGCGACGCCACGGACAAGCAGCTCACCCAGGCCTGGATTACCCAGGTGTGCAGGCAACCCTATTTTTGGGCTTTCGCCGGGATTGGTCACGAGTCCTTCGCCTTCCTGAAGAAGCTCGACGACCTACCGAATCGCCCGGTTGATAACGCCGGGTTCTTCAAGGCCAGGGATCTGGAGCAGATCAGTGACAGTGAGTTTTTTGGCAGGGTCTTGGCGGAATATCCTCAGTGGCTGGCCAAACGTAGACAGTGAGGGTGTCGTTGCCCTCAGGTGGCGCAGAGGGGTGCATGCTCACAATCCAAGATCAGCCTCCAGGCTGTGGGTGTGCATCCATTCGACGGACTCCCAGAGCGTTCTGGGCAGGTGATCAATATCCAGGATCTGGCGTTGCAGGGTGAACAGCTCATTGGGGTGGTTGTCCAGGCGCTTGAGGCAGTGACTCATCGCCCAAATGGATCTTTCCTCTACAATTGCCTTTCCTGCCGAGTCGAGGCTCTCATAACTGTAAAAGACGTTGATCAAGCCCTCGACCAGTGCGTTTCGCCACGGTCTCGACATCACATCCAGAAGCTCGACGAAGCGGTCGAAGGCAAACCCAACTTTGCCAAGCAGCTGCTTTTGTTGCGCCTCTTCCATATCGCCATACACCGAGAAGGCATGGCCGAGCCCTTCCATGATTGCGCTGGGGGTCAAGCGCGAGCTGTCGATGCACAAGAGGGTGCAAAATTGGGCCTCCGAGACAAGCGGGCTTTCAAGGGCGAAATTCACCTGCGCCGTGGCCATTGGCTGCTGGGTACCAAGCGCCGTCACTAGTTTTTGCAGCATGACTTCGCCATGACCCAGTTGTGCCAGGCGACTCATATGACGATCGTCGTTCGAATCGAATGCCAGGTAAAAGGCGGCCATGGTGGAGGCCTCCTGCTCGAACCCACTGCGCGCAAAAAGCTCCAGCGCCTCAAAGGAGAACAGGTTGGCCTGGCCGGAGTTCCTGGCCTTTTCTGCGCGCACGGCTTGATCCTTCAGGGCCGGAAGCTCGCGGATCAGAAATTGACCCAAAGCACCCGCATCGAGCAGACTCCCCGGTAAGCCAACCTCCGAAAAATAATCGGAAACCAGGTAGGGTACATTGAAATAGTCCGAGGCGCCCGAGCGAAGGCCCAGCAGCTTGAACTCCAGCAGCATTGTGAACGCCAGATTGTCCGGGATGAGGTGTAGGCGCGTTGCCAGCTCATCAACTTCCCGCTGACGCACCAGGCCGTTACGAAGCATGGCGTGCAAGGCAGAGGGAACCGTGTCATGAGCACGCTCAATCAGCTCCCCGAGCTGACTCATGCGTGGCGACACGTAATGAAACAGCGCCTCAAATACATCGCTGGACACGCTACCCAGCTGGATGTTTATCAACGTTCGCTCAAAGGGCAGGGTTTTACTGATTTCGACCAGGTGATCGGTCATTTTTGCAAACAAACCGTGCTGGGTTCCGAATGCTGTAAATGTCGCCAGCATGTTGCCGGCGTCATGAATCAGCGACACATCGTTGGTTATCAGGCCGCGTTCGAACAAGACTTGAATGCGGTTGGACAGCACACCCAGCTGATCCAAAGGTTCGAGCATGCTGCTCATCTGGAGCCATTGATTGGCAGGTGCCGGGCTTTCTGGGTTCATCGGTTCGATATCCGGGGACTGGACAAATGGACGGTTAGGGTTGCCTCACCTGTAACGTGTGGGGCGCAGGCATCAGAGGCCAAGGTCGAGCTCAAGTTTTTGCGTTTGCATCCATTCTACGGACGACCACACGGTTTTAGGCAGATACGGCAGGGTGATGATTTCGTGTTGCAGTTTTCCTTTGAGCTGGGGATTACTGTCCATGGTCAGCATGCAATGGTTGATCGCCCAGAGGGTTTGCTGATCAAGCATGGACTGTCCTGTGGCATCGAGATGGCTGTATTGGCGATACACCCTATTCAATCCACGAGCAAGTTCAGTTGAGATGCCCTGGGAGTAGCT
The DNA here is from genome assembly GCF_046557535.1 of Pseudomonas sp. S1(2024). NCBI lineage: Bacteria > Pseudomonadati > Pseudomonadota > Gammaproteobacteria > Pseudomonadales > Pseudomonadaceae > Pseudomonas > Pseudomonas sp. S1(2024). Next base: position 260,266 of record NZ_JBKGFP010000017.1, read on the forward strand.
CCCAATCAGCTCCACAAAGCGTTGTATAGTCAAACTGCTTTTTTCGAGGAGCTGCCCTCGACAAACGTCATCCATTTCGTCATAGACCGACAGGGCGCTTCCCAGTGCTGTCATCATTCCGTTGGCCTCCAGGCGCGAATCCCCCACGTTCAGGAGCGCGCAAAATTGCGCGGTGGAGATAAGCGGGCTTTCGAGGCAAAAATTCAGATGACCCGTGCTGACGCGCTTCAAGGTGCCCAGAATCTCAAGGGTTCGCTCCGCCACAATGTCAGCAGGAACAAGCTTGGCCAACCGACTTCTGCTTCGACCCTCGCTCATTTCATAGTTCAGGTAGAAAACTGCCATTCTTGCAACTTCTGCCGTAAAGCCGCTGGCAGCAAGCATCTCAAAACTGCTCAGGGAAAACAGATGAGCTAAATTGCCGCTAGCCAATGCTTCTTCTTGCTCAACGCACTCGACCAGTGTTGGCAGCTCTTGCCTCAGGAACTCACCGATCGCTCCTGCGCCTCGCAGGGTTGCGGGTAAACCGGTATCAGAGAGGTAGTCGGAAACTAATCTGGGCACATTGAAATTTTCTTCGTCACCCCTGCAGTAGCGATCAAGTTTGTGCTTCATGAGCACCGCCAGCGCTCTGGAGTCAGGCAAGGGGTAGACCTCCTGAATCAAGTCATCGATTGCGTGATCTTCGACCAGCCCGGTTCTAATAAAGGCTTCGAACGCCATTGGCACCGCATCCGGGGCGCTATCAATAGCCTTGATAATTACATTGAGGGGTGGTGCAACGTATTCAAAAAGGGCGCACAGGCTTTCACTGGAGGTGAGTCCTTTTTGAATGGATTCCAGGGTACGTCCGTAGGGGATCGTATCGTTGATTTTAACCAGCTCTGCCGCCATCAGGGCATATAGGCGTTGCTGGCTGCCGTAGGTGCTGAAGGCCTCCAGCAGCTTGCCAGCGTCATGAATCAGGGCAGCGTTACCGCTATTGAGGCCGCTCCCGATCAGATCCAGGATGCACCGGGATTGTCTGTGCAGTTCCAGGTGCGGTGGCATTGGAACGCGGGCAGCCGACGCGGCAGGGGGTGGTGAGCAGTCAGGCTTCATGCGAGGATGTCCACGAACGGCAATATAGAGGTTAGTTATCAATTCCATGATGCCGGAAGGACAGGTGCCGACGCAACCAAGGCGGCTCCCCGAGCCCTATGCCTTTTGGTGCGCCCTCTGCCATTCGAGATACCGGGAAAAGTCTGGTACGCCCTCGACCGAAACGACTCGGCTTAGAATTTCTCGTAACTCTGCCCCGTGGAGGCGGTTCTTCTCAACCAGCTTGGCGGCGATCTCTTCGAGAATTGGTTTGTTTGCCTCCAGGATTCGCCGGGCCTGGTCTTGGTGTTTTTTCCTCACCTCGTTCAGGGTCAGGCGATTGAGTTCGATTTCTGCCAATCCTGTTGGTGATGTGAAATACACATCGTCAGGGTCAGTGGCCATGAACTGAGGTGCCCGCGCCAGCCAATTTCTAAAATCCGCTGCACCTCCGGAGCCATAGCCTCCCAGCATCAGTCGCTCAGCCTCGACGCCTGCCAGCATCCCGATCATACGCATCTGCATGTATTCACGCATCAGGACATTGTGGGGCCAGCCATTGTGTCGGCAGTACCCGAAACTGCCTCTGTCAGGCCCTTGGGCCAACACGACCTCGGCACTGTCATCCAGGAAAGGATCAAGCGCCATAACCACGGCATGACCCGCTTCATGAATCGAAATGCTGCGTTTGTCGAACCAGGTGAACCGGGTGGCTTTGCTCATGTAACCCTGGGCTTCCCACTCCTTGGCCCAGAGGCCGAACAGGCGATCAATGAGGTTTTGTAGAGGGTGTTTCATGAGGCTCAAGAAGCCCCACAAGGCCACGGCAAGTAGAGCCATGGACGTGAGCGTTACGCGATGTTCATTCAGGAGAACTAGGAGCTCGGCCATTTTCAATTCCAGCTCAGGATAGACAAGGTTGAGCGCGCTCAAGAAACACAGTGCCAGGAGATTCAATCCAAGCTTCTTCAGGTGGGAGGGAACGCAGATATCGATGATCATCACGGATCCAATGCCAACTACCCCCAATGCCACAGCAGTATTTTCTGCGACAAATCTCAGGGGATTGTCGAGTGCCAGCCAGACCAATGGTGCGGCATAGCAGAGCAGAAAGGGTAGAAAAGTGAGGCTGCTGGCAATGGCACCCACCCTGTGCCACTGCGTGGGCGGGAAGTCAGTTTCCATTTTTCGATGGGTGAGCCAATTGTGCAAGCGAGGGATCATGATCAATTCTTTTTATTATTTAAAAAGCAATTGAATCATACACGAGCGGATCGAGGCAATTTTCATTAAAACCGAAGCGTGCCGCGTTTGTGGGCGCCTGAGCTGAGCCTGAGGCTCTCATCGTCATGGAGTGTGTGGGGGCATTTGCAGGCGGGGCTGCAGGGAGGCAGATCGACCCCCTGTGCAGGGGTCGATTGGTGAGGACGATCAGTAAAGAAGGCCGTCACTGTCCATGGCGCGCACCGCCGCTTTCTTGACCTCTGGTTCTGGGAAGGGGTCGAAGCTTTCCAATGGCTTGAAGCCCATCATCGCCACCACGAAGGGTTTACCATCCTTGACCATTACATCCCCCACCATTGAGGAGCGCGGACGTTCTGTGATCGCAATGACATGCTTGTGCGCTGTCCAGGCATCTTCGATGTTTTGCGTGGACTCAAACGCCGCCTCCAGGTTTGTCGCCTCAGCCCCTTCCGGGAAAATGACGACCGCAGCGCGCTCGAACAGCCCCTTGTCAGTCAACTGCTTGATGATGGCATCGTTTGGCGAAATGGTGGCCTGGACATACAGATTGGGGTGGAATTCGATCAGGTCACGGGTGTGGTAGTACACCTCGATGACGTTGGATCCCGACTGAGCCAACTCACCCACGGGGGCATTTTGAAATGCCTTGCTGGTGCTTTGAACTTCCTTGAGGAACAAAAGCTCGGATTCGCCGGTTTCTGCCTGCTGCAGGATGGAGTCCCTGCGGACTTGGGCGCCTTTGTCCTTGAGCAGATGGTCGATGAACAGCGCCGCTGAAGCCTCTGCGCCAGCCAATGGTACTTCGAACTTGGGAGCCACGTACACCGTGTTCACGCCGGGAAAGACGAGCTGGTGATTGATGTCCGACAATGAGGTCATGACGGTGTTGATCTTGGCCTTCCCGGAGTCAACCAAGGCTTCGAGAATTTCGGTAAGTTGGGCCGGCGTTTTCATGTTTTGCTCCTGGATTCTTTTTTCTAGGTTAGTCGATGAGCGAACCCTGGCGCAATCAACCCCAAGGAGGTCGCCCTGTTCGGGCGAGCGAAGCGCTGCCCGGCTTGCTCAAAGACCCAGATCTATCTCCAGGGCACTGGCGGCATAATGTTTAAGCTGCGGGTGGGCGAGGAATTTCTCCCGGCTAACCCCCAGCTTCAAGGCCATTTCTGCCCTGCGTGGAGTGGTGATGATAGTCGTCGGGTCGAATTGGTCACTGTCTATCAGGAAGCGGAGTGCCGCGCCGTGGCACAGCATCGATTCCTCTGCGGTATCGATCTCAAAATCAAAAAACACGGTGGCGGCACGCTCGATCATTTCTGTTTGCTGGAGCCGCAAAGCCAGTGCCATCGCCCGTTCGCAATGTTGCGGTTCAACCTCTCGGGTACCCGCAGGAGCTAGCTTATTCTTCACCTTATGGGGCGTGCGACAAAAGCCATCCCCCATACCCATCGGCTCGGTGCGCAAATAGCCCATGGTTTCAAATTGTTCAGCAGCGTCCAGGTGACAGGTCACTGCATCCAGCGCCTGGGTACGCACAATGTCGTGGTACCCATAGCCTACGAAGGCCGTGCGCATGTTCTCGACCAGTGAAAGCACCTCAGAGGGGCTAATTGTGCTGTTGTTGAGATGGCTATAAAGGCACACTTTGAGAAAATACTGGGCTTGCTCGTTATTTTGCCCACCAGCGCGCAATGCTTGAACGAAAGCGTCAGGCTGATCAATCAAGGTTTCCAGGATTCGTGCCGCCCCCTTGATAGAGCCTGCTATCAGTGCTGTCGCCGCCAAGGTTACTGCCTGTTCTTCGTCAAACTGGAGGTCTCGGATACTGTGGGTTTTCATTTCGACCCACTCCCAGTCGAACGCTTCGGGATCCTCTTGTGCAGGCATGCCGGCAAAGGCGATGGACATCGACAGAAAGTAGTTATGCAGCGCTTCTAGTGTTGGTGCGAACTCATGTTGGCTTGGGCATTGAATCAAGGAGTGATAGAAGGCAGTCCTGGCATTGAACACCCGAGGGGCGGTGGGTTGCTGCAACTCGTCAAGCCACCAGCCTCTGCATCGCGCCATGAGCTTTGACGTAGCCAAGTAGGTCGCGTTGGCAGGCGTTGCATTGATGAGGTGGTAGAGCCTTGCCTCATGGCTTGCGAAGGTCTTTGAACCTACTTGAATGGCGTTTTCCTCAGGGAAAAGGAACGTTTCCATGGCTTGATCAAGATGTCGAATCTCATCCTTGAAGTGTCGAAAGGCTGTGTGCTTATCCTCATCATGTTCAGGCAGTTGCAATCTCGGGGACGGTACCATGCTGCCCGTAATCGATGGGTTGGTGTTTTCAAAAAATGCAATCGGCTCCAGCCCGCATTTTGAGAGACCTTCCCAAAGGCGCATTTGCTCCACAGGCGTTTCATGGAGATACGGATCGAGGGTATCGCGCAGATCCTTGGCCAGATGATTCCAGAAAGAGTCCCTGCTCAGGTTCGAAGGATGCAGGGCCACATCGATCAGTTCGCGCAGCGGCTTGCGCTGTGCAGAACTCATGGAGAAGGGCGGCGCTGCGAGCACCCTGCGCACTGCTTGATCAATCAGGATCTGATAATCAGCGACGACGCGATATTTGGGTTTTTGCGTTGCCCTGCGATCCCCAGGGTGGATTGAGAGTGTCATGTTCAAAGTCCCAGCTCGTCTTCGAGGATGTCGTCGAGACTGTCGCGCATGATATCGGCCACCTTTGGGTCATCCAATAGCAAGTGGGCTGAGCAGCCCATCGTCATCGCCGTCTTGAAGGCTGTTTTGGAGAAGATGATCTGGCTCGGAGCTACAAGCGAACGGTTCAAAAGGTTCAATATAAGGCTGGGAATCTCATAGTCCTTGTCAATGCCTTTGGGCTTGGATCTGTCGAGCAAATGGATGGCGCTGGGTAAGAGCATCTCAATCTGCCCCATGGCGAGGGCGAATGCGACCTTTCGCTCCCGACGCGCCATCGTTTCAGCCTGCAGTCCCGAGAAGGGTGAGTTAAAACCACGACTGCAGAAACCGCTCCCCAGGTTCATCTCCTCGGTGCGCAAATACCCCCTGGCATGAAAGTATTCGCCATGCTCGATGTTCATGCACAGCGTATCCAGCGCGTGAGTGCCTTTCAGGTCGGGGTACCCCGCAGCCTGGAAAACCTCACGGTACCAGTCGATTTTCCCCTGAAGGTCGGCGCAGTCAGGCGTGAATCTTGATTTCCCAAGGTAATCACCGAGGGCATGAGCGAACAGCGAAAAGGCTCGATCCGGTTCCATCTCCTGGTCAACCAGCAAACGAACGAATGTCTCAGGGAACGTGAAGAACGACTGGAGGATGCGCCTAGACTCCAGGAAGCTGCCGGAAGCAATGATGTTAGATGCCACCTGGAAAAGCGTGGCGCCCTGCGTTTCAAGATGCGTTTCAAGCGCTACAGCGTCACCCAGTGGCAGCAAGAGCTGTTCAAAATCCAGGGCGCGATAAGACGGTATGTCCTGGCGCAGGTCAAGCTGGGAGATTCGCTTGGCGACCGTGATCAGCAGGCGATCAATGCCGAGTTCATTGCCATTGCGGTCATCGGTGTAGAACGCCATGCGCCGCAGTAGGTCGGTGTGAGCACGATTGAACCGATTTAGAAGGCCCTCGATGGCAAGGTGGGGATAGGCTCCTTCCACCCCTTGCAACTCGTCAAACCAATGCGCCATGCAGTCCTGCATCAAGGTGGAATTGGCGATATACGGCAGTGGATTGGGTGTGTTCAACACAAGGGCGAAGGCACGTGCTTTCGGATCATTGAGGGGAATGCTCAGGTGTTGTCCTGGATACACCCTGGGAAGGCCGCGTCGGACGTCAAGGTCAGGGGCGAAGCACGCCAGGTCGAGCACCTTCGCGTAGATCTGATCCAGCCTGGCAATGGCGGCGGGCAATTTCACCAGTCCATCCCGATCAGATTTCACTGACGCGGTCATGGTTAGTCCCGGTATCAAATGGAGCGTCTCGGAAACGCTCAGCAGCGGTAGCTTGATGTTCTGTAGGCACGCATCAACCATATTGATGCCTCGATCGACCAACATTTCAAAAATGTTCGCCTCGTGATCAATTTTGGTTGGCATGAACTCGAACATCAGCTCACCGTTGAGCTTCCCATAGAAACTGCCGGCTGCACCCACGGGATCATCGCTGGCCAGCAAGGCTGCTTCGACGGATCGTGTGTTGACAATGGGCGCCAGCTCAAAGCATTTGCTTAGCAGGGCGTCGGCATCATCATTCAGCTGTTGGCTGGCCATGCTGCTGGGGTTGATTGAGAAGCCTTGATTGATTGTGAACACGAGGTCTGCCGCCGTAGATGTACTGTTGATGGAGTGTGGGGCAACTGGCCAAGTATCTCATGCTCAACCCGGTTCCCCACAGTGGAGGTTGAGCTGGGGTGTATGAACATGGGCTACCAGAAATGCCATTCATGGTACCACGCTCAAGAGGCCCGACTCTTTGGTTATCGCTGAGGCTTACAGGCACATTGAAGAATACCCTGCATCTTCAATAGTAGGGTAAATCGCAAATGGGTTACAAGTTGCTGCAGGCGCAGGCAGGATGATCCAACCTTCATATGCGACCCGCACTAGACGCATTGCTGGAATTGTAATTTGCAGCACACTATCTGTTACAATATCCCAAAACCTCGCTAAGAAGGGTTAGGCATGAGAAATTACCCAGTTTCAATCGTGCGGGTCGAAAAGATATTGACGACCAACAGCAGGATTACCGCAGAAGTCATTGATCTGGCACCCCATTTCGATGATGAGAGTCTTCAGCAAATTCTTGGGCGGTTGAGTGTGATCAGCACGCGCATGTCGTTGCTGGTGTCATGCCATGACATTCCAGAACTCAGGTGCATCGATGAGATGATCGACCCTGCTGTCGAAGAGCGCTTTTTCAAGGCCTCCGAGGAGTTTCTGTATCAAATCGATCATTTCATCCTCCGGGTCAAGGGGAACCGCCATGCCCAAGCTTAAGCTCGAAAGCCAGATTCTGGAGCGTTTTGACGCTCAAGCCAAAGAAATCGCCCCTGTCGTTGAGGCTCAGGCCAACCAGGTGGTGGGCGTGTTGGCCAAAGACCTTATTGGAGCCGAGTTCGAGCCGAACCTGGGGCTCAATGGCATCCATCACTACACGCGTCCCGACTCCTATGTCTTCTGGCAAAAGGTGGGTACGGGTTTCAACAATTTCGTGAAGATGAAACCCTGGTTGTCGAGCGTGTTCATTAAGCCGATTGATGAAGGCACCAAAGCCAATATTGCGGACAAGTTGGCTCGCTATGTCGGTGGAAACGCCATGATTATCGGCGCTGCTGCTGCGCTCGGCATGGGATTGGAAGGGCGGACAGTGAACTCGTTTTTCAATTCTCCAACCATGGCTCCTGTCATGGAGATGATGAATTACAGCATGGACAAGATCCACATGGGTTGGTTTGGCACCTCGGCGGCGGCAGGCCTGGTGGCGTTCGGGCTCATCAGCTTGAAGCTGGGTTGGGACGCCAAAAAGCACTACGACAACGCAAAGTTCATGGAAGGGCGCGACCAAGCTATTCTTGATGGCGCGCTGGCAAAGGAAAAGACCTTCATGCAGTGGTGCAAGGCCCGATTCACTGGGAAGTATTTTGCTGAGCCAGAGGTGAGCCAGCAGTCGCTCAATCGCATTCAGACGATGCAGAAAATGAACCTCTCGACTGAAAAAATCCTGAATCTGACCAAGCGCAAGGACGAGCCTACCTTCAAGCACATCGAGCGCAGCGCGCAAATCCTAGTGAAGGATTACCTGGTCGACAGGCACCTTGCCAACCAGACAGCTTTGTCCATGCTCGTTGATATTAAAGGGGACACCAATCACCTGACAGCGATTCTGAAAAGCCGCCATCTTCCACAGGGCTGGGCTGAAAGGTACGCGATCGACCCCAAAACCATCGTCAAGGAAGAAATGGATCTTGGCACCAGGCGGGAGCCCCTGAAACTTGAGCATGCCCCTCATTCTGTACAGACCTCGGTTGCTGCCCCTTCTCTTTAATCGCCTGATACCTGCCCATTCCCTGGGCAGGGTGCATCGGCCATCCACTGGCAGTGCGCTTCAAGCGTGGCAGCCCTTGGTGAAGGTTTGATGATTTCCTGATTGGAATTATTTTCCCGGCTGATACAATTGCTTTACCCATGTATTGAGCTGGAAAGGTTCATGCCGCACCCCGACAAGAAGATCAGACGCACCCATCGTCAGGCCTATCACTGTGGCGACGAGACCTGTAAGCGCATCATCGAAGCCGCCATTGACGTATTTGCCACCAAAGGTTTCCAGGCTGCTACAACGCGCCAGATAGCGGAAAAAGCCGGCGTTAATACACCTGCACTGCAGTACTACTTTGAAAACAAGGAAGGTTTGTATCGGGCCTGCGCCGAACTGATCACGCACGATGCGAGCAGCCATTTCGAATCAGTGTTGAGCATGATCGAGGCGCGCTTGCTGCAACCGGTCTCCAGGAAGCAGGCGATCTGCCTGTTTTGCGACCTGCAGGATTCCATTGTCGACCGCCTCCTGGGGTGCGGTGAACAGGATGGCACCCGGCGCCTGTTCATGGCCATGTCGCAGACAGGCCAAGGCTTGGAATGTGGTTTTACATTGATGCGTGAGCATGTTGCCGACAAGATCGACAGCGCCGCCCAGACCCTGGTGGCGATCGCATGCTCGTTGCCACCTGAAGAACCCTTGGTGAAAGTGCGGGCCATGACACTACTGGGGCAGACCTTGATTTTTCACGTGGGGCGTCGATACACCGAGGCGGCGCTCAATTGGACTCAGATTTCTGGTGAAGACCTTGACCTGCTGAAGACCGTGCTCAGGGAGCAATCCGTAGCCGCCTTGTCTAGCTACGGAGGGTGATCGTCTCCAGGCAGAGGTGAGACCGTGCAGGGCCCGCTGGCCTGTGGTGATCAACAGCCTGGATTACGGGGCTGGATCTTCGAGCTGGCGCAAGAGCTGATTAAGAGCAGCCTTGGCAGAAGCCAGGCGACGCGCTCTGATGTCGAGGTCTTCCTGGAAGATGTTGATCAGGGCAACACGCGCATCCTTTTCAGATCCATACAGTGAGCCGTTCTTGCCGTCATAGGGCAAATACCGGGGTGGCTGCTCAAAATCTTGTAAAACGATGCAGTTGCTTTTCACATCGACGGCCTTGAACGGGGCGATCTGTTCATCGCGAAGCAGCCAGACCGTTTGTTCACGGGTAATTTGTTCCAAACCAAGACGCATGGGTACTGTTCCTTTATCAGGGGTGTCCTGAGGTTATAATTAAAGGCAAAAATACGACAGAGCCTGAATGCATTTCATTTTACAGTGGGCTGCAGTCCAAGCGCCAGGCCGTCAACCTAGGGTGTTTGATCAATTTTCCAAAACCCAGTCAAACTATGATAATGGGTATCCCAGGTTGTGTCCAAACCAAGTCAGGTTTCCCCTTATTCAAATCCATGGTCGGTTCTTGGTAGCAAACTGGGGGGGGAGAGGATTATGTTTTCGACGGTTAGTCTGAGGGCTATGATCAGGAGGGCGGAAAGAAATCCCTGATGTCACCCCAAGCCTCATGCGCGAAGGCGGCGACAAATCCATGCTCCAACTGTTTGAGATTCAGTGTGATGACATGGCTGTCGCTAGAGGGAATGTCGGTATTGCACTGTTCGGGCGTGTCAGCCATGTTGAACATCAGTCGACACACCATGGGGCGCTCGTCATACACAGAGCAGCGGCCTTTTTTCAGGAACGGGCAGGGTGCTCTGTGCCACTTTTCGCGCACGGAAGGGCTGGGCACGCCCTGAAGGGTCTTCATCTGGCGCCCGGAAGCCTTTGCAATTGCTCGTGCCTCGGATTCACAAATCACCGCCGAGATGTTGCAGCAGTAGCTACAACCCGATCGGCAGGCTGAGTGCGGGATCACGACACGGGCTAGCTGATCAGAGGCTTTTTTAAGCTGATTGAGTTTGGCCCTGGCAGGGATGTCCCGCTCCAGGGCCGCCATGAAGGCGTAGCGGGGGTCATCCTCCATGGCATCCAGGTTCATGGCTTTGAGGTTAGTAAGCCCCTGTGCCTCGGCCTGTGCCTTGGAGTAAACGACCTCGACGGACTTGATCAGATCAGCCATCAGAGGGGGCTGCTTTGTTCCATTTCGGGATCTTCACAGCTGTTGCAATAGGTGAAGCGACCAGCATGGGTCAGGGCGAACCCTTCGATCTTGATGCCGCTGATGGTGGTCACGTCGGGTTGCAACATGCCTTCGTCAACGAGCTTTTGAGCGACCTTGGACTTTGTCTGAAAGGGCAGGCGGTTCTCCACCTCTGCAATCCAGACCTTTTCGAGCATCTGCATTTCTGCCTTGGTCATTTGTGCACCTGTTGACGTTGATCTGAAGAGGCTTGGAGTCTACCAGAGCGTTGCACCCTAAGGAAATAATGGCGCAATCATGGGTGGCATTGATGAGGATGGGAAGTGCATTCAAGAGCCCCATGAACTCCATCGGGGGGGTATGGAAGTTTCCTCAGCGGTGCAGAGAGCCTCATTTTAATCAGCAGGCTAGGCTGCCAGATTGTCGCCTTAAACGCATTTTCCGCATTAGAGTTTCGCAATATATTTTTGACCAACTCCTTTGATAGTTTTGCAGCGGGTGCTTGCGCTTAATCCAAAGCACCAGGGATTTCAACTTAGATTAACAGTCAGATGAGCTTTATTATGAGGTGTGGGTACTGCCAAATTGAACGCCATCAGGAGTCACCCACGGATTGTTGGAATCGTTTCAGATGCGCGCCTCCTTTGGGTGTCAGGCGTAAGGACAATCTCATTTGGTGCAGGCAATCTCTGATTTTGTCGCTGCGATGTGGGCTATGGTGGTCAGGAGCGTCTTGACGCAACTAGCATTTTTGATTCAATAAACATCTAAACCGTTGAGTCGATCCGTGAGGTATTCCCGAGTGTGAAAGAGATTCATTATTCAGCATGACCGCCAACCCAGTAACGAACTGCCTTGCTACATGACCACGATGATGTTGAGATGATCTCGAAAGGCTATTCAATGGCCATCTTTTCTTATACCATTCGCGACAGCTCGGACGCTGGCAAGGTATGCCAGGCTTCCAGAATCTGAACCAGCACTGAAAGAGTGTTTTCTCAAGCCAGCGGGAACTGCGCACGATTCAACAGCTGGATGCCATGGAGGCGCCGACGCCCCTGGTCACTCCACGGTCGCGCAGGTCAGCACAAGGGATGTCAGTATGGATATCATCGTTCGCGGTAATGGGCTGCACAAGAGCGAAACGAACGCGCTTGACCAAATGCAGAAGCACTTGCGCAATAGCTGGTTTGGTTATGCCTCGGTACTGGTGGCCGACAAGCAAGGCTCGATGGAATTTGACTTGATTGTCGTCACCCATGATCGGGTGCTGGTTGTCGAGCTCAAGGAGTGGCATGGCAAGCTGACCAATTTCGACGGCAACTGGGTGATCACCACCCCGCGTGGTCAGCAAAACCGAGGGAAAAGCGCCTATCACCGCAAGCGTGACCAGGGCTATCGCCTGGCAGCCATTCTCAAACGGGAAATCGGCCACAAGCTGTCCTACGATCCCTATGTCGAAGCCCATGTGGTGCTCTGTGGCAGCGCGACCCCGGAGTTCTTGCCTGAGGGAGAGCGCAAATACGTTCACACCCTCGAAGACTTCTTGAAAATCGCTGGCAACGACTACGACAACTTCGTCCAGCAAGTGCGGATGATCAAGTTCGATGAGATGGGGCGGCTCAGGCCCAACAAGGCCCAGCACATCTTTGACAGCTTCTTCCGTGGCAATCGCGTAGAGCTGGCTGAGTTCAATTACCTGGAATACACCGCTGCGAATGCACCTGACCGGGTGCATGACCAGCACCTGTTCAGCGAGTACCCGGCAACCAAGGCGGGCCCACCGGTCAGCAAGGCCATGATGCGTCGCTGGGATCTGGCAACGCTGGGCCTGGCGTTTCATGATGACGATACATGGCGTCGCGTGGTGACTCGTGAGGACTACGTCTACCGCACCGCCAGCGCTGCCAACAGCCCGCTGGAAGAATTCCTGCTCCGCCCGTTGTCGCCGATGGTTGAGGACAACATCACCAGCGACTGCGTCGAATTGTTCGAATTGCGCAAGAACACCCTGCGCCTTGAGCAGCACCTGAACCTGCATGGGCACAAGTGGTCGGTGGAGGAGCGTCTAGACCTGACCAAGGCCTTGCTACTGCCGTTCAGTGAAATGCACGGCATGGGCTTCGCCCACCGTGATATCGACGCGCAGAACCTGTGGTACTCCCAGGATTCGCGGATCATCCTGACCTCCGGCTTCCATGCCGCATTCATACCTGATAAGGGGACGGTCAAAGATCTGGCTGAGCGGTTGAGAAGCAATTCGACGCTGTTGCCAGAGGACGTGTATGCGTCGGAGGGCGAGGTGCTTAGCCCGTTTGCCAAGGATGTCTACCTATTGGCCTTGGTTGCCCACAAGATTTGCTTCCACGGCGTGAAATTCAACCTGGACGATGGCATTCCCGTCTGGCGCCCGATCCCGAGCGACCCCTTTGAAGGGAAACTCGACGCCTTCTTTGCCAAGGCCATGGATCTGGAGCAGAAAAATCGCTTCGCCAACGCTTCTGAAATGCTCGCGGAGTTCAACAGCATCGCGGTCGGGAAGTCACTGCAATATGACGACACCCAAGAGGTCATGCAGGCGATCACCAAAGGCGATTTCATCAAGGCCGATTGGAATCCCTACATGCTGATGAGCTACTTCCCGCCAGTACCAGGGGTTATGCCTGCCCCTGTGGGCGAGAAGATGGTGTACCGCTGCCTCTGCAATGGCGAAGAAGCGCTGTTGAAGTTCTGGCCCAAGGCTGTTGTGGATCTGAAGAATCCAGGCATCAACCGTCGCATCCTGCGCATGCGCCAACGCATTGAGCAGACGCTGGAGGATGAATTGCCGCTGCCAGGCCTGCTGGATCATGGCCTGTTCGCCCACGGCAATGGTCTGTTCGTGGTCACGCGTTTCGAGGACGGAACTGCCTGGCCAGACTATGTCGCACAACTGGAGACGCTGGAGCAAAAGCTCGAAGCTGCAGCCGCGTTGTGCTGCCTGTTGAACAATGTTCATGGCCTGGATTTCGCCCACGGCGATTTGCACCCCGGCAACATTCTGGTGCGGCCTACCCAGGCGGATGAACCGTTGTCACTGATGTTCATCGACGCCCTGGACTTTGGCGACACCTCGGAGCCCTACAACGTCGAGTATGGCCCGCTTGATCCATCCACCAGTGATAGTTTTGGTCGTGACTGTTATGCGGTCTACCAGATCGTCCGCGAGCTCCTGGGAAATGAAGCGCCTGCAGCCCTCACTGCTGAATTTGAGCTGGCCAAGGAACAGCCCAATGGAATCCCTGTTGCCATCGACCCCCTTGCGGTCAGCATCACGGCTGCCCTTGAGGTATTGCGCAAACCGGCTGCAGCCCCCATCGAGCCGCTTAAATTCATTGCCGATGCCTACAAATGGCCTGCCGAGCAGACCTTGCTGCAAGCGGGTGAATCAGCTTACTACCTTCATGTGGCCAAGGCCGATCGCAACCCGGAACACCTGTACATCCGGATCACGGCTCAGGACAAGCGCCTGTCCTTCAACTTCGACCCAGTGAGCGAGGCGCTGTCTTCAGCCTGGCTCGCCGATGTGTCCTTCGGCGAATACATCTCCGCAGGGCAAAAAGCCCAAGCCACCTTCGTCCAGCCGATTGCCATCCAGAAAGGCATCTCGACCAAGGCGAATGAAGAAGCCTTCGTGCGCTTCCTGCTGGAGCAAGAACCTGTTCAGACCCTCCTCAAGAAAGCCGAAGAAGGGGAGGATGAAGAGGGGTGTGCGTTCAGCGAAACCTGCGATGACTCCGTTGACCAGACCATCAGGCCTACGGCCATCTGGAGGGCGATGCTGGAAACCGAGGGTGATCAGCTGATGCGCGTCGAGATCGACAACGCCAGCCTGGAGGAGAGTGCCAGCGGGTCACTGTTGATCCCCTATGTTTCTCAGGACAACCGGGAGCTCGATTTCAACGCTGAGGCGGGTGACATTGGCATCTACCTGGAAGGAGAGGGCCGCCCGTTTGGCGAGGTCATTGCCGAGGAATGCAGCTCCACCCGGTTGGCTGTGCGCATGTTTGCTGCTGGTATTCGCAGCGTGAAGCAGAAGCTGACCCCTGGTACTGAGCTGATTTTTGAGTCCAAACTCAGTAATGCTTCCCGTGAGCGCCGGAAAAAGGCCATGGAAAGGGTGCTCAACGGTGTATCCCGCATTCCCCACCTGCCCGCCTATTTCGATCAGAACGGCACCCTGCAATCGAAGGTCATTGGTAAGATTCCTGATGAGGCTGCCATTCGGGCACGGTACGATTCCGAATTCGAGCAGCTCAATCCCCGGCAGATCGTGGCGTTCCAGCGGACGATCTCTGAAGGCCCGATCCAGGTTTTACAAGGGCCGCCGGGGACGGGGAAGACCGCTTTCGTGACCAAGCTGATTCACTATCTCTTCGAGAATGACCTGGCGGGGAACATCCTCCTGGTCGGTCAGTCGCATGCGTCGGTGGACACGGTTGCGGTAAAGGCCCGTGAACTGTGCGCCAAGCTCGGTACAGAGGTGAGCGTCATTCGTCTGGGTCATGAGTCGGCTATCGACGATCAGATGCTCCAGTGCCACTCCAGCTCGATCCAGCGTCAGATTCGCTTCAAGTTCCAGCGCGAATACGAGAAACGCATCAATGCCCTGTCTTCGCGCCTGATGCTCAGCCAGGATTTGGTGGAGGAGTTGGCCAAGCTGCACCGCAGCATCAGCCCAATCCTGGATAGGGTGCGTACGTACACCAAGCAGAAAGGCGATGCCGCTGCCAAGCGCCACATCGACGAATCTGTTCGCATCGAGCAAGTTCGCGAATTTGATGAGCGAATTGCCAGTTGTGTCGAGTCGCTTCAGCATCACATGGACAGTCGGGGTTATGAGTTCGACTTGCCGTCGCCTGCTGCGTCTGAATTCTGGGATGAACTTTCCAGGCAGGTAGCGCGTCAGCACGGTGTGACGGATCTGCTGGCACTCCAGCGTCTGAACAACCTGATCAGCATCAGTCAGGATTGGATCGATGTGCTCGGCTCGGGAGGCGCCAATTACGACCGCTTCCTCGTCAAGACTTCGCAACTTGTGTGTGGCACCCTGGTCGGCATCGGCGCAGGCGCCATTCACATTGAGGAGATGGAATTCGACTGGGTCATCATCGATGAAGCCGGGCGAGCCCAGGCTTCGGAGTTGATGATTGCCATGCAGTGTGGACGTCGCGTCCTGCTGGTGGGCGACCATAAGCAGCTGGCGCCGATGTATGAGAAACGACATGTGCGCGAAGTGGCGAGGAAGCTGCAAATCGATGAGCGTGAGGCGGTCAAAACCGACTTTGAGCGGGCGTTTGTGGTGAACAACGGCATTACGCTCAACACCCAATACCGCATGATCGAACCGATCGGCAACATCGTCAGTCATTGCTTCTACAACAACGAGCTGCACAGCTTCCGCAAGAAGGCTGGCGCCTGGTGCTCGGAGCTCCCTTATCCGCTGAACAAGCCAGTGAGCTGGATTGACAGCGGCTCCGGAGAGCGTGCGGTCAACGAAGATGAGCCCGAAAAGGGCAAGTTTGTGAATAAGCATGAGGTGGCTGTGTGCTTGCACTTGCTTCGCCAGCTGGCCCGCCCCGAGCACATGGAAAAACTCAACGCCAAATGCACCCCGATGAGCCCGCAGCCCATCGGTGTCATCACCATGTACCGGGGCCAGAAGCGCTTGATTGAAGAAGAGCTGAGCCGCGCTGAATGGGCCGCGCCATTGCGTGGTGCCGTCAGGATCGATACGGTCGACTCCTATCAGGGTTCTGAGAACCTCATCCTTTTCCTCAGCTTGGTGAGGAACAATGACAAAGGATTTCAAGGCTTCCTTGGCGACGTATCCCGCATCAACGTCGCGTTGTCGCGTGCCAAGGATCGCCTGGTTGTCATTGGTTCGAAGCGCATGTGGAGTGGGGTGCACGCACCTTCAGCTTTGGGCAGTGTTGTGAGCTACATTGCCGAGCATCAAGTCACCGCTCCAGATGATTATGAAATCGTGGATGGCACCACTGTTATCGAGGGTCAACGTCATGAATGAAGAGTATCAAGCAGTTGATGCCTCGGGCTTTCGCATCTGTAACACCATTTCCCTGTTGGTGCCGGCATACCAGTACCAGATCAACTGCGCCTGGACGAAAGAAGTGTCCCTGCCTGCGGTCGAGGAGTTTACCTGCCGTTTGCTGCTGGCGCTGGGGGAGGTCTTGCCAGGCGAGATCCGCCAGTACTTCGGCCTGTCCAGGCGTGAATGCGATGTGCTGATTGACACACTGATTCGCAACAAGCTGGCTGTCCATACCAATGACGGGCACCTGATGCCCTCATCCATGTTGCTGGATCGCACCAAGGGCAATTCGTCCGCGAGCCCAAGCCTCACCAAGTACGAGGAGAGGATCGAGCGCCCGATCTTCGAGCTGCTGACCAAGACCATTGTGCCTGCCAGCCCGAACAATCGGACGCGCTGGGGGCTCCCCCAGATTCCTGTTCCACCGGAGAACAAGGCCTGGTCGGTGCAGGCGGTGGCGGATGCGTTCGGTGACCAGTACCGCGCCTACCTCGATTTTTCCAAGCTGCCCGAGTCGGAGACGCGCAAGACACGCCTTTACAAGGTCGGTACGTGTGACCAAACAGCGCCAGTCAACATTCAGGTTGATCTGGAGATTGGCTTGCTGCCCACAGCGACTGGTAGTGTGGAGGTCATCAAGCGGGTTGCGGAAAAGGTTGGGGGAATCCGCCAGCGCCCTTTGAGCATGGAGCTTGAGGCCAAGATCTCCGACTTTCTCAACAGCCTGAGGATGCCCAAAGATGGCATGAGCCTTCAGGAGTATTGCCAGCTATTCAACGATGAAGTCCTGGAGCGCTACCTGGATGATCGCGGCCTAGATATCAATACCTGGCTGATCGACCACAAAAACCGCAAGACGGGGTACGGTACCCAGGAAACACGGGCAATGATTGGCCCGGTGTACGATAACAACAACCGCATCACGATCGGTCGAATGCTCGAAGACCTGTCCAAGGACTGGCCTGAAGGCAAAGTTCATCTGGCCCTGTGGCTGTCGAGCGCTGTTCCGCTGTGGGCTGCCAGCAGTACGCTACTGGGTGACTTCTGCCGCAAGACGTCCGACAAGCTCAGCGAAGCGCCGCACACCAAAGGCAAGATCACCGCCATCCTGCCCTTTACGGACAAGCGTGAATTCGGCCAGCTGCGCAGCACCTACCACAACCGAATCCCCAACGGCATCGCGTTCGAAGGGGTGGATCTTCAGGATCAGTTTGAGATCTTCCTCGTACCAGGGCAGCTCGCGGTGGTTCAGTACCATTTCCAGCCGAGCGACGAGAGTGCCGCCACAGTCCCGATCGGCTACATCACCTGCGACCCGGTGCGGGTAGCGCAGGTTGACGGCTTCCTCAACGCCAAGCTGTTTGGCCGGGGTGAAGGGCATGTGGTGTGGAGTGAGGAGGCGGAACGGGACATAGCCAATCATTTGGACAAGGATCGTCTTGAGCTACTGCACTCGAATGGACTGAAATTTCCAATGACCAGTCAGGTTAAGCTGACGCTCAAGAAACCACCTCGCAAATACTAAAGGTGGGGGAGCCCCTTCCACAGGGAGGGGTTTTTTCTTCAAGTTAAATGAACCCCGCGTATTTTCAACCTTGCTTCGGCCCTGAGTCACTTTTATCAAGCTTATTATTCCTCAAAACATTTTTTAAGGATTTGCCGAAGCTCCCTAACGGGAGAGTGTTTTCTGCCATCGTCTTTAACTTGTACAATTGGTATCTATTTTCAAGTTTTGCAATGAGCTCAGGTGCTGCGTCTTTGACGCCAAACACCATCCTATAATCTGTGGCATTGTAGTTGTGGGCGGTTTTGTTACGCATACCTCGCGCCTGATTAACAAGATTAGTCAAATCGGGGTCTTCAGCCAAGAAATCTTTGTGATGCTCCCTGAGTTCCCAGCAGGCTTGACCAATTACCTCGACTGCCTTCAGTGTTGCAAGCATGGACATTCTATTTTTGGAAAATTGATCATACGTCATGTCTTTCGTGAAATCCGATATATCCTGAGATGCCTGCTTTATCTCATCTAAGCAGTCTCTTAGTTCACGCTTCTTTGGGAGACTCATAATTCAATCCCATCGCGTTCTATGCTCTTTTTTATTTTCTCCCCCAGAGATCTGCTCGAAATTACATCTGTTGGAGTTCCTAAGAACTCTTCCAATTCCATCACCAAGCCACCAAGATCGAATAAATTTGCATCCTCGTTAGGATCAACGACAAAATCAACATCACTCAATTCAGTTTCTTCGCCACGAGCCACCGATCCAAATACCCTGATTTTACTGAACCTGTGAGCTTCGGCCATCTTTCTGATTTTTTCTTTATTTTCAATGATGTATGAGAGACTAACCATAAGACACCCCACAGTTATGATTCAAAAATTCAATGAAGCATAGACAGATATGATCAGGATGAGGAATGGTGCTGTCAACGCCATTCAGAGCCCAAGATCCCTCTGCAAAAAGCGCTCGGCTGCACGGGAGGCCCTTTCAAATCCAGGCTTATTGAGCACTAGATCAGCTGGAATGCCTATCTGAATGGCTTTTTCCAGTCGAGCATGGGTGCGCAGCAGACTCTTCAGGTCAAGCAGGCCACTGGTCAGGATCATGAGCTGGCATTTATCCGTGCGAACCAATTCAGTGTTGACCCCGTTTTTGCGAGCAAAGAAGTCCTCCATCTCCCGACTCAAAAGTTCTCGTTGATTCAACGCAATTGCCAGCGCCACCTTGCGCGCCAGGTATTCATCTGTCGGAAACACCTGCTGATTGCGTGACGAGGTGGCCCGGCTGCAAAAGGCCCTGCCCAAGGCCATGTCCTCATGGCGCAGGTAGCCAAGGGCATTGAAATGCTCACCCAGATCAATGTCCACTGCCAAAGCATCCATCGCCTGGCTGCCGACAATGTCGTTATAGCCGACATCAAGGAAGGCCCGGCGCAAGGCGGCAACCTTGTGTGAGAATTCGGCCAGTAGATCGTCGTGTTTTCTAAAAATGATATCGGTCATCAGGCAGCCACGAAGCACCTGTTCAGCTCGCTCCTGTGACGCACCAGACAGCATCAGGGTCTCGGCAAATTCATCTGGGGTGTCATAGAGTTCACCCAAGAAGCGCGCCTCACAAGGCCAGATCCTTGCATCGACAAACAGCTTGCAAAGCTCTTGATACTGCGGTTTCGACAGGATCTCGCTCAGCACGGGTTCCTTGTGCACCGAGGTGTTGGCATCGAGTGTCTCTGGAGTAGCACTGTACCCACTCGCACAAATCCCCTTTGCCATGGCCAGCAAGAACTCACTGACTCGTGTGCGATAATCCTGATTGATTGATGGGTGTTCCGGCGCGTAATTCCCCAGCTGAAGTCCAAACTCATGGAAGTAGGCAACTACACCTGCCTGGTATTCACGTGGCGCGGTTTGCAATTCAGCCGACCAGTGTTCAAGGCACTCTCTCATCAGGGGGGAGAAGCACATATACGGCACAGGGGAGGCGCCTGACATGACGAACCCAAACAGTCTGGCTTTGGGGTGCTTCAGGGGCAGGCCAAGATGATCCGCTTCGGAAGGCGTTGGGTGGCTCTCCATATCCAAAGTCTGGCGCAGCAACTGATCCAGCTCCTCAACCTTGGTTGAAAAATCGGGGTAAAAACGGGTTGGTTCCAGATTGCCAATGAAGAATACCGAGGGGACAAATTTCGTCCCACCCCCTCTCCAGGGGAATGAGGGGTGGATCGAGTGAATGACCATATCCACCGGATTGACCCCAAGCTTAATCAGTTCAGATGTGAGTGACCACGCATCGAGTTGCTTGAGTCGCTGGTCGGCCTCTTTGAAGAGCCTTCGATAGAAGTCGTTCGGGACTTCACCTTTGTGGATGTGCAGGTGCACGGGCCCGTCTGTTAGACCCTGGCTCCCGAGTGCCAGCTTGACCAGATTTGAAGCGACTTTCTTATGCTTGAGCGCATCGGGTTTTGATTCGACCGACATGAATTTGACCGTTTTCTTTGAGTCTACGGGTGACGTAACACCTAGCGCCAGTTTACCCCCCTTTACCTGCGGGTGGTCGACATGCCACCTGGCAGCGGCTTGGGGCTGCTGACCTTCATGTCGCTTCCAGACAGCTTGGTCGACGCAGTGTCGAAATGGGTCGAAAACCTGCGGCGAAAGGCCTGGGGATCTGCCTTCAGCAAATCGTGGGCACAGCCCAGAAGATCTTCGCGCATCGCGGCCAATCTCCGCTCAAGGCTTCTGACCTCATCCGCATCAGGTTTAGGCTGTTGCACAAGCGCCTCCAGCTTGGCATTTGCCGCCGAGAGCTCACTGATTTTGACTTCCAGGCCATCAATCAAACCTAGGGAAGAAGCCTGTGTTGTGGTGATCGCTTCGGCCAACCGCTTGCGCTCGGCGCGCCGGCAAGCCCAAGCCACACGTTTTTGAATCTCTAACTTCTTGCGAAGCGCTCTGATGCGGGCGCGGTCTGCGGCGCGCTTGATTTCGTCTGGCGTTGATGCTGAGACAACGCGCAGCGCAGGCACGACCTTGGGGCCGAACAGGCGCTTGAGCAACTCCAGGCCACGCTTGTCGGCAGGCTTTTTGGCCTTGGCGTTTTTAGTCATTGTCGACCTCGGGGGTAGAAGAGGTTGGTGAGGGGGCCTTTTCACGTTTGATGGTGGTGATGGCCCGCTTTGACGCAATCGGTGGTTTGCTGGGCGCCCTGGGCTTGGTGCGGCCAGTGGACAAGGCCGCTGCGTCTCGGCGGGCGGCGGCTGCAAGGGCCCTGGAATGACGAGTCGTGGGGGATGTGAAGGTTTCGACCAGGACAGGCTTGTGTCCGAGCAACACCCACATGGGATTGATCCCGACCCTGAACATCTTCTGCAGGTTTTCGGCACTTGGGCTGGAGTGCCCCAGCTCGTAGTTCTTCAGGGTGGATGTCGGAATTTTTGACGCGTCTGAGAGCCCTTGCTGGGACAAACCAAGCAATTTGCGCGCCTGGCGTACCCGCGTGGCGAAATCAGCGAGGTCGCTTGTGGCGCGCTTGGATGGCGTCTTGGCTTTGACAACAGCAACCATGGTCAATCACTCACCGGGCAGGACAGGTAGGTAAAATAGTACAAATTTGAGACCAAAGCCAGCAGCCTTCAAGTCGCCCCCACAGAAGGCGTTGCAGCAGGGGTAGCTTGGTAGTCGGTCGCCCGAATGGCTAGGGGTTGAGGTGAAACCCTGATGGGTGTTGCTCTGGATCTGTGCGGGCTGGCCAAGCGGGGATGAAACACTGCCTCATCAGCAGAGGTGGGCTTGAACGATGAGGGGTGCGCTTAGGGGCTGGTGGTTGGCAGTCTCAGCAGAAAGACCGCGCCCCGGCAAGCTGAGTGGCCGCCAGGTCGTAGAGCCTGACAGCCACTTAGCCACTTCATCCTGGGCAGCGCGCTCAGGAGCGGCCAACGCTGCCCGACACTGGGAGGTCGCCCAGGAGGTGGAGGCCTGTCTGCTCCACGAACGTCTGGTAATCTACAGGTCGTTGAATGGCCGTATTGCCATTGACCATCACATAAGCCCAGGCGCGCTGACTGCTCTTGTCGTAAACCAGCTTGAACAGGCGTGTAGGCACCCAGACCTTGTTGGCACCGATGGTCTTGTAGCCCTGGTCAAACAATGGCCCGGTGAACACGTAAACGTCGCCATCCACCCGCTGGGCGAACTTGCGCACGTCCCGTTCAACCTTGCTCCAGATCTTGCGGTTGTGATTGGGGTCTTGAGGCACCATGTTCGAGAGGGCGAAGCTCTGAGCCATGGCTTTTGCGTCAGGCGCATCGGCGGCGGGCGAGAGGTGCCCCCTGTCCAGTTTCGAGCCGCGATAATCGGACAATTCCGCCCTGAACTGGGCGGGGATGCGCGGGTCGGCGTAAAAAGCATTGGTACGCTCTTCGCCCTTGGCATCCTGCAGCAGCCGAGCATTCAGGCGCTCGACCACCACCAGCGGCGTTTTGCTGGCCTTGGAGTAGAGCACCGCGAAATTGTCAGAGCACAATGCCATGGTCTGCATGCGCTGGGGCACGATGCCTGCGGCGAAGGGCGTTTCATTCGGGAACTTGTCGACGCAGTCGTCGAATGAATTTTGCTTTTGCTCTGAGGAATATAAATCGGCTGCTTGCGAATCCTTGAGATCGCCGCGCTGGTAGCCGCTCGGCTCAAACACGGGTGTCAGGTCGAAAAAGCCTTTCGCCTGCACAGATGTCGCCAGAGCAAGGGCCAAGGAGGCCAGCGCCGCCAGCTTGAGTGTCTTCATGTTCACGATGATCATCCCCAAAGCAATATATGGTTAACTAAAAATTCAGCCTACAATGTGCGGGTGAAAAATGCCAGGGCGGCGAGCATAATAATGGAGAAAACCACCGCAGGCCAACAATTGATTGAGTGTTCGGTTTGCTGCATTATTGGCTTCAAATTTGCCGCCCAGGCGATAGCGGGTGGCGCCTGCACCTTATGAAAATTGGAGTGTGTCAGTGCCATGAAAACGAACCCTCTCGACGGCAGTTGCTTCGCCTACCTGATTGACAAGGGTGGTACTGGCAAGATTCTGGTGCTGCTGCTGGCGACTCTGCTGGCCATATTCGGAGCGATCATGCAGTTCGCCATTTTCATGATGGCGGAAGATTTTCAGCAGTCCCTCGGGCTCAGTGCCGGGCCGATTCTGTTTTTGTGCATCATGGAAATCACGGTGTTCATCGCCGGCACCTACGTCTTCTGCCTTTTCGCGCTACTGGTCAACAAGCGTGAGTCCTCGACCCGATCCGCAACCACCGAACGGGATGTTCAAAAGCCTGCTCAACCCGTGGTTCCAGCGGATATCCACCGCCTGCAATACAAGCAGCTGCAGCATGATCAGATCTATCACCGGGACATCTTCGTCCTGAGTACCCACCACAAGATGAGCCACTTCACCCTGCACCTTTCGAAATACGCAAGCTCGATGATGGAGGCAGGTCTGGCTGGCGATCACGTGACGGTGCAGAAAAAACTGGTCGACTCGCTGATCATTCTGATGTCTTGCGCCAACACCCTGAACATGAGCCTGGCTGCCCTAACTGCCGAATGCGAGCCCGAGAAGGTGCGACAGGGCTGGGCTGAACTCACCCGGTCGGAAACTGGTTTTTCGCCAGAGACTACCCATGCCTTGATCTGCGAGTTCGTGGTGCTCAAGGGTCACATGTGCAAAGCCATTGAAGCTCTGGATCATATTGAGCGCTTCAATAGCCGTGAAACCCTTGAGCAATCCGTGACTGCGCTCTGGTTTGTCACTTTGCAAGCCCTCGGTGCTTCGACCAATCCTGAAGGGGCCGTGGACGTTGAGGCTGCTGTAAGAGCTCGCTTGCTCTCCCTGGAGGAGCGCTTCATATACCACGACCGCGTTGGCACATTCGACACTGACTATGTGGGCTGGCTCCAATAGGCGCCACTGCGTAGCACCGGATGATCAGGCGTAGCCGAGCTATTTTGCGGGTGGCGTGTTAATTGGGGGTACGCATGCACACTAACGTTATGCATGTAGGCGACCATAAACTTCCCCGCATGCGTATTATTGATAAAGCCGCATGCGGTGAATAATGTGGCTCGCAGGCGTATCTAATTATGGTACGCATGCGGTTGACAACCTGGCGTGTATGCGACTTGTACAAATGACTGTATGCGTACCGTTGGTGAGTCTGTATGCCAACTCTAGCTGCATACGCAGGCGTAATATCGGCTATCCTGTAGGCGTACTATTAGGAAATCCGCTCATGCGAATCAGACCCCAAGGCTCCAGAATCCAGCTCCTGCGGGTGAGCTACTCATCAGAAAAGAAGCGCAGCCAGGACACCTTCGTGACCAGCTTCAACAAGTATGCGCAGACGCTGCCAGACGCCGTGCGTGAGCTGCTTGAGCCGCAGGAAATTGAGCAGGTAGAGCGCTATCTGGCAGAGAAGAATGCAGTGGTCAAAGCCGGCGCGTTGCGGGGCTCATTGATGACCCTGCCCCACTCACTTGATCAAGCGAACACGGCCCTTCAGGATCCTGCCTACTACGAGCGTCTTACGCCAGAGATCGCGGCGCAGATCTGGGATGGCCTGGATAACGTTCGCAAGAGCTTGAGGCGGGCTGGCTTTCAACGCCCCAAGAAGGGTGAAGCAGAAGGGGGTTGATTGGATTGCGAGTGACGCCGCAAGCTGGATCATTCGCCGCGATGCGTTTTCGGCCAGGGGTGTACCCCTGGCGCAGGGCGAAGCCTCAAAGGCCAAGATCCATAGCCAATAGTTCGTCGACGACTTCGGTGTCCATGATCCTGTCGCGCAGCATGTTCGACTTGTTGTAGGCATAGGCCTTCAGTAATCGCTCCGGGTTGAGGTCGGCTTCCAGTAAATCGGCTTTACCGAGCTTTTCGAAAAAGGCGCCAGCGATCACATTTGACCCTGTGGCTTCGGCCAGCTGACCTTCTTGGGAAGGGTTGAGCTGATCAATCATGACTTCGAGCGGTGACAGCTCGGGGTTATGGTCGCTGTGAAAAATCTCATGCTTCAGTGGCTGCAGGTCACCTCCAATGCCTTCGTAGGCATCCAAAAGGCTCATGTAAACCTCAGTGGATGAACGATGCTGTGCAGCGCCAGGATTGCGTTTGAACGTGATGAGGAGGTTCTCTTTGATCAGGTCTTTTGCAAGATCGACCTCACCTTCATGTTTTGCGATCTCGATGAAGTTGACGATCCGTGATTTGAGTTCGTCTTGGCTAGCCCTGTTCATGGTGTTACGCAGATCCATGGTCTCCATGGTCTCAGCCAGCTCTGCTTTTACATCAATGTACGGACGAAGCGCCAGGCGCCGCTCATCGTTGGCGGGGACATGCTTATACGCTTGAATCTGGAGAAAAAGGCGACTGATTTCCTTGCGATCACCCTCATCCATCGTCTCCAAACTGGAACACGCATTCATCCAGGCGGGAGGGTTCCGATTGAAAAATCGCTCAGCTTGATGGCGAATATTTTCCTTCTGGAACTCGGCAAAGATCGAAGGATCGCGAATGAGCGCGCCCGTTTCATCCCACAGCGCAGCAGGTGTGCCCGATACTGTCCTGGGATTGTCTGTTTTATAGCGATCTGTCAAATATGCGTAAAATTCATGGCGCGGTTGCGATTTGATGTTTTCGAGTGCGTTGCGTTTCAGGCCACGCAGCTCGCCCATGAATCGGTTGTGTTCCCCATGATCCACAGAAGTCGCCTGCTCAAACGACAGGGCAACGTACCGATAGGCCTCCTTTTTCTGCTTGTTGGAGCGAAGGTTCAAGGCAGTGAAGAAGCCACCCAAGCTGCCATAGTCATCCAGGATGGTGGAGATGGCAACGATGGCTTTCAGTGCGCGGTTTTGGACATACACCTCTTCGTGTGTGTCCTTGATCTGCTGCAGTCGAGCTTGAGCTTCGGCCCTGGTGGTCATGGTAAAAAGCCTGCTTCTGTTATTGCAGGTGGTCGGCTTGCTCGCCCCCTTGATTGAGGGGCTTGCGAGCAGCTCCCTGTACCTGCTTTGGCTATCTTTAAACTATTATGATCGTACACAGAGCGCAGGGTCAAAGCCCCAGATCATTCTAGAATACGCGGCCTTCGTTTCCCTGGCTCGCTGACGGCTTGCCACAATGTTTCGTCGCGCTGGTCATAGTCGGAGATATGCATCTAGAATGCCCGCATTTCTCGCACGACAGTGCGCTCAACTATCGGTGCGGTTGAGCCTTCAAGGGCTTAATTCACCCCAACGTCCTGAAGCGAAACCAGTCATGGAAATCACCGTTCTACCTCCGCAGCCAGATGAGCCCCAGATCACCGCACGATCTGCAATTCAGAGCTTGGGTCAGCATGCTGCAGGTTTTATGGCTGCAAACAATCTGCACGGTTGGCCCGAAGACCAGGACTACGTTCTACGTTATGACAGGATCGGAGACATCTTGCTCATGCTCAGCGCCACGACTGGACTGTATGTGGGACAGGCAAAGCGCTTCGCTTGGCTTATCAGTAAGATTTCAAAAGAAGCAGGAGCAAAAATACCCCGAAGAACCTCACTCGACATGGTCTTAAAAGCCTTGGGATATTTCAGCTATGATGTGGCCTATAAATGTCGAGGTGTTGACGATTTTATTCAAAATTTTTGGCCCCAAGGCTCTGTCATGGGGCTGCAGTCGCTGGAAAACCAGGCGCCTCGCAAAAACGCCAATCAGCGCGTAATCAATATTCTTCTGTACCACTATCAGCGAAATCAGGAGATGGATCGCCAGTTCAATCGTGAGGCCCTGATTCTCAAAGACACCAACCTGAAAAACACGCGAGAGTACAAAAGGATCAAAAGCCTCAAGCGTCAGCTCGCGGAAAAGGAGCGGGTAGATTCAAGGCGCCCCGTTGAATACCGGAAAGATACGTAGGCTCTTTTTGAAAGCGCCATTTCGAGACCTACGACGTCTGTGGGCCTTACCCCGTACTGCGCTTGGGACGTGTCGGACGCTTGGCAAGGACATGTTGCCGATCTCCGTGCTACCCGACTCCAAGACTCGTCCGTGAGTCTTGGTCAGTCCTTAGGATCAGGCCTCTTGGGCCTCTCTGACGGCCCTTTTGAGCTCATCCTCAAGCCTCCGGCCATTGGCCTCGCACAACGCGCTGATGGCCGCCATGGAGCGGCTACCGAAGCGCTGATTTACGCGATCGATGAGGGCCTTGCTAAACACGGTGGGTTCGATTTCCTTTCCAGGTCGTGCCAAGTCATTTACCCGTATGACGCTTGCACGCCAGAGGTAATAGCAGACGCGGTTGGTATGGGCGTATCGGCGTGAACGGTCAACGTTCCAGCTGTTCTTGGGATCGAAATGATCCCTGACAATCTGGCTGAGTTTGATCTGGCACACCCAGGGCAAGGAGGCTACGGCCATCGACCACAAATGAACATGTTGGGCAAGCTCCGGTTCAAGTGCCGCGTCGATTCCCAGCGCTCCCAGAATGGGGTGGGACTTCGAATCATTCCATTCGCCGATGAAAGCGCAAGCATCGTCATCCAGCAGGGGTCTGTAAGGCCGGCGTAGCTTGAGGGCATCATTTAAAGGGTGTGGTCTTCCCAACATGAAGATCTGGCCTTCGTTGAACGCATCGGCATGCTCGTGGCACATGAGCAGCACATGATCGGTATCCGAGAGGGTCTCCACGTCACTAAAGTCATCAATGCCGTTGTACAGGTGCCTGAGACGGCCCCGCACCTCCCCCTCATAGATGATTTTGGCAGTGCAGCCTGGCTGCTCGCACAGGCCATTGGCCCGGTAGAAAATCTGCTTGATCGAGGCAGGATGGACGGCGCTTGCCCGTCGAGCGTTCCCACTGAGCGCCCATCCAAGACCTGCCATCTTGATGCCATAGGCATCGGTGTCAAACTCCCGAGGCAGTCCGACATCCGGGCCCTTGCTCAGCAGTTGGGTAGGCGCCCCCAGGGTTTCGACCGAGACGCCCCTGGGCCCTACCTTGAGCATGTTCTTGGCGCGTACCCCGGCTCTGAGCCGCTCGATCATCATGGGGTAGGTCATGAAGATGATGTCCTCATGCAGGTACAGGTCATCGATCATCTGCTGCTGGATGGGTGTTTCCACTGTTTCTGAACCGACCACCAGGACATAGCCCAGGCTGATTCTGGCCAGGTTGGAGACATGTCCTTCAGGTTCGAAAATGCCGACCGGGTAATTCTGGAACAAGGGCTTCAGATTTCGCAGTAGGGCCCGACGCATGTCGTCATTGTCCATGGCTGCCCGCCATTCCCGTACCTGGTTGATGGCCTCGACTGTTTCGCTTCGGAACGTAGACCTCATGCTCAAACGGGAGTGAAAAACACCCTTCACGGAGCGCTCGATTTCAACCAGTGTGATCTTTATGACCCTGTCTTGCACGGTGATATAGGCAAAGTCAGGAATCAGATTGCAGGGGAGTCGGTGCTTGTTGAGCACCGAATCGAGGTACAGGCCGCCACCAAAGAGTTCAGGCGTATGGAGCAGGAAAGGGTGGTCGACGATCATTTTGTGAATGGAATGTTCGTCGCGAGTAAGCTCCAGGGGCTTTTCCGGTGGGGCGCTGCGCACGGGCTTTCTCTTACCAGCCTGGCTTTCCAGTCCTTTTCGTTTGATACGGTTGCGCGGCTCTGGAACTTGGGAGGACGCCTGCTTGGCTTTGATCTCGGAGAGCATCGAGCGGGGCGTGCTTACCAGGCGCTCAAAGGTGTCGATGATCTGCTGCTGATTGGTGGACTCGGTCATGTCATTCACTCGCATGGGCAACCCGTGGCAGGGCAGGGGCCTGCACTTTGGATGCTGATGTGGATGGGAGCATAAGGCCTCAGGCGGCCATTAGCGCAAGAACTGGCGGAGCAGCGTCTCGGAAACTGCCTTCGACGGAGCAAGGTCTGGGCAATGCTCTTGGAGCAAGCTGTCAAACCCGGTCTCATGCAAGTCGTGCAACAAAACGACGGTGCCGAAGGTCATGCCACTGGGCAGATTCACGACCAATTGGCTGTTGATCCCAAAGGTGTGCTTGATGACCCGGTAGGCATCACGGTTTCCACCTTCGATCGAGAGCAGCGCGCATTGGACAGCGCCCAGGTAGTCATCCTGGAACAGTAGGTATTCAGCCAGTACCCCCAAGGCCTTGGGGTGTTTGTTCTTATGCGCCATCAGCAGGTAGCTGATGCATGACGGACTGTGACCGCCCACCGGCATGGCGAGCAGCAGGCCTGCGAGGTACTGCGAGTAGACATGCCCCTGCCTTGCCAGCGCCTTGTAGGTGGCAATCGAGGATTCGGGCGCCCAAACGAGGTTATGGCTGAAGACATCCGCTTTGTGCCCCATGCCTTGCTTGGCAGGGCTCAGTGGCGGCTCGAATTCGTTCTGGGAAAAGGCATCGCGAAAGCGGACAAGCAACGCCTTCTTGGTCTTGTCGACCAGGTCGGAGTAATGCTGTTTGAGGTGTTTTATGGTGAACAGGTCATACGCCTTGTTCGCCTTGGCTTCCAGCGCAAATTCTTCGAGGGCCTTGGCCTGCAGCTCCTTGAGGCTAAGGGTGTCAGCAGCTCCCGGCATGGTGATGGTGAGCTTCGGCGCATCGAATGCGAGGCTGATGTCATTGAAGACCTTCTCCGATCCGAAGATCAGCACATCCATCTCAGTGACAGGGGTGTGCACAGCAGCGTTTTTGGCTTCAGCGCGTGTAGGGTTCTTGCCGGCGCGAGGAATCAGAAATTCTTTGCGATCAAAGACTTTCTTGCGCACAGCATAGGGTTTTCCCAAGAGCAGCAGTGAGTACTCTTTGGGTTTTGGAGGAGGGTTGCTCGGCTTCATGGCACAATTCCTGACCCAGGCAAATGACGTTATCTCGACCACTAGACATGCCACATCAGCCCGGATTGGCGTCTGTGCATTGAATGCTGGCTTTGCAGCAGGTTGTACATCGGCCTTTATTTTCCCGCAGTGGTCGGCGGAGCGAGGGCAAGCTCAGGGGCGAATGTAGGGTGATGAGTGGGCGATGTCAACAGGGCTTGGGAGCCAGGGCCGTCGTCTGCCTGTGGCCGCACAGGCGCTCTGAGGACGAATTTATACAAGTAAAGCTAATGTTGGCTGTTCTTGGCCCGAGATTTTTTGCATTTGACCAGTGCAGCTAATATATTGGCCCGATGAAAATCATCCCTGAACATCAGATCGAAGAGTCGAAGAAGCTGCGGGCTATTTTCGAGGAGCGTCAACTACAGGCCAGGCACCGGGGCAAACGAATCACCCAGGCGGGGGTGGGAAGGGCTTGTGGCTGGGCTTCAGCACAAAGTGTGTTCAGTCAGTTGCTGGTCGGGCGAATGGCGCTCAGCCTGGACTCCCTGCTGAAGCTGGCACTGGTGCTTCGCTTCAGTCCTTCGGAGGTGAGTCCGCGCCTGGCCAGCACCATGGAGCTTATTGCAAAGCTTCCAGGAATCGTCCAGACCGACGTGGAGCCATATCGACTCCCAGTACTGGCGGGCAGTGTTCCAGTGAGTTGCAAGGCCCTCCTGAGCGCCGGCAAAGCCTTTGAGCTGGAGCGGGGTGCCTTTGGCCATTTGACCATCTACAGCGCCGATCCGTTAGCTTATGGCATGGTCGTGTCAGGCAATCACTTGTCTCCACGCTTCAGGAATGGGGAAATCCTGGTGATCGAACCTGGAAAACCATGCCAGGCGGGCGATGAGGTGCTGGTGCAGCTCGATGATGGTCTTTGCATGTTAAGGGAGTTCATCTACCAGCGAGATGGACAATGCCGGCTTGATGGGGTGTGTGGAGGCGACTCTGTGTACGTTGAAAACACGTCGATCCAGGCCATGCATGTCGTGGATGTCATTGCCAAATCCTCCCGATGGAACAGGTAGGTCTGAGACGGCATGATAAGCAAGAGTGACCTGGTTAGGTAGGGCATGTACGTCACCCATTGATGGCTATCATCGAGCAATCGCTGCAATGCCATGATGCTCGTGGCAAGGAGGCCAGCTTCTATTGGGTTTATAAGTAAATTGGTAGAGTGGTTTCTTGCATGCACCGCTCAGGGACTCAGGTTCTGAGCGATTAGGCGCTGAATTTCTGTGTTGAGATGCTTCGGAAAATGTAGTCAGCCCCAAAGTTAAGGGTCATTGGTGCTGTCGTTAACTGCCTGCCTGGATATGGACTTTTTGGCAGCAGCAACTGCCTCTTTGACATGCGGGCTTGCTGTATTGGCCATCAGCCCTGGAAGTGCTACGACATTCGTGAGATCCTTAGGGTTGAGGGGCTCTTCGATGACTTGCAGGATACCCAGGGCCCTATAAAACACCTCCATAAGCCCGGATGGTTGCCAAGATCATCCACGGTTTCTGCTTGGGCCGAGGATCAGGTTTAGCCGTCGTTTGGCATGAGGTGTTTGTCAGCAATCCAATGGTCAAGCAGCTAAGCGTGACCAAACCAAAACAAGGAAATGGTTGTGAAGAAAATTGCGTTGAAGGTGTGGTGGGTACTCTCTAGAAACCCAATAGCCATGCTTATTCGGTTCATTTTGTACCTGATGGCCTATTTTTGGGGAGGCATGTGGGATGGCTATGACAAGCTCTCACCACGACAGAAAGTCAAGCACCTGCTAGAGTTCGGCGCCTGCTACGTAGTGTTCTTCGCGGCACTGGGTTTGATTTTCTGGCTTCTGTTCAAGGTCGGAGCCTGGCTGGTCGGTCTGGTGTTCTAGGGTAATGAGCCACCCAAGATGATTCTGATGGATGTAAGGCTGGTTGCTGGCTGAAGCCATCCATAAAATGTGGCCAAACACATATTAAGGCCCGTCAAATGCCTGGTCATGACGCATGAGGGCTCTTTCAGGCATCAGGTGTGAAAACTCAACACTCCTGGTGTCGAGAATTGCCAGCGCAGTCACATTTAGTTCGATATCTTCGGGCAAAAAGACTGCTGAAAATCCCTGATCCTGCAAGTACTGCATCACAGCGGGTGACTCCAGCAACCGGTAGGGGCTGCCGTCAATGCTGCCTTCAAACTCCTCGTTCCAAGGCCCATCGCTTTGGACAATCTTGGGATCCTGATCGTAGATATCGAGCAGATGATTGAGTAATTCGAGATGGTGAAAGTCGATGATGGCGCCCTGGGTAAATTGCAGCGCCGAGACGACACCTCCGCGTGCAAAGTGGCGGGCGTATTTCAGACTGCTGGTCACGTAGAAAGGCTGTCCAGCGGTGATGGCAGGGGCCTGGTTGCCTGGAAGTCCGAAGGCTATGGCGCCCTGTCGATGGGGGCTGCCATGGTACAGGAAGCTGGATGCCACAAACGAGGGGGCCAAATAGCGGGTGAGCATAATGAGCCTCTTTTTTACCAGCGTAACATCCCGCCAAGGCGGATTACCATGCGCGAAACGCCCCGGCATGCGCACAATGTTTCCGCATCGGGATAAAAAAAGCCCCAGCAGAGCAGGGGCTTCATCAGCGCAGTTTTTTACGAGGCGCTTCGAACCTGTTTGATGAGCCAGGACGCCGCCTTCAAGGAAGCGAGAACCACTGCACCTGTAACAAAACCGATAACAGCTTCAGCCACCAAGGGCACCGCGAAGCCCAGTGCTTTTCCAACATGGGGCACCGCAGTGACCGCATGTTCCATCAAGTGCATGGCATCGCTCAGCAAGGGGATGGAATGGGTCAAAATTCCACCGCCGACGAGTATCATCGCCAATGTCCCCAGGACGGTTAAAACCCTCATCAAAATAGGTGCACTGAGGATGATTTTGCGACCAAACGATTGAGCAAAGGCGCTTTTCTTCTTCTCCAAGTATAAGCCAACGTCGTCAAGGCGAACGATGGCGGCCACCAGGCCGTAAACCCCCACGGTAACCAGGAAAGCCACAAGGCTCAAGACCAGGAACTGGTTGAGCAGACTGGCGCCTTGGACGGTACCGAGGGCGATCGAGAGGATCTCAATGCTCAGGACAAAGTCCGTCTTGATCGCACCCTTGATTTTCATCTTCTCGATTTCAGCCGGGGTCTTGCCTGCAGCAGCCTTGGTGTCCGCGTGCACATCCTGATCATTTTCATGGGGCAGGTACTTGTGCGCGACTTTTTCAAAGCCTTCAAGGCAAAGGTAGGCGCCACCCAGCAGTAAGATGGGGGTGATGGCCCACGGCGTGAAGGTACTGATCAACATGGCCCCAGGAACAAGCAGTGCTTTGTTCTTGAGTGATCCCTTGGCCACCTCCCAGACGACGGGCAGTTCACGATCGGCTCGAACCCCCGTGACCTGCTGGGCATTCACCGCCAGGTCGTCGCCTAAAACACCGGCTGTTTTTTGGGTAGTGGTTTTGGTCATGAGGGCAATGTCGTCCAGCAGGGTGGTGACATCGTCCATCAGGGTCAGCAGGCTTGCGCCAGCCATGTTAGGTATCCTTCAGTGGTTGGGAACAGATATTAGAGCAGTTGTTTCAAATGGTGTCAATAAATAGCTAAAGGCAATGAATAGCTGTTTTTAGCATATATTGACAATCATTGCACGAACAGTAGACTTTGCCGGCATCGCGGCTTTGATTGCTCGACGTCATTCCCCATTTTTGTACAGCGGAGACCTGGATATGTGGGCACCACTTCTAAAAAATCCCTATAAATGGGGCGCTGTCCTCCTGGTTACCCTGTTGGCGCTGATCGTTGTTGGCACCATGCCTCGCATCCCGCAAGACGTGGCATACCATGCCTTTGGTGATCACCGTCACCTCCTGGGTATAAGCAATTTCTGGAACGTAGTCTCCAACCTGCCATTCGTGATTGTGGGATGGCTTGGGCTGCGCGAGTGTCGAAGACAAACCAGCGGTCACACACCCCCTGGTCTTGTCATGCAAGAGTTGCCCTGGGCTGGCGCCGCATTCTTTGCCGGCGTGTTCCTGACCGGACTGGGCTCCGGGTACTACCATTTTGATCCTACCAATCAATCTCTGATATGGGATAGGCTGCCGATGACGATCTCCTTCATGGCGTTCTTCTCCATCATCGTCGGATGTCACGCAAACCTCAGCGCCGCACGCCTGGGGCTTTGGCCTCTGTTGATCTTGGGTATCGCATCGGTCGTGTACTGGAGCTATACGGAAGGTCAGGGCGCGGGCGATCTTCGGGCCTATGTGATCGTCCAGTTTCTCCCCATCCTGCTCATTCCAATCCTGGTAAAGGGCTCGGGAAGCCTTGCGTTCCAGAGCCACGTGATCTGGAAAGTCTTGGGCTTCTACGTGCTGGCCAAGGTGCTTGAGCACTGGGATCACGCCATTTATGGGTGGCTGCACTTCGAAATGGCAGGGCATGCCATTAAGCATGTCGCAGCGGCCATGGCAACGTATGTCGTGCTGCTGGAGATCAAAGACGGGTGGACGGCATTCCCGCAACAAACCGCGATCCATGGCCACTAATCGAGCTGTGCCCGTGACGCGCCCCACCCCTGGTACAGTAGATTTTCAACGCGGATTTCCCCATGAGCGCTCCAAACGAGTTTGAAAGCCTAGGTTTGTCACTCCTCGATCTCTGCCCGCCTGCGCAGTGGATTAGCGAGAACGATGCACTTGCGATGAGCTCGAAGTTCCTTAGCTTGGTGGAAGATGCAGTCGAGATGGGTTCCGGGAGCCTGGATCTGATCGGCGAGCTTGGGCACATGACACTTTTGCACTCGATCAGGGGTAAAACTGTGGTCAGGCAGGAATTTAATGCACTGGAGTGTAGCTATACCCTTGCAGGTTTCTACATGACTGAAGCCCTGGCCTCAGGCGTTGACTTGGCCGACGTTCGCATAATGCCTTGCGGTCTTTTGTTTGAAGAGAGGCTGTCTTCGGGAGTGAGCGTCCGACTTCGGTGTGTAGTCCAAGCAATGCCCAATAAATTTTTTGTGACGTGCCGAATCTTGAGGCTGCCTAACTGAACACCGCTAACACCTGGCCGCAGATCCATCATGGCCGCCAGGTGCGTGATGCTCGACTGGATTGCGCAACCGCTACATGCCCAGCTCGGAAGGCTGATGCGAACGCACGCGAGTGGTTTTGGTGGCTGACAGCTGCACGGCCAATTTGCTCTCCAGCACTTGGCCGAGATCCATGAATCCCTCTTTGCGAAACAGGTCGGCAATCCGCTCGGACTTGCGGTCATTCTTGAGCAGGAAGATGGCGCTGGCGTCCCTGGCATGGTCACCCGCGCTCCAGGGGAGGCTGCCGATGAAGAAGGTAGCCCTGACCTTCTTGAACGCATCCTGCAGCGCCAGGTGAGCCCTGGCATCATGTGCAGGATCACCGATGGCGAAGATGTCGAACTGCTGGTTAAGCTGCGCGACAGCCAATGGATCGAACACATATTCATGCAGCGTTGTGCAGATTGGTACGGGGATGTCCATGTGCTTTGCAATGTATCGCGCTGCAGCAAAATGGTGCGCACCCCCTTCATTGAGCAGGTTGAGGCGACCATCCCACCCATAACGGCTGAGGGTGTCAGTGGCATTGGCACCTACGCTTCGGATCTGATCATGCTCAAGCATTTTCAGCAGACCTTCCTTGCTGATGTCGCCTAGCAAATTGGCACATCTTTGCTCTGCAAATTCGTCCAGGTTGCTGTACTCAGATAGGTTGCTCTTGGCTGCACCGAGGGTCTCGATTTCAGTGATGTCGCAGGTGAACTGCTCAACTGTTCGGGTGGTGACCAGCCGGCTGAGCGCAGTCACCGGGAGATCGATCGAAGCATAGCTGCCTTGGGTATCAGTCCACCCGACCAGCACGCCCTGCGGAGCATCAAGCCCTCTTGCACTGCGTCCAAGATTCTCCCACTGCTGAATGTCTCGGGAGGATGCTGTCTTTTTCTCCCCGAAAACGACTTGGCGAAGCGCAGGGTGGTCTTGAATTGCGCTGGAAAGGCTTGCAGGCACACCCACCTCGTCCAAAACGCTCCTGTAGAACGACTGAGCCATCTGCTTCAGCATCTGAATACCCGCTATATTGGTTTTAGTGATTATGGCATGGATTTTAAGCAGGGGTGAATTGACAGGCTTTTGGATTAAGCGATAGAAGGTTGATTTATAGGACTGCACCCCCACCTTATTAAAGGGATGGAGCTACCCGCAACCCTGGCCACCCTGGACGTAGGGAGTGGTTGGCTGCTATCGGGTTGTCAAGCGCTTGTCATTGTCGAACCTCAGTTGCTTCCCAAAAAATGTGTTCAGGTAGCGCTTGATTGCAGGTTCTGCAGCTTCCACGCCCATGCTCATCCAGGCATCGAGGCGAAACGGCAAATCGAAATCCCGGCAATCGGGATGTAGGGCGCCGACAAAGGCTGTGCCAAGCGGGGTGATTGAAAGCATATGTGTTTCAGACTGGTTGATCAGGCCAAGCTGGATCAAATTACCGAGCAAATGCTGGCGCGATGCGGCTGAGCCCATCCCGAAGAGGTGGTTCATGCTGTCCTTCGGGTATTTCCCCGTGCCCTGCCACTTGCTGGCCATCAGCTCTTCGAGCTTGTAACACAGGGTCGGAGGGTGCTCAGCAAGCCAGATAAGCGCCTGTAAGGCGTATTTGCTGACAAATACAGGCTCGTTGGTGCCGGCAAGTCTGCGGTACAGGTTGCCCAGGATGGCCTGGCTATTGATGGCGTAGCTGAATTCGAATAGACGCTTGACCCTGCCGGCGCTCAGCAGCGCCTTGAACTCGGGGTGATTGGTATCAATCATGGTCTTGAAGGCCGTGCAGAGGCTTTTGGTGTCTTGGCCACCTCTGAGCGCCAGAACTGGATAGGCGGGTGCTCTATTGGCCCCCAGGGTTTGCTCCATGAACAGGTTAAACCCCCAGATGCCGGTATGATCCCAGTCGCAGGCACAGATGATGTCATCCGCTTTGAGCATGAATGCTGCGGCCTCATCCAAGGAGATCGGATTGATCGCTACGGCTTGTCGGTCGACGAGTTTCGACAGTCGCCGCCTCAGGCCGTCCCACGGTTGATCGCGCTTATACAGGGGTTGCCCATAATACGGGTACTCGCTCAGGGCCATACCCTTGGGGAATTTGAAATTGTTGAGCCAGTAGGGCAATGCCTCGATGAAGAAAATTTCTTCGTCAGGGTAAAAATCGCCAGCGACTTTAGCGAGGGCATGGGTGACAGAAAATTTTTCGGTAATGATGATGCGCATAATCCATTCTCCATGGGGGAGTGGTCAGTATTGATGCATGGCTAGGCCATGGACTGGTTGGGTGCTGATGAGCTGCTTCAGGAATCTTGTGCTTGAGCCTTATTGAGGATGGCTTCAATCCCCTGACCGTCATTGAGCACCAGGTCGCGGCGAATTTGCTGGCAAAGCATTACCGTCTCGCTCATGTTCTTGAGCTTCATTTGGGCGATGCGTGGGGCATAGTGCAGCACATCATTGCCGGGCGTTCGGGCGGGGTCGAGCTCCTTCTGTGCCAGCTGGAGCACGAGGTCAGGGGTCGGCGCCTGGATGTTCAGAGAGAAGTCGAAGCGGCGGAGGATCGCCTTGTCTATCAAATTCTCGCTGTTGGTTGCGGCGACAAAGACGCAGTAGTGCGGTAGCTTGTCCAGGGAGATCAGCAACTGGTTGGTCACCCGGCGCATTTCAGTGACATCGCCAGTTGCTGCACGGTCAATCGCCAGGCCATCAAATTCATCGAGGAACAGCAGGCAAGGCCCTGACTCCGCATATTCCATGATCGAGGCGATGTTCTTTCCTGTCTCACCCAGGTGACTGTCCACGAGGCCGCTGTACTTGGCTTTCACAAAGGGAATGTTCAGGGAGGAGGCCAGAGCTTCCGCCAACAGTGTTTTCCCATTGCCGGGGGCGCCGTACAACAACACCTTGTGCCGAGGCTTCAGGTCGAACGCGGCAAGGTCTTCGACGCGTTCGTGCTCTTGAATGATCGCCAGCACGTCAGCCTTTAGCTGCTCGGTAAGCACGACATCATCAAGGCAGATGACGGGCGTTGACAGCTCGACCAGGTTCTTGGGCAGGGTTCGCATTGGTGTTGGCGCTAGGCCATGGCGGAGATCGCGTTCGATTCGCTTATGAATGGCCGGGTAGCTGACCCGCGTTTTCTCGGACAGATCAACCAGGATCTCGCGAAGCTTGACGGGGTCGTTCCAGCGCGTATGCTCAACCAGCGCCGGCAGCAGCTTGATGATGCTGCTATCACTGGCTTTACGGGCTTTTTTGTCCAACAGTGCAGTGGATTCAGTCATAATCGTCCTCAAAATTTGAAAGCAATATACAGTCAAAGCGACAACATGGGAAGATCAAATGACTTCAAGCCCGATGATACACGTGGGGCTGATCAGAGACCCAGATCCCTTTCGCAGATGCTGGCGAGGGCTGCGCCACTGGCATTTTCGATGTAGGCTCGATCGCCTGTGATTTGTGACAGGGCCTCAATCGCCCTGTCATTGTCACAGCTGGCGATGATCTCTTCGGTGGTGTAGGGCTTGAGGAATTCCTGGTACAGGTAACCGTAGAACGTCCAGTTGCGTGGGCCCATGTTGGCCAGCCGGCTTAATGCACGCTTTAGCGTCACAGGACTGTCGCCTTCGAGGTCGCCACAAACACCCGTGGACATGAGGTATGAAGGGCTAAGTCCGGCATTGATGAACGCCTGGGTCACCTCCTGGACGAAGCCAGCATTGCAATACCCTACAAGATTATTCTGCATCAGGTCAAAAAAGCAGCCTGTCACCTGGAATGCATCACGCATCACCTTCTGAGCGAAATCTGGCTGCCTGTGGGCGTACATGAATGTGTCGGCAGTGGCGCGAGGGAAGTTGTTCTCCTTGAACGGCTCTAGAAGCGGCATTGCATCAGAGGCGGGGCGCTCAAATCCGTAGACTCCACTGGTGTCGGCATCATTCATGGCCATGGCGATGTGCCGAAGTTTGGAAACCTGGCGCCTGAACAGGGCTTTTTCAGCCACCTCATCCGTAACCATGCTTTTGTAGATCGAGGATTCTGGGTCTACCGGGAACTCCAGCATGGCCGTGTAGGCGACAACGCAACCTCGTTCGTTATCATCCGGAAGTGTCCACTTGAAGACGCCGACATCATCCCTGGCGACAGCCTGCAGGCGCACATGCTCCAGCTCCGTCATGTAGACTTGCCGAGCGACGCTGAAATATTCGCGGCCAGTAAGCAGGCTAAACGCTTGGTAGACATCTACCTTGGGGTGTTCCTGGATCTTCCCATTAATCTCTTCCATGTGAGCACCAATCTCAAACGACTGCTGCTCCAACGTGTCGTAATAGGCCGCAAACAGTGCATCGGTGTTCTTTCCGGGGATGGAAAGCGCCATGGCGAGTGCGAAGTGCAGGCGGTCTGAGTTGGGGTAGTCGCTTTCCTGCCATTTCATGGCCTCCATGGCATGGCCAGCGGGTTTGAGGTCGCCCACTTTCAGGTTGCCCATGGATTTTGGGATCAGGCTGGCCAGCCACTCCTGGCACAAGCCGGCGACGGCAGGGTACTCATCATCGAGCCACAGGCCATCCACCTTGCTGCGGTAGAAGCTTTCGATTTGCATGAATGGGAACATGGCGTGCCTGCAACGATGAGAGATTCCTATTAGGTGCAGTATACGGGAGCCGGGCCTGGTGTGTAACTAGGAGGGTGGGCGTGCGCACCTGTCCAATCCGGGTTGAATGGCTTTCGAGTCGGTTTGTTGAAATATTGGCTACTACAATGGGCAGTAGGCCGTGGCTTCACTGAAGGCAATCTGAAGACCACCCTCCAAGCGTGGTTTTGGCTACATTAAGCGTTTGGCGGGTGTTGATTGCATCACAAAAGAACGGGCTGCGATACTGGTAAGAAAAGGCACGCTTTGTGAAAATCAAACCCACGCTCAGAACCTGCAATGACCTCGATATCGATGACCTGCAGCCCTTGAACCTGAAAACCCCCTTGGCGCGAATGATGTCGGCGGTGGTTGAGGTGATGGCTCACCATCCCGATCTGCA
The DNA here is from genome assembly GCF_046557535.1 of Pseudomonas sp. S1(2024). NCBI lineage: Bacteria > Pseudomonadati > Pseudomonadota > Gammaproteobacteria > Pseudomonadales > Pseudomonadaceae > Pseudomonas > Pseudomonas sp. S1(2024). The sequence goes on from NZ_JBKGFP010000017.1 coordinate 300,403, forward strand.
AAACCTGCATTCGATTCTCCCTGCAGAGGCCTACCCCGACATCCAATTTCCAGATGCAAGCAGGCTGGTCGAGGTCGATGTTCACCTGTGCGCCGCGCTGAGCGACATCAGCGCCATTCTTGATCGTGATGACGATGGGTGCCTGGGCATCTTTGCCACAACCTCGGGTGCGTTCGATACTACCGCGTGGTGTGCTGACCGGTTTCGGGTGATCGTTGGCTGTGACGAGCTCGAACTACGAAAATGGGTGCGTGAGGAGACGGAAAGAGACCTCGCAGCAGATTTGCCCCCACGCATAGAAACCTACATTTCAGCGTTTCTGGCAACCACTACACATGAGCTGGCCCATGCGATTGAGTTCATTGCTCACGGCGCAGGATTGACGCCATCCGAGGTCGATGATGCTTTCGACGAGGGGGTGCTGGATGTGTCGGTCTCTGACGTCTGTTCTGGTCGAGGCATCCGCGAGGACATGGAGGCTGATCTCAGCGATCAGGCTGCAACTGACATCATGGAAGAGAGGGTAGAGCGTCAAGGCGCGACCTGGCTTGATTGGGCCCTGGCCAGGGTGCCAGCCGAGCTCATGCGGGAATGTGTCCAGGCATACGCCCCGCGTCAACGGTGGCCATCACTAATGGACGACGGCCCTGCGTGTTAATGCATCATCCTGGTCATGCGATGTCATAGCGCTTGCTATATCACCGACTGACCAGGTGATGTCGACGGCCCTTGACGCCTATCCGCTCGTTTAAGACGGAGTCAGGAGGTCGCACTCCAGTTGATCACTTCCCAGATTCGTGTCGCGGAGTCGATGCCAATGCGAGGGATCTTGCTGATCTCTGCTGGTGTTGCATTGAAGAGGGCTTTGAGGGATCCGAAATGCTCCAGCGCTTTTTTGGCGTTTCCTGGGCCGATGGCCGGCAGGCTTTCAGCGACGAAGCGAGCGTTGAATTCTGTGATAGCAGGCTTTTTGGCGCGAAGCGGGCGATCCTTCATGTCCGTCTGGGCGTTCTTCGCCATGAAGTAGATGATTTCAGCGGTCGTATCCACGCTCGACGAAGGGATCAGCGAAACACCCTGGGCATGAATCCAGGCAACCGCGCCCGCCAGCGCGGCAGGGGCAAACTTAGACCGGGTGTTGAAAATATCACCTTCCAGCAAAACGGTCGGTTTGGCGTAATTCAGGGAGAGCATGATCATTTGCTCATGGAACCTGCCATCGACAATCGAGTTGATGAAGTCTATAGCTGATTTGCGTTCAATCACGATCCCACCACCCACCGAAAAATCGCCAATGGGCAGGGCGGCATCCACCACCTCAACGTCCGTGCGGCGTTTCAGACTGGAAACGATGCCCGAGCGTTGCTCGCGTACGTCAGCAAGAATTTGGATCATGGTTGGTATCCATTGGATTGTGATATCGAGGAGGTAAGCATAACGGTGCAGACCATTGAAGCCAAGGTCGCTTTACATGGCCGCAGGTTGCCCCCTGCTGTGACGCTGCACGGGTGAGCAGGGCCATCGAGCTACCCCAAATTGGGGTAATGGCACAATGCCTTCATGCGATTCCACCAAAGTTTACTCCTATCTATGAGCTCACACCGCAAAATCCGCAATTGCCTGATCCGGTGCCTGTCGCGCAGCTCCGGCGTTTTGGCGAAGCGTGTGGGATTTGCAAGTAAAGTAGCGGCTATCCCCTTAGACGCCCTAGTGCACGCTCTCCAGGGCCTTTATAGGCCTTTATAGGCCTTTATAGACCCTTTATAGGCCTGTATGGCCAAATGTATCGTGGGGCCTCGAAGCCATTAAGCGCGCTGGTGTGTTCTGCCATGCGGGTGTTGCGATCGCCCGTATGGATGTTGCGGACATCAATTCCTGGCAAACCCGAGAGGGTAAGGAGAAGAATGTCAATCGTCGGATTCGAGTATAGCATAAATTGACGTCGATTTCTTCCTGGGCTAGCCTCATGTTCCGAGGGCTTCTGCAGCTACCAGGCTTCATTTATCCAAGAGGAATTTGCCGATGAACATCGCTCAGCACATTGATTCCAGGCCTATTACAGACCATTCCCTGTCCTTCACCCACCTCTATCCCAATGAGGAGATCGACTGGGAGGAGGGCGCTGAACACATCAAGGTCATGGAGGAGATTGTGCAGGAGGCCCTTGCGAAAGGCGCATCGGATATCTATCTGCAGGGCTTCAAGGACAGCATGGATATGATGTTTCGCATCAACGGCAAGTCTGTGCTGCAAAGAAGTCTGCCGGTGGGCGAAAGCAGCATGATCCTGGCGGGCTTTTACCATAAAATTGGTCGAGAACAGGGGGTCGACCCTGAGTTCGCGGCCATTTCCCCTTGGGGAGCTGCCATCGAGGATGTTTTGCCAACAGGTGCGATCAAGATATTCTGCGGCCTGGCACTGTCGTATCCCCACGGTTTCGTCTTCATGTGCCGACTCCTAGAGCGCTCCAACCAGAAATGAACCTCTGGCTGAGTATGAACGACCCAGCTCTGCAGGGCGGGGTGTATAGCGGGCTGTAGATCGTTATCTATTCATTCCCTGTATTTATTACCCTCTACCGCGTTTCAACAGTCATCAGCCGGATTAGCGGGGCAGTCAGCGCTTCCAAGATCATCAATGGTCATGCCTGAACAGGGAGGAATTTCGCGATCGAGGAGATCTTGGCCCATCGCAGCCAATCCCCTGGTTGTGGCGCTTGAATCGTCTCACCTTGGTTAGGTAAGGTGAGCTCTCTGCAGGGGGAGGGCCACCATCATGAAATCGTTCATCGAACGCAACCCCAAAGATCAAGCCGCTAAAGAATCATTACGTGAAATTGCCAACTCTGGCTATACCATCCCAAAAAAGATCCCGCCGATGACATTTTTGAAGTGTTGGACAGAATTAAGCGCCAGATGAATTAAGCGCCAGATCAGAATGAAAAAGGCAGGTCATCAGCCGGAGGGCGGCTTATCCAAATTGTCCCATAACTGACCTAGGGCTGGAAAACCTCGGATGCGTGCAGGTATATTCGTACAACATACCAAAGCCTCCCATGTCAATCCGAGAGTAGGGAGCCCCTCAAGTCAACAACGCTCCAGAAACAAGCCGATTCGAGAAATCCCTGCTGTCGTTTATCATGGCACGAACTTCGATTTCGATGCGTTTGACTCCTAACACCTGGGCTTGAGATGCGACAATTCAACAACGTGTTTTGGCCACTTCTTCAGCGACAATCGTGATGAGGCTTTGTCCTTGGCCTTCTGGGCGACCTCCAGTATGGATTTCGAAAATAAGTGACCTTCTTGAGATGGGCCTGTACAATCCAATCCTTGATTTTCAAGTCAGTCGATTGAACTGACTTTGTGATTTTGAATGTGAAGGCCACTTTTCATGACGACGACTCTCTATAAAACTGCGCGTGAATCCGATAAGTTTGTGGTCAGATTACCCCACGGTATGCGGGATAAAATTTCATGGTCAGCAGAGAAGGGGTCTCGCTCCATGAACGCCGATATCATCTATCGCCTTTCTCGCAGCTTGGCCGCAGAGGCCGACGCACCCAAGCAAGGGCAGAGCAATGTCCTTTCACCTGTTGAAATGAGCCTGCTCAAAGGCTTTCGAGAGATGCCAAAAAGTCGACGCCAGGCGCTGCTCCTGCTGCTGAGTGACAGTTAAAAACAAAGCCAGTGCGGGTCATTCAAGACCCGCATAGTTGCCACCCTATCCTTTTTTCGACAATGCTTGCGACCTCCGGTTAGCGCCAAGCTGAACGATCGAGTGGTCTCCAAAGCCCAAGCCCATCAGGATCACAGATGCCTGATGCGGGAACCTCTTAAAAATCAGTTCAATCAAGGCCTGGTCGGTAGCAGTGGGCTTGACTCTGAGAGGTTCAGGCTCTATGCCTTCCAATTCAATCATGCCTGCTTGCAACAGTCGTTGCACGTCGCTGTCTTGCCGGATGTCGGCTGAGGACTGGTCACGGGTGTGGACTGGTCTGCTGATGCCGTAGTGCTGTGCCAGGATGCCAGCCATCTTCTTGTGCAGGTCGATCGGCAAGCTTGTCAGAGCGGCCAGTCGCTGTCCGATATGGGGGTAGATGTCTGAATGATTGACCGGGTCGATCCCCAGCGAGCTGCAAAAATCCGCCGTGCGTTGCGCAGCGACTTGCTTGAGGAAGACCTGCCGATCACGATCCGTCTGGAAGCGATAGCCTTTGGTCGCACTAAGCCTTGGCAGTAAGGGATGTGGTCTATCAACGGGGTATCGCTCACCCCCGTTGACATCCTGGTGGTGTTCACTGCAAAAAATCCCCATGTGCCTCAAAAGGTAGGGCTTGTAGGGCAAGCCAGGCTTGATGAAGTTGTAGATTGAAGCAAGCCCTCCGGTAAAAACCCCCTCCTGAACAACAGGGTTCGCACAATCGTGGTGTTCGCATCGCCCTTGAGACCGGTGAAACAGGGAGACCAGCAATTGAGGGCTCACGCCAAGCGCTCCTGCCCTGGGCCAGCCCAGGCCCGCCAGAGTGACACCGTATGGATCCGGGTCTGGAATAGGGAAAGGCCCCATGTTCAGTGTTGGCACCTTGGCCAACAGCAAATCAGGCTTGTGAATCGATACGGGCTTGATAGAGCGAGCGAGCACCTTCAGGCAGTTTTTTGTTTCCTCTTCCTGGCTAACCTCTTCTAGCATCATAGGGTAGGTCATCATGATGATGCCTTCGCGCAGGTAGAGGTCATCAATGATCGCTTGTTGCCAGGGTCTATTGGGCATATCCGTGCCCATCACCAGCACGAAGCTGGTTTCGATCCGGATCGCTGGGTTCAGTTTGCCCTCAGTGTCCAGGATCTTGGTCGGATACCTTTCAAAAAGACACTCAAGGTTTTGTAGAAGGACGGTGGTCGCCCCGTATTTATGCAGGGTGCGCTTATACTCTCGAACCTGATTCAATGGCTTCACGGTGTGCTCGTGAAGCGTGCCTTTGAGTTGAGAGTCCGTGCTGAAGACACTGAATTTGGAGCTCTTGATCTCCACAAATACCAGTTTGATTACTGTCCCTTGCGTGGTGGCGTACAGGAAATCTGGCCGCAGCCGGCTGGGAAGGGTATGTTGAGTGATGATTGAATCCAGGTACAAGCCGCCCGCATACAGCTCAGGGGTTCTCAGTAAGAAGGGGTGCTCTTCAATTTTTTTCTGCAGCCGGCCTTCGTTGTGGAAACCCTTGGTGATTTTTGACAGCTTGCCAGATTTCGGCCCCCGTCTTTCGGTGGCGGAGGGCTCTTTGAGGCGCTGGTTCAAGGCCTGCTTGTGATAGCGGTTGCTTGCGGTCAGTGGTGGCTTGCTGGTCTTTGCAGCTATTTCCTGGGTGAACGAAAGACGTTCGTGCACCGTGGCATCAAAACTCTCCAGGATCTGCTGTCGACGCTGCGGGGTGTACGGTGGGTTGGTCATGAGCAGGCTCCTGAGTGTCCGACATCCTGGCGGGATAGGGTTCCGCCACCAGTGAGCAGTCGTGGCTTCGCTGCGAAGTTTGGTTCCAAACAGCGTCAGGCACAAGCAGTTTTGCAGGTCTTTTTAAAGTCGTATTGGGTTTCAACTAAATTGGAGTTTTGGCGCCCGATAATGGCCGCTGTAATTCGGCGGTATCTAGATCGTTATCTACTATGTATGAAATTAACCCCAACCACCTCCGTAAAAAAGCGTGTGATCAGCATGAGGGCGGGGTAGTATGGCGATCCCCTGAATTTCACAACGTGCAGCGCTCGAACAAGGAGAGGTCAAAGGATGCCACCACCAGCGATTCAATCCGCACCATTTTCAGTTTTCAGTCGAATGCAGGGCATTCCGTTGCCGGCGTGGTCGGGTAAGAAACCGCACCAGTGGGCACGCCATATTTGTTCGACCCTTCAGGGGCTGCCAGGGGTGTCACATACTGCCTTGACCCGATCGGCGCTACGCGCCTTGTGGTTGAACCCACAGATTACGACAGAGGTATGTGTGCTGAGCACCATGGCTTGGGGTGGGATGAAGACCAACCATGGCCAGGACTTTTGGAAGGCGAAGGCGCATTGGTTGCCACTTTGCGATGAGGTTCGCCAGGGCAAGCACACCCGCCGCAGTGCGTTCGATGCGTTTTCCAGGCTCAAGGCGAGTGGGAAGCTGCCGTGCATGGGCCCAGCGTACTTCACCAAGATCATTTTCTTCGCCGATCCCAAGGCCGATGGCTACATCCTCGATCAGTGGACAGCACGCAGTGTTCATCTGCTCACAGGGCAGTGGCACTGGCCCAGTGTTGAGACGGATTACACCACGAAGAAAAAGGCGATCAATGACCCTAATCAGTTGCGCGTGCGTGTCGTCGACAAGGTAACAGGTGCGGACTACGAAGATTTTTGCCTGTTGGTCGAAGATGTGGGGTTGCGACTGGGCATTCATCCGCACCAGGCGGAAGAGCAGCTGTTCAGCAACGGAGGCAAGAAGGCTCACCCGTGGCGTGCTCATGTGATGGGTGCCTGGAGACATCAGAGCCCAGTGTTTTACAGTTGATCAGAGCATAGTCAAATCGACAGGCTGGGGAGGGTGCCCAGCATGCTGGCAAAGCAGGCGAATCCCCTCCCTGGCTTAGTTAAGATGACATTTCCGCATGGGGAGTCGTCATCATACAATCGCTCATTGAACGCAACCCCAAAGAGCAAGCTGCAGCAGAATTCATTCGAAAGCTTGCCAGCTCTGTTTTGCATTGCCTGGGTTAAATGTGGATCAAGGATCACTGCGACAGAGGATGGCCTTGGGGTAGTGTATCTCCTGAAGCTTGGAGTCTGCCAGCGGTGAGCCCACGATCTTGAAGCTGGAATCGTTCAAGAAATTCGCCAGCACCAGGTTGGCCATCTCGGCAATTGGCTGGCCATAGCGGAAAGAGAAGGTGAGGGCGGTGGTGTGAGGGGTGTTGATGGCATCCATGGCATTGACAGCGCCGCGCCAAGCATAGATCTGCTGCCGGCGATCTCCCACCCAGATCACCCCAGTACTCAAAACGCACCTGGTGCACCCGGCTCAAGCTAAGGTTTGCTTTCGATTTTCCATGATTTTTGATCTCCGAGCGTAAAATCTAAATAATTCCTTATATTTAGAGCCCAACTTGCGCTCGACAGAGTAAATCGAAAGAATTCCTTATATTTTCTTGACAGAAGCAGGGGTGCGGTCAAAAATGTAAACTATAGGTTAGTTTTAGGATCCGTCATGAACAATCTGAAGCCCATTCGGACAGCCATCGATCTTGGTGACATCGTGCGCCAGGCACGGAAGAAGCAAGGCATCACCCAGGTAGACCTGGCCTCGATGACGGACAAGAGTCATGTACTGCTGCGCGATCTGGAAACCGGCAAGGGCTCTGTTTCATTGGCAAGCGTGCTTCAGGTGCTCAATGAGCTTGGCATCCGCATGTACGTGGAGCCAAGCCAGTGAGAGAGCTTCAGGTAGTCATCAATTCCGACCACGTGGCCACACTTAAGGATCAATCTGGAATCTGGAGCCTTGAGTACACCCCTGCTTGGATCGAACATCCTAATGGATATGACCTGGCGCCTACATTGCCAAGATCTGCTGGCGTGATTTTGGACGGATCCACGAAACGTCCGGTGCAGTGGTTTTTCGATAATCTGCTGCCTGAAGAGCAAGCACGCACATTGCTCGCTGGAGATGCCAAAATCGAGTTCGCCGATGCCTTTGGCCTTCTTGGCTACTACGGTGCCGAGTCTGCCGGTGCTATCACTCTGCTCAATACACTGGATGCCCAGGAGCAGGGTGGGCTTAGACCACTTCCGGACAATGAGCTTAGCGAGCGGATACAGAACCTTCCTCGGGTGGCACTCACCACTGGCGCACCTAAACGAATGTCCCTCGCAGGTGCACAGCACAAACTGGCCGTGGTGATGAACGATGAGGGATTGTTTGAGCCTGAGGGCGCGACTCCATCAACCCACATCCTCAAGCCTGATCATGATCAGCCAAATCAGTACAACGCCACCGTAGTGAACGAATGGTTCATCATGTCCCTCGCCAAGCGTGTATGGGGTCAGGTACCTCCGGTATCCATCCGGCGCGTCCCAGAGCCGGTATATCTGATCGAGAGATTCGACAGGGCCAGGGTGAATGGTCAGCTTGTCAGAGAGCACGTGCTGGATGCCTGTCAGCTCCTCGGCCTGGACAGGAATTTCAAGTACAACCAGGCCACGCTTGAATCCCTCCAGAAAATTTTGGGGATGGTGCGTAACGTTGCGCAGACCCGTATGCAGCTATTCACCTGGTTGGTTTTCAATACGCTGGTGGGAAATGGTGACAATCACCTCAAGAATCTTTCGTTCTTTGTTAGGGGTGATTCTTACCACATGACGCCGCATTACGACATGTTGTGTACCGCCGTTTATGGTGAAGACATGGCGCCCTGGATCAATGCTGAGCTGGTCTGGAAGCTCGATGGAGCGCGCACCTTTGGTGAAGTCACCTTCGGTAGCTTCCTCAAGCTAGGCAAGGAAATTGGTCTTGGGGAGAAGATCGCTGGTTCTTTGATCACAAAAGTCTCTGGAAAGCTCCTAGAGTCTGCGCATTTTCTAATGGAGAACCACCAGGAAGGCATGACAGCCGGGGAGAAGTACCTGGTGAGACGGATCATCTACGGCGTGATCACTGACATGGTGAAACGACTCAAGCCTTGATCCATTGCATGCGGGCCGGGGTTTCAGAGCTAGCCTGTTTATGGTGTTGAGAGTGGGTGAGGGGGGCCAACCTTTGCATTTTGCGTCTACTCCAAAGCCTGTCGTACACCTTCTGTAAAAGTAGCCGAATGACAGACCTGAGTGACCATTCAGCATTTTCAGGCATGGGGAGCCAGGCTCGACTTCCCATTGTCAGACCCCTCAAGGAACTGTTGGCCCAGCATCTGGCTCCTGATCACGCTTCCAGGATGGCACATAGGGCTTATCCTGGTGGCGTGTCTCCTTGATGAAAGAGACGGCATAGTCGATCGCCGTGTTCAAATCCATGCCGGAGTAGTCCAGCAACCTGGTTGTTGCGGGATCGATGTGCTGGAAGGGCTCTGGATAGAGGGTGTCATCCACGAGCAGGAAAAGATCGACATCCCCCGCGAGCGGAAAGTTATTGATCAGCCGCTTCGAAAGCGCCATATCGATGAAATTGGCCCATTCAGCTCTGGCTTGACTGTTGCGCGAGCCGTGTTGAGACCAGTCGATTGAAAGCATCAGGGCGCGGGGCGATCCAGGCCTGGCCGGCTCGCTGAAGAACTGATGCAGATTTTCGTGGACTGCCCCAATGGCGCCGCTGTCTTCCAAGATATTGAAGTGTGGATAGCTCTTCTCACCTGCCGCTGCACGACCTGCGCCATTGGAGTCATAGTAAACCTCATCCAGCGCTTTGAAGAGCACGCCGTGGTGGGGGCCGCACATACGGTCTTTTCTAACGAGAAAATTCATGACAAAACCTCCTGTTTTTTTCATCTTACCTTTGCCGCATTGCCGCGTGCAATCAAGGCCTGGAGGGCCGTTTTGCTCACAAAATTCAGAATCCTGGTAAGCCATGGATCATTAGCCAATGCCGTGGCACTTGTTCAGTTTTGAGGCGGGCTTTATTCAGGATTAGTCGGTTTTCGTACTGATCTCTACCGGCTGAGAAGGGAAAGGCGATCAGTCAGATTGATTCATCATGGTCTCCCAAGGATACTGATAGGAGATTAAAAATTTCCGGTTACGACGTCATAGCTACGTGAATCCACTGAAGGCTAAAGGCGTCGGATGATCCATCACCATATTTATGGGGCTCTAATCCAGTGACAGTTCTCGTTGGCATGCATCTAGGCACTCACTGCATCGTTTTGGCTGATAGGCGCGTGAGTGAGAGTGGAGCATTAATCCATGACCGATGCGAAAAGCTCAAGGTGTCGAAAAATCACGCCAGCGTTTCTGGAGGGAGTTATTTATTGGGCGCCGTGGGGCATAGCCATCTAAAAGGTATGGATATTGCCAGCAATGAGGATATCAAAGGATTAGCTGACGCCATACTGGGATTTGACTTAAAACTATTTGGTGTTAAGGCCCCTATTCGTGGCAGGACTATGTTTATGGTATCCGCTGCGCTAGATCAGCAAGCAAAACTCTTCTCACTTGAGTTGGATGATTTCCCCAACGGCGGTCGCGTAAAGAATCACCGTGAGCTTCTTCCTGGTGAGGTAGAATTGGGTATACCCGCTGGCCTAACTTCAGAACAGGGACTGGATCTTCGGAATGAAGTCACCCAGATTTTAAGCGATTTTATGCAATCCCGATCCGCCGATTTAAACCCTGACAATACCAATGGTCTTGTGGGGTTGCTCGTATCAGTAGGGAAGGTGCTCACCACCCTGGCAGAAACGACGCCTTCCATATCAAACATGTTTGATGTGGCCATCAAAAGCGCGTCCGGATTGACCATCCAGGGTGAGATCAATTTCAAAAAGCGCCGCATTGTCAACCTGGATCAGCTCGTGGAAAGGCGCTGGGTATACGAAGTTGATGGCTTTGCCCCATAAGGCATTTGCAGGTATTGGGGGTCTGGTTCTGATGTTTCCACCCTGCACCTGCCGCGTCACGGTCAGTTGATGCTGGTGAGGTGATTGATCGCAGGGTTTGATTGCAAAGTCAGAGGCCAGACCCTTGGAGAGTCCGGCGCATCGGCATCTTCTCTAGTTTAGGAAGCTCAATTCCGGTTCACCGTGAGGGATTGGCAAGCACCAGTCCTGCACAATGCCATAGGGACTGTGAAAGTTAAAACCATCCTTGCACGCCACGCCACCATTTAGATGGTTGACAGCAATACTAATGGCGCACGATCGTGAACTGAATTTCCGGTCTGTAAAGCTGACCTTGTCCTGGATGTTTTTCATGAGTTGTTGAGCGGAAGTCCTGAGTCCAAGCGACACCACGAACCGCTTACCATCATTGTTGTAGAGCAATGGTGTGAACACGTCCCCATTTGACTCTTTGAAAATAGCATGCGCTGGAACCAGGAAGAATTTGGAAACTCCTGTCCTCGCCAGCTCTTCCTGAATTATGGCTATCGTCTCTGCATGCCCTTCAGGCGTGAATTGAGCATGGACAACAGCAAAGAATACTTGGGAAGAGATATCGTCGAGCTTAAAGAGTTCCAATGGCAATGTCGGATGCTGAGAGACCGGCCCGATTTTCCAGTCCATGGCGGACAGTACACAGGCCCAGCTGTTACCAGGGCTGGTGGTCTCTGGCTTATCAAGCTGTGAGACTCTAACCCCAATAGCGCAATCGGTAAGAAAATCTACGATATCCTGGGTTTTCGACTCTCTTGGGTCATGCATTTTAAGCAGGGTGAGGCCGTATTCAGGGTCGGCGTTCTCAATGTCACCGTGAATATGGTATTCAGCCAACTGAAGGAGAGCGGCGTTATACAGGCAGTCGACTTCGAGGGGGCCATCCATTGCGAGACGCGGCAGCCCTGCATCGACAGTATCGATGAGTTTTTTCAACCATCTGGCGGAGCGGTTGGCGTTACTTTTATCACCTTTCCTGTATCCCCAGAAACCAACATTGGCCGCGTTGAACATGCCGATCAGTAGACCCAAATCAGCTGCTTTTTCATAAATTTCGATAGCTGCAGCATGGTCAGGCTTACCCGTAATCAAACCATCTCTAACAATGGGGCAGTAGTTTACGTAACAAGCAGCCTTTTCATTCGGTGTTTTGGCTTCAGCAATAGCAATCTGAAAGTACTTTTCGGCACGCTCGAACTGGGACACGGTACGACCGCCCTGGAGAAAACCGGTGGCTGCATTGTAAGCAGCCATGTAGATACCAATGTCGGCAGCCCTGGCCGTCATCTCATTCATTTCCGGGGAGGGGGAGTGGGTGATGCTCGCAACATTCATGAGGGTGCTGATGACAAGCTCGGCAATCACACGGTTCAAGACCTCATCGACATGCGTCACAAAGTCGTGTGGCCGGTCAATTAGCGCTTCATGGTCAACTGGGGCAATATCAATAGAATCCACTACCTGTGCGACCAACGCCGCAGCCTGGTTGAGCTTACCGTTTTCAGCCAACTTTAGCGCTTGAGCCCAGCGTTTGTCGGTTGATGGAAGCATCATTCGGGTTAGCTGGTTATGGGCAATGATGAGCGCTTCTGCACGTTTGGACATTTTGGATTCCGCTACCAGTTCGGTCAATACACGATGAGACCACAGCTCCAGAGATCAGTAAAGCATGGCTTCAGGTGAGTGACGGGCAGTGGGGATCATGCCCTAAGAGCACGCTCGAATCGCAAGTGCCGCAATCGTGAGATCATGGCCAAGCTGTTCGGCACGTGCATCTCCCTCCACGCTGGATTCGCCCCGAGAGTCATTTAACGTCTCTCAACCTGGTTCTTTGGGTTTGAATCGTTACAAACACACTCTTGGAAAGGTTGGCGCCCCATCTCCCGACAGATTTGTAACAGGCTCAACTCATTGTGCGCAATGTGGATTTGACTAGAGGTCAATTTTCGCGCAGGAACTAGAAATCCAGATGCTTGCCACAATGACCAATGACTATCTTCTGGTCTCCACCAATCCATTCAAAATGAATCCGTAACGTGGTGGCTTTGCTGTTCTTAACCCCATAGCGCAGGTGTGTGTCCATGCGTAGCTGCTGGCCCTTGTAGATAAAGGTTCGCAGGCGCTTCCCCTCTGCACTCAAGTTGGTCTCTGTTGCCGAAAAGGTAGTCTCGGTGAAAACGGCTTTCGCCTGCTGGGTGGTTCCACCATCAGCCATGATCGGCCAGTATTCACATGCAAGCCTGTTCAGCAGCTCATGGGCCTTTTGTGCGTACTGGAAATGCCCACGGTCGGACTGTCGGGCTGATTCGATGGCGCTTTCGAGCACCACGATACGATCAGGATAGAGATTGGCGATCAGGGTCAAGGCTTGTTCAAGACCCAGTGTCTCATCTTGTAGCGACTTGAGGCCTTCGCGAATGGTAATGATGCTCGCGGGTACCGATGCGCTTGCGAAGGTGTCGCTGCCGCGTGTGAACTGGGTCTTGCGAAGCGATTCCACGGAAGCCATTGCTCGATACACCTCGGAGCTTTTGTCTTCGAGATCGAGCTGAAGCTCCTTGATTACACCTTCTTTCGCACGGAGTTCCAGGTCAGCTTCTTCAAGCAAGGCTTGGTACTCATGGATGTCCATTAGCACGTCGGCATTATGGACGCTGGCAAGTGCCTGGTAGAGCTTTCTGCGCAGGATGGATTCTTCCACCACCTCTTGGGAGATGTGTCGCCAGGACTCCCTGATGTTCGATCGGTGAGTAATCTCGGTCAGGATCGCGGCAGCCAGCTGTTGATCATCCAAGGGCTCAGACTCGCCAGCTCTGGAGGCGAACAGCCGGGTTTCATAGTGGTCATAGACGCGACGCCCCCGTTTTGGAAAGATGACCTTGATGGCACCGCCATAAGGGGTGTAGCGTCGCCCTAGGAGATGCTCAATCGCAGTAGTGCTCTCGGTTTTGGGGATCACAACGATGTCGGCCAGCCCCAGAAGCAGGGAGCGCAGTCTTTCAGGGTTGATGGCATACCTTCCATCGTCACCAACACTCATCACCACATAAGGATGCTTTCGATCCTGTCGATCAAGCTCTCTTTCAAACGCAGGTGCACTGTCGACTGTCAGCTTCTTGGGATACGCACCAGGGGTGCCACCTACAGGCCTGCAGAACTCAACCAGGTCAACAACCAGCTTAGGCCGTGTGACCATGATTGGCGCCGTGATCTTCGTGCTGATCTCATCGGTGCGAAGCAAAATGCTGCATTCAATCCGTGCGCCAGGTTCAATCTGGCGTACTCCAATTTCTGTTGTCCATCGTCGGCCAGAGATTTGAAAATCGGGATGCGTGTAGCGAACACTGAACAGGTAGGGGTGGGTGTCATCCTGGCTGTTGACCTGAGAGCTCTTTGAGCTGAGAAGGCTACCATCATCAAATTTCAGCTCGCGAATACCATGCGATAGCTTGTCCAGGTTGATGCTGACACGGGTTTTCTGCCGCAGCCAGCGGCCAATGAGATGGATGATGCTATGAACGCCATCTTCCGGCTCCAGCTCAAAACTGTTGGCATAGACTAGCATTCAGAAACTCCATCTCGATGGTTGATTCGTGTATACCATATTTTTTGTGCGTATGCATTCGTGAAATGATGTGTCGATTTTGACTAAATTGCTATCCATGCATGACAATTTAATACTAAAGCAATCTTTTTGATTTGCTATGCGGTCAAGCATGATTTGATTCAAAAGCCCTGTTTTCTATGATTAACCATCAGGAGACCAGTGATTAATTCAATGAAATCCACAGCATTGAAAAATCAGATTGTTTCCGAAATGAGAGAGTCAAGGAAGCATCGGGTGATGGCGTCACTGGAAGATGTAGACCAGATGAACAATCGCGAGCTTTGCATCAGAAATCTCAAAATGCTGGCAATACCTGCTGGCAGGCTCGACGCCCTTGGCGCCAGCTGATGTGTCTTGCATTTGAGCCATAGAGGGGGGAGTCGATCTGTTTCAGCAGCGCTGGCTGCATCTCGACAGCGGGCTTGCCCGTTTAATTCTCCCCCTTTGCGAAACACGGGGGCGCAAATCAGAGGTGAAGTAGGTGAGGGGGATGCGAGCCTCAAAAGGTCAACTCAGTTTGCAAGGCCCACCATTTCGCCAAGCCAGGCATGATTGAGCATGGTCGCCAGGTTCGGGCAAATTTTCCAGAAAAACTGGAATGAAATTCAATCAAAATTAACTCTACTAAATGAATACAGATAAGATCACCTACTGTACTAAGATGATCGTGGGCCATTAACCATGGGGGCTACAGCCGCGAGGGATGGTTAGTATATGTACTATGTCTATGTACTACAAGCCATCTCCACGCAGCTGTGTCAGATCATTCGATTTCTTTCAGAATTTTCCGAATTGCAGGCACGTACCCATGCTTATAGATCTCACCTGAATCGCCTTTCACCTGGCCCGCCCTGGTCACCATCCAGCCTTGCCTATCGAAGAAATCGTCCGATACCGCCGCTCTGAGGGCTGTGATCTCCATGTCACTAAGAACCCCTGTCAATGAGGGCAAAAGCTGAACTGACTCCCTCTCTTGAGGTATCTCGACCACATTTGGGCGGCGGTCGACAACGATGTCCTTCTGGGATTTCAGAAGGTTGAGTTCAGCCAAGTAGCGACGGCGCTCGGCCATAACCTGTGTAAACACCGCACGCAGAGCTGGATCGTCAATACGTTGAAGCAGCTCGTTGTCGCTTGGTATGCCCTGTTCCTTGGACTTCGTAGGCAGTCTCCTATCCGTGCCCACACTTGCAGCCCAGGCCTCAATCAGCTGACGGAAACGAAACCCTCCGCTGTTGCGGATCGTTGAGGCAGATGGCCCGCCAGCCGCAACGGATAGCTTGGCAATCGTGGCAATCGAGAAGTTGCGACTCTTCGTTTTCTGATGTGCCTCCAGGACGCCATGCAGCACCGTCAGGGACTTGGCTTGCTGTTTGGTGGCCTGGCTTACCAATTCTTCAAAGATGAGCTGGGGATCGATCACGGATGGCCTCCCGGACGTGTTTTGAGGTGGTTGTGATCAGATCGGATAGCTTCGCCACCGGTTGCTTCGTGAGGCGCTCCAGCGGCTCCATAGCGGCTGGTAGAAGCTGTAGGCCTTCTCCTGCCTCAAGCAGGCTGGAAACCTCACGGAATCCCTCCATTCGGTCATTGGGAGACAGCGTCAAAGCCATAGACCTCATCATCGCATTCCCGGCAATAAGCTGGAGGCGATCATCCATTCCCATCAAAATAGGTGCGTAGCCGCCCCGCATCAGAAGGTGATTCAAAGCGCGAGAGCGCTTCTCGATGGCAGGTGTGGCCCTCAGCTCATCCGTCAAATCAGCATAGATTTCAGCGTTTTCGCACAGCTGGGAGATCTGCCACAGCTCACTACTGGTCTCGATGAATGAGATGGGCTGATGAATGTCCTCCAAAGATCCCACGGCTACCAACTTCGTGGCCGAATCACCTGTGTCCCGACCCTCTTCGATTGAGACAATCTTGCTGATGATCTGGAAGCAGGAGATCAGGTCTTTCGCGTACTCGTCAGCCTCTTTGATTTGCTTCTCATAGCGTCTTTGAGCCTGTTGCAGCTCTGCTTGTAGCAGGAATGGGCGGTTTTCCTGCTCAGCAAAGTACATCTCGTCTAGCAGATCATCGCGCTGCTGCTCGATCTCAACGGCAAGCGACGAAACCTGGGAGGCTCGATAACTCAGCATGTTGAGGTGGGCCACAAGCGCTGGTAAATAACGTGCATCGGTGATGAACCAGCGGCAACGTGGGCAGTTCTCTAGGCCATGTGGGACTGGGCCATAGACAGGCCCTTTATTGCCCCGAGTTATGACCTCCCCACCGTTCCAGCATCCGCCTATGTTGCTCATTTCGTCAGATCGAGCGCTGTTTCCACCGACAAGGCACAGCCCGATGTGACGCTGCTCCCAGCCGATTGCATTGCGATTCGCCAACGCAATCTCGATTGCGCTGCCATCAATGAAGGCCGTTTTAGAGTGGATCTGACGCATGTCAGCGTCCCGAAGGAAGATCTTCAGATTTTCATCCTGCGTAGCGCTGATGCGTCCGCTTGCAACGTCCATTACCTGGGACACCATAGCCGGGGTCGGCTTCGTGTAGTGCAGCGTCATGATGATCCGAGAGTGACCTGCAATCAGCTTGGATAGCACTTGAATCGGGACGCGCCCCTCCATGGCATAACACGTCAGAAGCGAAACACGGAGGCTGTGGAGTGGGAAATCCGTTTTGATCGGCAGCACATTCAATTTGGGGTCGGGAGGCTGTACGAAACGCAACCTAGAGCCGTCAGAAAGGGTCTGGCCACGTGCGGCAACCCGATCTTCTAACGTCGAGAGCAATCGATACCACAGGTTAGGCAGTGTGTAGCCTCCCATGGGCTTGTCACGCTCTCCTGGAGGCGCCGTGGGGTCGCGGAAGAGGAAGCAGATCGAGCCCATGTCTTTCTTCTGCTCGGCAGTTTTGACACTACCGAAGTGCTTCTCTGCCAGATCAGCACAGGAGGTTGGGCCGTTAATGGGGTTGTACTTCTCTTGCCAATTCCTCAGGCGCTCCAGCCAGTACAGGACATCTTCGTTCTGCCATGGAATCGTGTAGCCTCGCTCACGAGACTCCTTGTTCTGGTCTGCCGTTTTGTTTGTGCTGACGTAGAGACCGGTCATGATTTCACCGATGTCCTGGTCGTGGATACGGCAGAAGATTCCCCGTTTCCAGGGGTTTCCCTCGCGACCTAGAGAGAACCCATGGCGATTGTTCAGAACCCAGTCGCCACCCTCATACCGCCACGTATCAGCCTCGCCAGAGTCCAGGAAACGTACCTGATAGGTACGAAGCGGCAAATGAAGCTTTACGTGAAGCGCCATCGACCGAACAGGCGACCAGATTTCGTAGCGATCATTTTTGTAGCGCCATACGCAATCCGGGTCATCCTCGTCGATAACCGACTGCTCGACCGGGAACCAATCTCCAAAATCAGAGCGCAGTTGACCGGACTGTCGCTGAGCCCACTCCCAATCGCGGAATGTACCCCTGGGCTGCGGGCACAGAATTTCGCGAAGTTCACGAAGATATGCGTAGGGCAACGGATTGTGCACGGTCTCGGTGATTACCGTCTTTTCCTTGCCCTTGGCGAACGGATTCTTGACCAGAGCCATAGGGACGCCATGGTCATTTGGCTCGCTGTAGCTGTGGATGATGATCCAGTCGAGCAGATCCACGATCCAGTTCTGGTTTTTCACGGCAGTCGCAGCGTTCATGGATGACTCCATGAGCGGCCTCAACTCTGGCAGCAAACCCTTCTCCGCGACCTGAAAGAACACGTCAGGACTAGATCCGCCTGGCACCGTCGGCAGGTAATTGGCCATGAACCAATTCATCGCGTTGATCTTCACACCAATTGAGCCGGTCTGCGTTGCAATCCAGCCGGATAGGAGTTGACGCCAGCGCTCCCAGGCTTCGCCTCGCTCCTGCACAATCCAAGTGAAGTTCGTGTCCGAAGAGCGACCGTCTCGTGATCCGCGTCGTGTTGTCTTAGTCAAAATTTCTTAACTCTGTACCTTGTTTGTGGCGATTCGAATGCTTCCAGAGTCGCTGGTAGCGCTTCGTCCCAATCGTTGAAGGGCGAAATGATCTGGCCGCTGTCGGTCAGCTCGTCGAGCCTTTCCCCTGCGGCGGTAAGCGCAGAGGAAACGTCCGCGATACCTGGTGCGGTATATCTTTTCTGCGAGTCCAGGGAGGTGTGGTGCATAGCCTTGCGGATGATCTGCGGGGGAACCTCAGCCTTCCTCAGGCGCCGACCAAAAGCGTGCCGATGGCCATGGGTGGATCGACCCTCAGGCTTCGATACGGTTTGCCCAATACGCGCCAAGGCTCGCTTGTAATTGCCGTTCAGTGCTTGAAGGGTGTATGGCTGGCCTGCGACGGATTCTTCGTAGGAAACGAAGGCGTAAGGATGGTGCCGCTCTACAGTCGCCAAGTATCGGATATGAACCTTCCAAAGCATCATGAATAGCACGCTGAAGCGTGTAGGGAACCAGTACAGTTGGATGTAGTTGTCCGCGTGGTCGACCAGTCTCGTTTTCCACCCAACACGCTTCGTGCCTTGGCGAAGGTTCCTGGCCGTTAGGGCATACTTCTCCCTCAAGTACGCTGCGCGAGTCGTGGTGCCCTTGCGGCCTCTCCAGTTGTCTGGGGCCTTGCCTTCCTCGGGATGATAGACACGAACCATGGCGCCACCCTCGATCAGAGGGTGATCTTCGACATCCACTACCCAGAGGTGCTGTGCGTCGCTCTCTCGTAAGCCCGCGCCGTGCATCATGATCAGTATCAGTTGATCTCGCACTGCGCACCTAGGATCAGGAGCGCCACCGAAGCCCTCCATGTACATCGCTTGGAAAAGCTTCTCAGGGAACGCGATGGCGTCATCATCAGCCTTGCTGAGTGCGCGCCGGCCTCGAATATTCCGCGCCTGATCGACGTTCTTCGAGAGCGCTTTGCTTTTGATGTGCCCTAGGAAATCATTGCTGTTGCGGCGGTGCCAGGCAGCGTAATTAAGCCGCTGATCATAGGTACTGGCGGTCATCAGGGGGTTCATGGCCGGAGCGTCGTACAGATCAGCCAGATAGTCTGTGAAGCCCTTGAGGACTGAGATATGACGGTCTGATGAGTTACGACTGGCTGGCACCCACCCTAAGCCAGATGGATCTAGCCCATCATCTCCGATTGTTCCCGTATAGAGACGTGAGGCAAAGGCCTGGAAGAGAGAGCGGGGGTCGGAGAAATGGTGCTGGTTGGCCTCCATGTACTCCAGCAGCAGCTTTGTGGCCTGGGTTACCGCACGCTGCCAACTAGGGCTCAGATGATGGTTGGCCAGGAGGTAGTCAATCAGCGAGGAGACCACACCGTGCTCTGTGATCAAGACAGGAATCTCGCTCTGGATTCCCGTGCCGTCAACCACCACCTTCGCTACCACCTGAACCACTGCCATCCAATGCACCCACCCAAAAAGGTGCGGATGGTACAGATAGTACACCTATAGATGTCAACACCTTGATTTTTAAGGGGAGGGTGGAGCTAGGTTTCACCCTAATCTAGTGTACTTAGTATAGTTTTAGGTGATACCAATACT